>NZ_JBQPDO010000007.1:0-128404 GCF_052220525.1 Micrococcus sp. TCR-5
GGTATTCCGACGGAATACCACCCGAAACCGCCCCCAATGCGTTCGCCGGAGCGTCTTCATGTCGAGGCGGAGTGGCCGAGGCGGCGTCGGACCACCGCGACGACGCCACGGAAGTCCTCGCGCCCATCCGCCCAGGTGACGCGGAGCGTCGTCCAGCCGCGCGCCTGCCCGTAGCGGTCCCGGCGGGCGTCGCGCGCCTGCTGCTCCCGCGTGCGGTGCCCCGCACCGTCGTACTGCAGGGCCAGGCGCACGTGGCGGTAGGCCAGGTCGGCCACGGGGGAGAAGGGGTCCCCGGGTTCGAGCGCGGCCTGCAGCTCCGGCTCCGGCAGCCCGCCGGCCACGAGGGCGAGGCGCAGGCGGGTCTCGGGCGGCGAGTCCGCCCCGACGCGAACGGAGTCCAGCGCCTCCCGGGCGGCCGGGCGGCCATGGAAGCGTCCGGACGCGTGCAGCGCGGACCGCAGCGCGGTGATCGTGGTGGCCGGATCCGTCCGGCCCGCGGGCGTCCACGGGTGCCGGACGGCGTGGTCGCCGGCGGCCACGAGGTCCTCGAACGTCCACGGAGGAGTCAGGGAGCACAGGTCCAGCCAGGTGCGATCGACGGTGGTAACGCGCAGGCCGTGCACGTGCGTGACGAACTCGGGCGCCAGCGGCCTGCGGTGGTCCATCAGTCCGGCCCGCCGGACGCGTCGTGTCCCCCGAGCCACGGTGAGGTGCACCGGCGGGTCGGCCTCGAGCTCGCCCGTCGCCGGGTCGCGCCGCCGCCAGGCTCGCGCGGGCATCGGCAGGCCGTGCAGGTGGGCCGCGGTCTCGTGGGAGAGGACGGCATCCGGGCGCCGCCGCAGGAGCGCGGCGAGGTGATCGGGGGAGAAGCCGTGCCCGGGCTCGGGAAGGCCCAGGTCGGCCCAGCCCGTGCCAGGGCGTGCCCGCTGCCGGTGGAAGCCCTGTCCGACCCGCTCCAGGTCCGACCGGCGGGCGCGGTCGGGCGGCAGCCCCAGCCGGGCCAGGTCCGTGGCCAACAGCACGGCGGGCTGGTCGGGCGGCAGAGGAGTCACGACGCGCGGCATGCACCCATCGGCCGACGCCGGCGGGGCGCCCGGGGCGGGGTGGCCGCGGCACGGGGACGACGCGCGGGGCGGGCGCTGCTGTGCAGGAGCCGACGGCCCGCGCCGCGTGCCGCCGTCGTCGTCTTCCCGCCCCCGGACCGCCGGGGAGTTCCGGGGGCGATACTGGGCGTTATCCCGGCGGGATACCACCGGAAATCGCCCCCCAACGCGGCGGGGAACGGGGAGGGAAGGGTCGCGGGTCGCGGGCCGGGGACCGGGTGCGCCGGGTCAGTTCGCGTGCAGCGCCGCGTTCAGTTCGACGGTCCGGCCGGCGCGGGGGAGGGCCTCGACCCCGCCCGTGGTGGAGTTGCGGCGGAACAGCAGGTTCGGCACGCCGGAGAGGTCCACGGCCTTCACGGTTCGCGCCGCCTCGCCGTCCTGCAGCACGCTCACGCGCGTGCCCGCGGTGACGTACAGACCGGCCTCGACCACGCAGTCGTCGCCGACGGAGATGCCCACGCCGGAGTTCGCGCCGAGCAGCACGTGCTCGCCGATCACGATCCGCTGGGTGCCGCCGCCGGAGAGCGTGCCCATGATGGACGCGCCGCCTCCGACGTCGGACCCGTCGCCCACCACGACGCCGGCCGAGATCCGGCCCTCCACCATCGAATGCCCCAGGGTGCCCGCGTTGAAGTTCACGAAGCCCTCGTGCATCACGGTCGTCCCCTCGGCCAGGTGGGCGCCCAGGCGCACCCGGTCCGCGTCGCCGATGCGCACCCCGGAGGGCACGACGTAGTCCGTCATGCGCGGGAACTTGTCCACGCCGTACACCTGCACGGCGCCGCGGGCACGCAGCCTCGCCCGCGTCAGCTCGAAGTCGGCGACCGCGCAGGGTCCGTGGTTCGTCCACACCACGTTGGTGAGCAGCCCGAAGACGCCGTCGAGGTTGAGCTCGTTCGGCCGCGCCAGGCGGTGCGAGAGGGCGTGCAGGCGCAGCCACGCGTCCGCAGTGGAGGCCGGGGCGGCGTCCAGGTCGACCTCCAGCTCGACGACGGCCTGCGTGGTCCCGCGGTCCGCGTCGTCCGCGGCGAGGGCGCGCAGGGTGTCGCGCAGCGAGGCGTCCGCGGCGGAGAGCGGACCGGCCACGGGCGCGGGGAACCACACGTCCAGGACGGCGCCGTCGGCGGCCGTGGTGGCCAGGCCGTGGCCGGAGACGAGACGGGGGGAGGGCTGCTGTGCGGCGGTCTGGGTCATGCGCCTCAGCCTACTGAGCGGCCGGGGCACGCTGCAGGGCGGCGAGAGGCCCGTCCGTAGACTGGACACATGAGTCTCACCCCCGTGTCCCTGCCCGACCTCGCCGATCCGGACCTCGACGTCGCGGCGCTCACCGCCATCCTGCTGGACGTGCGCTCCGTCTCGGGGGAGGAGGGGCCGCTGGCCGACGCCGTCGAGCAGGCCCTGCGCGCCCTCGGCGGCCTCGAGGTGCGGCGGTTCGGGGACGCCGTCGTCGCCCGCACCGCTCTGGGGCGGCCGACCCGCGTGATCCTGGCCGGGCACCTGGACACGGTGCCCCTGCCCACCGCGCCGGGCTCGCGCGGGACCGTGCCTTCGGCGTGGGACGGGGACGTGCTGTACGGCCGCGGAGCCGTGGACATGAAGTCCGGCGTCGCCGTGCAGCTGGCCCTGGCCGGCCGCTTCGGCCGCGCGGACGGCCCGACCCCCGTGCACGACGTCACGTGGGTGTTCTACGACCACGAGGAGGTCTCCTCGGACCTGTCGGGCCTCGCCCGCGTGGCCCGCCAGGCCCCCGAGCTGCTGGAGGGCGACTTCGCGGTGCTGCTCGAGCCGACCGACGGCGTCGTGGAGGGCGGCTGCAACGGCACGTGCCGGTACCGCGTCACGTTCCCCGGTGTCGCGGCGCACTCGGGCCGCGCCTGGCGCGGCGACAACGCGATCCACAAGCTGGCCCCCGTGCTCACCGCCCTGGCGGCGTACGAGCCGGCCACGGTCACGGTGGAGGGCCTGGAGTACCGCGAGGGGCTGCACGCGATCCGCGTGGCCGGCGGCGTCGCGGGCAACGTCATCCCGGACGAGGCGTCCGTGGACCTGAACTACCGGTTCGCGCCGGACAAGACCCTCGAGCAGGCCCACGCGCACGTCCGCACGGTGCTGGAGGGGGCCGGCGTGGACTGGGACGCCCAGGTGCGGATCGACGACGCCTCGCCCGCCGCCCGCCCCGGTCTGGACCGGCCGGCCGCCGCCGCGTTCGTCGCCGCCGTCGGGGGAGAGCCCCAGCCCAAGTACGGGTGGACGGACGTGGCCCGGTTCTCCCAGCTGGGCGTGCCCGCGGTCAACTTCGGCCCCGGCGACGCCCTCCTGGCCCACACGGACGACGAGCACGTGCCCCGCGAGGCGGTCCACGCGTGCCTCGCGGCGCTCACGGCCTGGCTGGCCGGCTGACCCGACGACGTCGGCCGGTGCCAGCCGCCCGACCTGCGGGCCCGCCTCGCCCGCCGCCCGGTCAGCCCGCCGTGTCCGTGGGCGCCCCGACGCGCGGGGTCGTGGGGGCGCTGGCGTCGCCGGCCGTCCGCGACGACAGCCGCCGCGAGAGCCGGGTGGCCGCCCAGGTGAGGAGGAAGTTGATCACGATGAAGATCATCGCGGCCACCACGAGGGACTGCAGGATGTTGCCGTTGCCGGAGCCGAGCTGGCGGGCGTACTGCAGGAGTTCGAAGAAGCCGATGAGGTAGCCCAGCGCCGAGTCCTTGAGGATCACCACGAACTGGCTCAGCAGCGACGGCAGCATGGCGATGAGGGCCTGGGGCACCTCCACGAGCCGCAGGGACTGGGTGCTCGTCATGCCCACCGCCGCGGCCGCCTCGCGCTGGCCGCGCGGCAGCGAGCGCACCCCGGAGCGCACCAGCTCCGCGATCACAGACCCGTTGTACAGGGTCAGCGCCGCGATCACCGCGTAGTACGGGCCGTCCTGGGGCTGGATCGCTCCGGAGCGCGCGACCTGTGCGAACAGCTGGTAGAAGAACACCATCATCACGAGCACCGGCACGGCCCGGAAGAACTCCACGACGACGGCGGCCAGCCAGCGCACCGGGCCGACCGGGGCCAGCCGCAGGAAGCCGAACACCAGGCCGAACACCACGGAGGAGACCACGGCGATGCCCGCGGACTGCAGGGTGAACTGCAGGCCCGGCAGGTAATAGTTCCGCCACGCGTTGCCGTCGACGGCGGCCAGCCAGCGGCGGCCGGAGAGCTGGCCGGTGGCGTTCATCTGGATCAGGACGAGCACCGCCACGGTCAGGACCGCGGCGAGGGCGACGAGGTTGGCGAGGAGGATCCGCCGGCGGGCGATCGGGCCCGGGGCGTCGAAGAGGACGGAGGCCTGGGCGCTCATCGGGCCACCGCCCATTTCTCCGAGGCCCACGTGGTCAGCAGGCCGATGGGGATGACGATCAGGCAGAAGCCGATCGCGAAGGTCAGGAAGATCGCCACCATCACGTCCGGGCTGAACTCGATCATGCGCTTCATCAGGCCCGAGGCCTCCGCCACCGACGCCGCGGCGGCGACGGTGGTGTTCTTGGTCAGCGCGATCACGGTGTTGCCGAGCGGGGTGATGGCCCCGCGCAGCGCCTGGGGCAGGATCACGTGGCGGGCCGCGGGCAGGAAGCCCAGGCCGATGGAGCGGGCGGCCTCGGCCTGCCCGAGCGGGACGGTGTTGACGCCGGAGCGGATCGCCTCGCACATGAACGCCGCGTGGTAAAGCGAGAGGGCGATCACGGCGTAGATGAAGAAGTTCAGCGTGAAGTCGGACGAGAAGCTGATCTTCAGCTGTCCCCAGACGGCGAGCACGCCGAGCAGCATGATGATCGTGAGCGGGGTGTTGCGGACCACGTTGACGTAGCCGGCGCCGAGGGCGCGCAGCGAGGGGACGGGCGAGATGCGGAACAGGGCGAGCACCACGCCGAGGACGAACGAGCCGAGGGTCGCGAGGAACGCGAGCCTGATGTTCGTCCAGAACGCGAGCGGGATGTCCGCGCCGTAGTCCGCGAGGAGCGAGGAGATCGATTCCATGAGTTCTCCGAGGGTCGGGACAGGGCTGACGGGCAGGGGAGCCGCCGGGCGGGCCGAGGGTGCCGGTTCAGCTCACGTCCCAGGCCCACCCGGCGGCGCAGGTCGTCAGGCGCAGGGCTCGAACTCGGCGTCCTCGCCGGAGTTCAGCGTCTCGTCGTAGGTGTAGCCCGTGCCCTCGGTGTTGGACTCGAGGGCCTTCTCCCACTCGCCGGAGTCCTTCATCTCCTTGATGGCTTCGTTGATGTCCTCGCACCGCTCCGAGTCCTTCGGCAGACCGACGCCGTAGCGCTCCGTGGTGAAGGTGTTGCCGACGACCTTGAACTTGCCCTTGTTGGCGTCGGCGGCGGCCAAGCCCGCGAGGATGATGTCGTCCGTGGTCACGGCGTCCACCTGGCCGGACTCGAGGTAGGTCACGCATTCGGCGTAGCCGCCCTGCTCCACCAGGTTCACGCCGGAGGCGAACTGGTCCTTGATCTTCTGGGCCGAGGTGGAGCCGGTGACGGAGCAGAGGTTCTTCCCCTCGAGGGACTCGGGGCCGGTGATCGCGGTGTCGTCCGCGCGGACCAGCAGGTCCTGGCCGGCCACGAAGTACGGGCCCGCGAAGTCGACGCGCTCCTTGCGGGCGTCCGTGATGGAGTACGTCGCGAAGATCATGTCGACCTCGCCGTTCTCCAGGGCGTTCTCCCGGTTCGCGGACGGGGTCTGGACCCACTCGATGTCCTTCTCGGCCACGCCGAGCTTGTCCGCCACGTAGCGGGCCACGTCCGTGTCGAAGCCGGTGGGCTGGGCCGAGCCCTCGCGGTAGCCCAGGCCCGGCTGGTCGAACTTGATGCCGATGCGCAGGCGCTCGCCGGAGCCGGACGACGTCGACTCGCCGGCCGAGGACGAGCCGGCGGCGTCGCCACCGCCGCCCTGCGACGAGGAGGGGGCGCAGGCGGTGAGGGACAGGGCGGCCGCGGCGGTGACGGCGGACAGGGTCAGGAGCTTCGTGCGGAGCATGGTGCTCTCCTCTGGTTCGGTGCGGTGGGGGCGACGGGGGACGGGGTCAGTGCGCGAGGATCTTGCCCAGGAAGTCCTGGGCGCGCTCGTGCCGGGGGTTCGTGAAGAAGGTGTCGGGGTCGGTGTCCTCGAGGATGGCGCCGTCGGCCATGAAGACCACGCGGTCTCCGGCCTTGCGGGCGAAGCCCATCTCATGGGTGACCACGACCATGGTCATGCCCCCCTCGGCGAGCTGGACCATGACGTCGAGGACCTCCTGCACCATCTCGGGATCGAGGGCGGAGGTCGGCTCGTCGAAGAGCAGGGCCTTCGGCTCCATCGCCAGGGCACGGGCGATGGCCACGCGCTGCTGCTGCCCGCCGGAGAGCTGGGCCGGCATCTTCCTGGCCTGGGCGGCCACGCCCACGCGCTCGAGCAGCTCCATCGCGTGCCGCTCGGCGTCCGCCCGGCGCTTGCCCTTCACCTTGATGGGCCCGAGGGTGACGTTCTCCAGGATCGACTTGTGTGCGAAGAGGTTGAACGACTGGAAGACCATGCCGATCTCGGCGCGCAGTTGGGCGAGCTGCCGGCCCTCGCTGGGGAGCGGCCGCCCGTCGATCAGGATGCGGCCGCCGTCGTCGTCGATGGTCTCGAGCCGGTTGATCGTGCGGCACAGGGTCGACTTGCCGGAGCCCGACGGGCCGAGGACGATCGCCACCTGGCCGCGCGGGATCCGCAGGTCGATCTGTCGGAGGGCGTGGAAGTCGCCGAAGTGCTTGTTCACGCCCTCGAGGACGATCAGGTCGTCGCCTGCGGCACCGCGACGGCGCCGCGTGCCGGCCTCGTCGAGGAGGTGGGCGCCGTGGGGCTGCTCAGGCGTGATCTGCGTCATGCCAATGGAATATAGCGCACGCCACACCCGGCGGGGTGCGCCGTGCGACGCCGGCCCTGGCGGCCCGCCGGCTCGTTAGGCTGACGCCATGGCCCCACATGAGCACCCCTCGGGCGGCGACGTCGCCGCCGCGCCCCAGCGCGTCCGCCGCGGCGGGCAGGTCCTGCGCGGGGAGGCGGCGCACACCCCCACGTTCGACCAGCTCCTCCTCGACGGCCGGCGGCCCGGCGACGCCGCACGCCCCGCCGCCGACGTCACCTCGACGACGTCCGAGGCCTGGCGTGTCCTGCGCATCCAGGCGGAGTTCGTCGAGGGCTTCGGCACCCTCGCGGGGCTGGGTCCCGCGGTCTCCGTGTTCGGCTCGGCGCGCACGCCCGAGGGCAGCGCCGAGTACGCCCTGGCCCACGAGGTCGGGAGCCGCTTGGCCCAGGCCGGGTACACGGTCATCACCGGCGGGGGGCCCGGCACCATGGAGGCCGCCAACCGGGGTGCCCACGAGGCCGGTGGAGAGTCCGTGGGCCTGGGCATCGATCTGCCGTTCGAGACCGGCCTGAACCCCTGGGTGCACGTGGGCGTGGACTTCCGCTACTTCTTCGTCCGCAAGGTCATGTTCCTCAAGTACGCGCAGGGGTTCATCGTGCTGCCCGGCGGCCTCGGCACCCTGGACGAGCTCTTCGAGGCCCTCACCCTCGTGCAGACCGGCACCGTCACCCGCTTTCCCGTGGTCCTCGTGGACCGCGGCTTCTGGAGCCCGCTCGTGGACTGGATCCGCGGCACGCTCGTGGAGCGCGGCATGATCTCGCCCGAGGACCCGGACCTGTTCCACCTCGTGGACACGGCCGAGGAGGCCGTCGCGTGCGTGCTCCGCTCGGCGGGGAGGGCCGACGCGTGAGCGGGCCGCAGTGGATCGTCCTGGTGGCCGTGCTCGTCGTCGTGCTGGCGGCCCTGGCCGCCGCCCTCGCGGGCCGGCTCACGCTCCGGGCCGACGACCCGGCCGGGCGGACGCCGGGGCACCCCGTGCTGCTGCCGGAGCGGCCGCGCGCGGCGGATGTCGACCTGCTGCGGTTGGCCGTCGCGGTGCCCGGCTACCAGCGGGACCAGGTGGACGCCGTCCTGCTGCGGCTGCGGGACGCCCTGGCGCAGTGCGAGGACGAGGTGACCGCCCTGCGGGCCCGGGTGGCCGAGCTCGAGGCCGCCGACCCGTCCCGGAGCGATCCGGCGGGGCGTGCCTGAGTCGCGGACCGGGCTCGGTGCAGGCCATCGTTTGGCGCGAGCACGCGGAATCCGCGATAATGGTGATGTGACCGGCCTCGCGCACGCTCGCGTGCGGGGGCGCCGGAGGCGTCCGGACAGCGCCCGCTCCCGCGGTCGCCGGACGCCGTGACGGGAACATCATCCAGAAGGGAAGTCGCAATGGCCGCCATGAAGCCCCGCACCGGGGACGGTCCCATGGAAGTGACCAAGGAGGGGCGCAGCCTGATCATGCGCGTGCCGATCGACGGCGGCGGCCGTCTCGTGCTGGAGATCAACGCGGACGAGGCCCGCGAGCTCAAGGAGTGCCTCGAGGGCGTCATCCAGGCCTGAGCCCGGACCCCTTCGACGCGGACGCCCCGCGCACCGTCACGGTGCGCGGGGCGTCCGCGTTCCCGGCGACGCCGCGGATCAGCGGCGCACCGCGATCAGCACGCCCGTGCCGGAGGGGACGACGGCGGACAGCCAGTGCTCGTCCTCCCGGATGAGGCGGTCCACCGCCCGGGCGGACACGGTGGACTCGTCGCGCACGGCGGGCCGGGGAACGCGGTCGCCGTCGAGGGCGTCCACCACGACGAGCACGCCGCCGGGGGCGAGCATGCGCGCGGCCTGCTCGACGTCGAACTGACGTGCGGCCGGGTCCCCGTCCACCAGGACCATCTCATAGGCGCCGCTCGTGAGCCGGGGGAGGACGAGCCGGGAGCGCCCCGTGATCATGCGGGTGCGGCTCGTGGGCAGGCGGGCCTCCGAGAACGCCTCGCGGGCCGCGCGCTGTGCCTCCGCGTCCGGGTCCACGGTGGTGAGGACCGTGCGCTCGGGCAGACCGCGCATCAGGGCGAGACCCGAGACGCCGGCGCCCGTGCCCACCTCCACGACCGCCGCGGGGGCACGCGTGGCCGCCAGCACCGTCAACAGGGCCGCCGTCCCCTCACTCACCGGCGGCACCTCCAGCTCGGCGGCGCGCTCGCGGGCGCGCAGGACGACGTCGTCTTCGGTGGCCCGGCTCTCCGACCAGGCCCAGGACGCGTGCTTGTCGGTGGGCTGGGGCTGCAGGGCGCTCATGGGTGACTCCGGGACGACGACGGCGGGACCTCGCCCGCGGCACGGGCGACGCGGGCCAGTGTACGGGTCGGCACGCGGCCGCGACCCAGAGTTCTCCCAGGAGGCGGGCCGATGATGGGAGATGGCACGAACCGGCTCCCGCCATGTGGGAGGCCGTTCGCCGGGCCGAGGACGCGAGGACCGAGGAGGTGGCCGCATGGGACGTCGACACACCCAGCGCCACATGGACGCCTACCTCGAGGGCGCCCTCCCCGCCGCGTCCCGGGCGCGCATCGCCCGCCACCTGGACCGCTGCCCCGAGTGCCGCGCCACGGTCCAGGCCCGGGCCCGCGTGCTCGACGCCGCCCGCACGGTGCACCAGCGTCCGGCGGGCGCCGTCGTGGCCCCGGTGCTGCGCGCCCGCGGCGTCTCCGGCCGCCTCGTGGTGGGGCTGCTCACCTTCGTCGTCCTGCTCGGCGGGCTGTTCACCGCGGTCTGGGTGGCCGGCGCGCCCCGCGCCACGGCCGTGCGCACGGCCCCGACCCCGACGGACACCGTCGCCCTGCCGGCAGCCGGGACCGCGTCGACGGACCGGCGCGGAACCGTCGCGGAGCTGCGGGGTCAGGGCTGGACGGTGCCCTCCCTCGTGGGGGCCGGCCTGGAGCCGCTCACCGTGGACACCGCCCAGACGGCCGAGGACGTGGAGGTCGTCGTCGGCTGGGGTCGGGACGAGCCGACCGTGACCGTCCGCGAGTGCCGACCCCGGATCGTGGGAGCCGCCCCGGAGGGCTGTGCCTCGACCGCGCCCCTGAGCACGGGGGCGCAGGAGCGTCGACTGGCCGGCGGCGGCGTCTACCGGATCGTCCCGGCGGGGGGCGAGGACGGCTGGACGGCCGAGCTGACCACGCCGCAGGCCGCCTACCGCGTGGAGGCCACCCTGCCGGACGAGCGCGCGGACGCGGTCCTCACCCACCTGCTGGTCTCCGAGCGGGCACGGGTGCTCGAGCTGGGCGGCGGAGACGCCGTCGAGGAGCGCCTGGAGCGAGGCCTCGAACGCATCGCGGACGCCGTGCCGCGCCCCCGCGGCTGAGCCGCCCCGCCCCCGCGGCTCCGGGCTGTGGGGCGGTGCCGCTCTAGTAGAGTTCGGAGGGTGTTAGGTATCAACGGCAGCGAGTTCATCATCTTGGCGGTGCTCGCGATCGTCATCCTCGGGCCGGAGAAGCTCCCCGAGTACACGCGCGCCTTCACCGACTGGCTGCGCGTCATGCGCGACAAGGCCGAGGGTGCCAAGGCGCAGTTCAAGGAGGAGACCGGCACGGACTTCGACGAGGTGGACTGGCGCAAGTACGACCCCCGCCAGTACGACCCGCGCCGCATCATCCGCGACGCGCTCCGCGAGCCCGCCGACGGCTCGTCCACGCCCGCGTCCCGGGCGGCGCAGGCGACGGGCATCAGCGCCGAGGACGTGCACGGCGGCCTCACCCACCAGGACCTGGCGGACATGGATCCGCGGACGCTCTTCCGCCGCCCCGCCGGGGGCGGCAGCACCGCCGCCGCGGAGTCCGTCGCCGCCGCACAGACTCGGTCCACCGCGCCCGCCGCGGGGGCGGCCGCCGTGGGCGGTGCCGCCGCAGCCCTGATGGCCTCCGGCCGCGCCGAGGCCCTCGCAGAGGAGCGTCCTGCCGCCGTCGAGACCGCACCGGACCCCCTCGAGCTGCTCGGGCTGGCGCCCGCCCCCTTCGACGTCGACGCGACCTGACGCCGTCGCGCGCGTCGGGTGCCCCGGCCGGGGCGCCGGCACCCGAGGTCAGCGAGGGGTGAACGGCAGGGGTCGCCCGGCCAGCCCGCGCGGTCGCACGGCCACCCGCTGCGCGATCTGCGTCAGCGCCCGGCCCGCGGGGCTCTCCGGCGCGGACACCACCACGGGTTCGCCGGCGTCGCCGCCCGCGCGCAGCGCCGGGTCCAGGGGGACGGTGCCCAGCAGCGGCACCTGAGTGTCCAGCACCCCGGACAGCCGCTCCGCCACCTCGGCACCGCCGCCGGTCCCGAACACATCCAGCACGGTGCCGTCCGGCAGGGTCATCGGCCCCATGTTCTCCACGACGCCGGCCACGGTCTGCCCCGTCTGCTCCGCCAGCTGACCGGCGCGCGCGGCCACCTGCGCGGCGGCGTGCTGCGGCGTGGTCACCACGAGCAGCTCCGAGGCGGGCAGCAGCTGCGCCGTCGAGATCGCGATGTCCCCGGTGCCCGGGGGCAGGTCCACGAGCAGCACGTCCAGGTCGCCCCAGTGCACGTCCGTGACGAACTGCTCGAGCGCGCGGTGCAGCATCGGCCCGCGCCAGGCCACCGGCCGGTCCGCGTCGAGGAACATGCCGATCGAGATGACCTTCACGTCCCGCACCACGGGGGGCAGGATCATCCGGTCCAGCTTGGTCGGGGTGGCGGTCACGCCCAGGAGCCCGGGGATGGAGTAGCCGTGCACGTCCGCGTCGATCAGGCCGACGGCGAGCCCGCGCGCGGCGAGCGCGACCGCGAGGTTGGCCGTGACCGAGGACTTGCCCACGCCGCCCTTGCCCGAGGCCACCGCGAGGACGCGCGTGAGCGTGTCCTTCCCGAACGGGTTCGTCGGCCGGGCCGCGCGCAGGGCGTCCTGTAGCGCCAGGCGGCGCTCGGGCTCCATGACCCCGACGCGCACGTCCACGGACCCGCAGCCGGGCACGTCGGCGACGGCGGCGGCCACGTCCGTCTGGATCGTCCCGCGCAGGGGGCACGCGGCGATCGTGAGCAGGACCGCGACCTCGACGACGCCCGGGGCGGTCTCCAGGACCGACTCCACCATGCCGAGGTCGGTGATCGGGCGGCGGATCTCGGGGTCCTGGACCGTGGCGAGCCGTTCCAGCACCCGGCGCTCGAGGTCGGTGCGGACCTCGGGCACGGGCAGGCCCAGGGCGCTCATCGGCCGCCCCCGTCCACCGGGCCCGCACCGTCGGCGGGACCGGCCGCCGGACCGGACCCGTCGGCCTCGCGGGCCTCCTGGGCCGCGAGGGTGGCGAGCGTGGTGGTCGTGGGCTCGGCGCCGGCGTCGCCGCGCCGCGCATCCCGGCCGCGGCCCTTGGTCTTCTTGTTCTTGCGGGGCTGGGCCTCGGCGCCCGGGAGGCCGGCGCGCAGCTCCTCCCGGATCTCCTCCCGGATCTCCTCCCGCAGCTCGGCGCGCAGCGCCTCGCGAAGGTCGTCCCTGAGGTCGTCCTGGACGCCGCGCAGCTCGCCGCGCACGAAGTCGCGCGTGGCGACCTCCTGGACGGCCAGCCGCAGACCGGCGATCTCGCGGGTGAGGAACTCGGTGTCGGCGAGGTTGCGCTCGGCGCGGTCACGGTCCTCGCGCAGCGCGACCTTGTCCCGGTCGTCCTGGCGGTTCTGCGCCAGCAGGAGCAGGGGTGCGGCGTAGGACGCCTGGAGGGAGAGCATGAGCGTGAGCGCGGTGAAGCCGAGCTCGGCGGAGTCGAACCGCCACTCCATCGGGCCGAACGTGTTCCAGCCCAGCCAGGCGGCGCAGAACAGCGTCATCCAGACGAGGAACTGCGGGGTGCCCATGAAGCGGGCGATGCCCTCGGTGGCCTCGCCGAAGGCGTCCGGGTTCGGGGCCAGCCGGGGCACGCGGCGCCCGCTGGCGCTCAGCGGGGTGTCCAGGCCGGTGCCGCGGCCCGGGCGCAGGTCTCGCGCGGTCTGGGTCATGCTCACACCTCCGGTGTCGTGCGGCGGCGGGCCGCGGGGTCAGGTTGCGGGGCGGGTCTCGGCGTCGTCGAGGTCCATGGCCCGCCAGTCGTCGGGCAGGATGTGGTCGAGCAGGTCGTCCACGCTCACAGCCCCGACGACGCGGTCCTGCTCGTTCACCACGGGGATGCACGTGAGGTTGTAGGTCGCGAGCTCGCGGGTCACGTGGGCGATGGGGGCGAGGTCCGAGACGGCCTCGAGATCCTTGTCCATGATGTTGCCGATCGCCTCCGGCGGCGGGTACCGCAGCAGGCGCTGGAAGTGGACGACGCCGAGGAACCGGCCCGTCGGCGTCTCCAACGGCGGCCGGGCCACGATCACGAGCGAGGCCAGCGCGGGGGAGATCTCCTGCTGTCGGATGGTCGCCATGGCCTCGGCCACGGTGGCCTCCGGGGGGAGGATGACCGGCACGGGGGTCATGAGCGAGCCCGCCGTGCCCTCCTCGTACTCGAGCAGGCGCCGGACGTCCTCGGCGTCCTCCGGCTCCATGCGTTCGAGCAGCAGCTCCTGCTGGGAGTCGGGCAGCTCGTGGAGCAGGTCCGCCGCGTCGTCCGGGTCCATCTCCTCCAGGACGTCGGCGGCGCGGTCGATGTCCAGCTGGGAGAGGATCTGCACCTGGTCGTCGTCGGGCAGCTCCTGGAGCACGTCCGCGAGGCGTTCGTCCTGCAGCTCGCTGGCGACCTCGACGCGGCGCTTCTCCGACATGTCGTGGAGCATGTCCGCCAGGTCGGCGGGCTTGAGGTCCTCGTGCGCGGCGAGGAAGCTCGTGGCCCCCTGCGGGTCGGCCTGCGCCGTCCAGCGGGCCTCGTCCCAGTTCAGCAGGAGGTGCTCGCCCCGCTGGGCGCGGCCGAAGGGGCCGCGGCCGACGATGCGGCGCACGTACAGGTCCGAGACCAGCCAGTCGCCGTTGCGCTGCTGCTCCAGCCCGATGTCCTCCAGGAAGGCCTCGCCCGACCCGTCGGAGAGGCGCACCTTCCGGTCGAAGAGGTCGGCGGCCACCATCTGCTCGGCGCCACGGCGGGAGAACCGGCGCAGGTTGATCAGCCCGGTCGTGATGATCCGGCCCGAGTCCATGGACGTCACCCGCGTCATCGGGACGAAGACGCGCTTCTTGCCGGGGACCTCGATCACGAGGCCGGTGGCGAACGGGGCTGCGGCGGGGCCGCGGTCCAGCACGACGACGTCGCGCAGCCGTCCCAGGCGGTCGCCGAGGGGGTCGAAGACGTCCAGGCCCAGCAGGCGGGCCACGAAGATCTTGGGGGAGCTCACCGACCCAGCCTACGGCGTGCCGGACCGCGGCTCCGTGTCCGCGTACGGCGGACCGCCGCCCGCCCGGGCGCCGGGCCGGGCACAATGGGTCCATGTCGTTCATGATGTCCAACCCTCAGCCCGGCGCCGAGCAGGGCCTGCCCCGCGGAGAGCTGCTGGCCACCTACGCCACCTACGCGCAGGCGCGCGAGCAGGTGGACCGCCTCGCCGCCACGGACTTCCCCGTGAGCGCCGTGTCGATCGTGGGCAAGGACCTGCGGGTCGTGGAGCGGGTGCGCGGCCGGCTGAACTACGCCCAGGTGGCGTTGTCCGCGGGAGTGCGCGGCGTGTTCTTCGGTGGACTGATCGGCGTGTTCCTCTACCTGCTGGCCCCCGAGGCCGGCCCGGGGCAGATCCTCACCTCCATGCTGCTGGGCCTGGCGGTGTGGCTGATCTTCGGCGTGATCGGCTTCGCGATGCGTCGGGGCCAGCACGGCTTCGCGTCCTCGCAGGCCGTCGTGCCGACGGCCTTCGACCTCGTGGTCGCGTTCGACCACGCCGCCCGCGCCCGCCAGGAGCTGGGCCTGGGCGGTGCCGCGGCCCCGACGCCGCCCGCGGCCCCGCAGCCGGCGCCCGCGCCCGCCGCGGAGGAGGCCGAGGACGGGCCCGTGCAGGCCACCCCGGCCGCCGCGCCGTCGTCGGGCGGGTCCCACGCGGCGCCCGCTCCCGGCGGACCCGAGGCGCCGGCCCGGCCCGTCCCGGAGGCGGACCCCGCGCCCACCGGCCTGGACCGCTCCTACGGCGTGACCCTGCCCCCGGAGGAGGTCGCCAAGCTCATCGAGGCGCGCGGCGGCCACCCGCCCCGGCCCCAGGACGAGCCGCGCGGCTGAGCCCCGTCAGAGGGACCAGGACTCGAGCCGCCGGAGCATGTCGCGCTTCTTGCTCGCATGACCGTGCATCCGGCCCAGGATGTCGCCGAGGACGGTGACGGCGCGGTCGATGTACGGGCCCTTGTTCAGCATCGCGGCCTCGGCCCGCTGCGCCATCGCGGCGTCCGTGATCTCCGCCCGTGAGGGCAGGCCGGTCTTGGCGAGGGACTCGAGGACCTGGGTGGCCCAGATCGCGGGCACGTGCGCGGCCTCGCACAGCCACAGGATCTCCTCCTGCAGCTCGGCCATCCGTGCGAAGCCGGCCTCCACCGCCAGGTCGCCGCGGGCGATCATCACCCCGACGTCCCGCCAGCGCATCGCCTCGAGCAGCATCCGCGGCAGCTGCCGGAAGGCCTCCACCGTCTCGATCTTCAGCGTGATGTCCACGTCCGGCGCGTCCTCGGCCTCGAGCGCGTCGATCAGCTGGGCCACGTCCTCGGCCGAGCGGACGAAGGACATGTTCACCATGTCCGCCTGGCGGGCCGCGAACGGGATGTGGGCGAGGTCCTCGTCCGTGAGGGCCGGGATGTCCAGGTGCGTGTCCGGGAAGTTCACGCCCTTCTCCGCCTTGAGCTTCGCCCCGCGCGGGCCGGCCTGGGTCACCTCGAGGGTGATCTCGTCGTCGGACACCGCCGTGATCCGCGCGCCGATCCGCCCGTCGTCGAGGGAGACCCGGTCGCCGACCGCCGCGTCCGCGAACGCCTGCGCCAGGGTGAGGCCGATCCGGTAGGGCGGCGTGTCGACCGCGGGGACCGGCTCGAGCGAGCGGGCCAGCACGATCTCCTCGCCCTCGTGCACGCGCATGGACTGCTCGAGCGGGGGCAGCGGCCCGACCTCGAGCGGCCCGTGCGGCGTCGTCAGCGCCGTGCCCGTCGCCCAGTAGACCGTCTTGTCCGCCTGCACGAGCACGCCCTCGCCGTCCACCTGCTCGACCTCGAGCCTGCGGTGAGCGCCACGCGCGTCGGTCAGCTCGATCTCGTCGCCGCGCTGCAGGACCGCCAGGGTCTTCCCCTCCGGGTCCGCGAGCGGCACGACGACGGCGCCGTCCGGCCGGTCCGCTGTGGCCACGGCGTCGTGGGGCCCGGCGGCGAGCCACACGCGGGAGGGCTCGGTGACGATCCCGGAGGGGTCCCGGGCGGGCTTCACCTTCACGACGCGCGGTCCCGGCTCGATGGGGCCGGTGCGCACCTTCGGCCCGGCCAGGTCCATCGCGACCAGGGGTGCGGGCCGGCCCGCACCGGCACACCGGCGGACCGCCGCGATCATGGCGGCCCACGCCTGCTCGTCGTCGTGGGCGCAGTTCACGCGCGCCAGGTCCATGCCGGCCTCGGCGATCCGGGCCACGAGCTCTGGGTCCGTGGCGGCCTCGGAGGGCATGGTCACCATGATGCGCGCGTCCCGGTCGCCGCGGGCCGGACCGAGCAGGCTCGCCGCGTTGCGGGCGAGGATGGCGCGGCCCTCGGCGGAGGTCAGGGCGTCGTCCTCGGGCGCGGGGGCGGGCTCGCCGTCGAGTGCGCGGGCGGCGGCCAGCACGGCGTCCACGTGGCCCAGCACGCCGGCCTCCATGCGGCCCAGAGAGGACAGGCCGGCGTCGCTCAGTGCCTCCTGCAGGGGCCGCAGGTCGGTGCCGCGCAGGGCGACGTAGTGCACGAGGTTCCGGGCCGAGGCCCGGTGGCGCTCCCGGACGCGGGAGATGAGGTCGGCGTGCTCCGCCTCGGCGGAGAGGAGGCGGTCGCGGAGGGCGGTGAGCTCGGTGGTCAGGTCGATACCCATGGTCCGAACCCTAGGGGCGCCCTCCGCGCCGGATCACGCCTGGAGCCGCGCCATCCAGGCCTCGATCTCGTCCGGGGTGCGGGGGAGGGCCGCGGAGAGGTTCTCGGCCCCGTCCTCGGTCACGAGGATGTCGTCCTCGATGCGCACGCCGATGCCGCGGTACTCCTCCGGCACGGCCAGGTCCTCCTCCTTGAAGTACAGACCCGGCTCGATCGTGAAGACCATGCCCGGCTCGAGCACGCCGTCCAGGTAGAGCTCGCGCTTGGCCTGCGCGCAGTCGTGCACGTCGAGGCCGAGGTGGTGCGAGGTGCCGTGGGGCATCCAGCGCCGGTGGTGCTGGCCCTCGTCCGAGAGCGCGACCTCGGCCGAGACCGGCAGCAGGCCCCAGCCGTCGAGGCGGTCGACGAGCACCCGCATGGCCTCGGCGTGGAGCTCGCGGAACCGGATGCCGGGGCGCACGATCGCGAAGGCGGCGTCCGCGGCGTCGAGGACCGCCTGGTAGATGCGGCGCTGCACGTCCGTGAACGTGCCGGACACGGGCAGGGTGCGGGTGATGTCCGCGGTGTAGAGGGAGTCGTCCTCGACGCCGGCGTCGAGCAGGAGCAGCTCACCCGGGCGCACGGTGCCCGTGTTGCGGATCCAGTGCAGGATCGTGGCGTTGTTGCCGGAGGCCGCGATCGTGTCGTAGCCCAGGTCGTTGCCCTCGAGGCGGGCGCGGGCGAAGAAGGCGCCCTCGACCACGCGTTCGCCGCGGTCGTGTCCCACGGCGCGCGGCAGGGCCCGCACGACGTCCTCGAAGCCCGCGATGGTCGCGGCCACCGAGGCGCGCATCCGCTCGACCTCCCACGCGTCCTTCACCAGGCGCAGCTCGGAGAGGAACTCGGCGGTCTGGGCGTCGGCCTCGGCCGCGGCGGCCAGGTCCACGCCGGCCTCGGTCCGGACGGCGGCCAGCAGCGCGTCCACGTCCTGGTCGGTCTCGGCCAGCAGCCGCACCGCGGTGCCGTCCGCGGCCACGTTCTTGGTGACGGCGGACTCGAGCTCCTCGAGCCCCGCCGTGCGCAGACCCGTGCGGGCGGCCAGGCCGGCCAGGGTCGGACGGGGGCCGATCCAGAACTCGCCCGAGCGCGAGTCCGCGTAGAACTGCTCGGTGTCCCGGCCGGCCAGGGGACGGAAGTACAGGGTGGCGGTGTGGTCCGTGCCGTCGTCGCCGGCGCCCGGGTCCGCGGGCTCGAGCACGAGCACGGCGTCCGGCTCGTGGTCCACGCCGAGGCCCGTCAGGTGGGCGAACGCGGAGTGCCCGCGGAAGCGGTAGTCGGTGTCGTTCGAGCGGACCTTGAGGCGGCCGGCCGGCACCACGATCCGCTCGCCCGGGAAGCGCGCGGAGACGGCGGCCCGCCGCCGGGCGGCGTACGGGGCAGAGGCGTCGGGATCGGGCAGGGCCTGCGACGAGGGCGCCCAGCCGGAGGCCATGAAGTCGCGGAAGGCGTTCGAGGCGGGGCGCTGCGAGCGGTTGTCGACGCGCTCGGCCAGCGGCTGGGGGTTCACCGCGCCGGCGCCGTCGGCGCCCGCCTCGGGGGTGGCGGCGGGCTGGTCGGGGGCGGTCTGGGCGGGGTGCTGTGCGGCATCGGTCATGCCCTCCATCATGGCACCGGTGGGCGCGGGCAGGTCGGGGCCGCCGCGCGCGGGTCTCGGTACCATGGCCGCCATGGCCCGCTACGACCTGCACACGCACTCGACCGAGTCCGATGGCACCGAGCCGCCGGCCGACGTGGTGCGTGCGGCGGCGCGGGCCGGGCTGGACGGCCTCGCGCTCACCGACCACGACACGACCGCCGGCTGGGCCGAGGCCGCCCACGCCGCGCGGGAGACCGGGCTGACGCTCGTGCCCGGCATGGAGATGTCCTGCACCTCCGCCGACGGCGTGAGCGTGCACGTGCTCAGCTACCTGCACGACCCCGAGGACCCCGCCCTGCTGCGGGAGGTCGGCCTGGCCCGCGACGCGCGGCTGATCCGGGCGCAGGAGATGGTGCGGCGCCTGGGCGCGGACTTCCCGATCACGTGGGAGCTGGTCCAGGAGCACGCGGCGGAGAACGCGACGATCGGCCGGCCCCACCTGGCCGACGCCCTCGTGACGATCGGGGCCGTCCCGGACCGGTCCGCGGCGTTCCGGGAGATCCTCGCCGGCCGGTCCAAGTACTACGTGCCGCACTTCGCCCCGGACCCGGCCGAGGCGGTTGCGCTCATCCGGGCCGCCGGCGGGGTGCCGGTGTTCGCGCATCCCCGGGCGCGCATGCGGGGCCGCGTGGTGGGCGACGAGGTGTTCGAGCAGATGGCCGAGGCCGGACTGGCGGGGGTCGAGGTCGAGCACCGGGACAACCCGGCGGAGGAGCGCACCTGGCTGCGCGCGTTCGCGGACCGGCACGGACTGTTCGTCACCGGCTCGTCCGATTACCACGGCACCGGCAAGCCCAATCCGATCGGCGAGCACACCACGGGCGCGGAGGTGCTCGCCGAGATCGAGCGGCAGGGCACCGGCACGGCGATCATCCGCGGCTGAACCCGGACGGCCCGGGCGACGGCGGAGGATCCGTTGCGCGAATGACCCTTCCGGCCGCCTGCACGGCGGTCGGAAGGGTCATTCGCGCAGAAGACTCCCGGGGGCCCGGACGGGAGGGTCAGCCGTCCACGACCTCGCCGTTGCGGCGGCGCGTGCGGGTGCGGCCGCCCCGGCGACGACGGGCCTCGGCCCGGGCCTCGGCGCGCTCGGCCCGGCGGGCCTCCGTGAGCTCGACGCCGGCCACCGGCTCCGGCGTCCGGGCTGCGGGGGCCTCGGAGCGCGAGGCGGTGCGCTCGCGGCCCTCGCCGCGACCACGGCCCCGGCCCTCGGCGCGCTGCTCGGCGGGTGCCTCACCACGGCCCCGGCCCGAGCGCTCGGAGCGCTCGCCGCGGCCCCCGCCGCGCGCCGCGTCACGGCCCTCGCCGGAGCGGCCGCCCCGGCCCCGACCGCCACGTCCGCCGCGGCCGCCCTCACGTCCGCCGCGCTCGCCGTCGCGGGACCGGCCGCCCTCGCGACCCCGTCCGCGGCCGCCGTCGCGCTGCTTCGCCTCGGGGCCGCCGAGGTCCTCGAGCGTCTCGCCCTCGAGGCCCTCGAGCACGCGCTTGGCCTGCGGCAGACGGCCCTTCGTGCCCTTCGGGATGCCGAGGTCGGAGAACAGGTGCGGGGAGGAGGAGTAGGTCTCCACCGGTTCGGGCTGGCCGAGGCGGAGCGCCTTGTCGATCAGGGACCAGCGCGGCATGTCCTCCCAGTCCACGAGGGTCACCGCCACGCCCTTGTTGCCGGCGCGGCCCGTGCGGCCCACGCGGTGCACGTAGGTCTTCTCGTCCTCCGGCGCCTGGAAGTTGAACACGTGGGTGACGTCGTCGACGTCGATGCCGCGCGCCGCGACGTCGGTGGCCACGAGGATGTCCACCTTGCCGTTGCGGAACGCGCGCAGCGCCTGCTCACGGGCGCCCTGGCCGAGGTCGCCGTGCAGCGCGCCGGCCGCGAAGCCGCGCGCCGTCAACTCGTCCGCCACGCGGGCTGCCGTGCGCTTGGTGCGCGTGAAGATGATGGTCCGGCCGCGGCCCTCCGCCTGCAGGGCGCGAGCCACGAGCTCGTCCTTGTCCATGTGGTGGGCGCGGTAGACGAGCTGACGGATGTCCTTCTTCGTCAGGCCCTCGTCCTCCGGGTCCGCCGCGCGGATGTGGGTGGGCTGCGTCATGTAACGGCGCGCCATCGCGACCACGGGACCCGGCATGGTGGCCGAGAACAGCATGGTCTGGCGCACGGCCGGGACGGCGGCGAGCAGGGTCTCGACGTCCGGGAGGAAGCCGAGGTCCAGCATCTCGTCGGCCTCGTCCAGCACCACGGTGTTCACCAGGTCCAGGCGCAGGTGGCGCTGGCGCATCAGGTCGATGAGGCGGCCGGGGGTGCCGACGACGATCTCGACGCCGCGCTGCAGCTCCTCGATCTGCGGCTCGTAGGCGCGGCCGCCGTAGATGGTGGCGATGCGCAGGGGGCGCCGGGCCGCGGCGGCCGTGAGATCGCCGGCCACCTGGACGGCGAGCTCGCGCGTCGGGGCGACGATCAGGGCCTGCGGGGCGCCCGCGGTGCCCTTGGCCTCGAGGCCGTCCCAACCGGGCTCACCCGGGCCGATGGCGCGCTGCAGCGCGGGGATGCCGAAGCCGAGGGTCTTGCCGGTGCCGGTCTTGGCCTGGCCGATGATGTCGTGGCCGCCGAGGGCGACCGGCAGGGTCATGGCCTGGATGGGGAAGGGGTGGACGATGCCCTTGGCCTCCAGGGCCTCGACGATCTTGGGGTGCACCCCGAAGTCGGCGAAGGTCTGCTCGGGGGCCACGGGGGCGGCGTCCTCGGTGACGATGTCCTCCGCGATCTCCGCGACCGTCGGGTCGACGTCGGCGGGGGCGGGGGTGTGCTCGGAGTTCTGGGTCATGGCGACTCGCGTTCCTGGTCGGGCGTCGTCACGGCGGGCGGAGGGCCCGGCTCCGCCGTGCGCGCGGTTCAAGCGGAAGCCGATCGCGAGGCAAGCACGCGGAGCGGCCGACGGGCGGCGCCCCGTGGAACCGGGCTGGGCGCGCCGTGCGAGGCGGGCCGTGCCGGATCCGGCAGGTCATGGTGCCGTCCCGGGCGTCAGGGGCGCGGGCGGCGGGTCAGGGTGATCAGAGAGCGACCGGTCATCCTGGGTCAGCGTGAGCTGTGCGACCAGTCTACCCCCGCGGCCGTGATCGCACCCGAGGCGCGGTCCACGCCCTCGATCCGCACGCGCACCCGGGTGCCCGCCGGGACGCTGCCCGGCACCCGCAGGCTCACGGCCGGGTCGAGCAGCCACACCTCCGTGCCGTCCTTCGCCTCGCGCACCGCGATCCCCTCGAGCTCCGCGCCGACGCGAGACTCGAGCGCCGCCGCCTCCACGAGGTCCGCCGCCGTCCGGCTCGCGGCCGAGGCCCGGCGCGACGAGTCCGCCATGAGGGCGGGCAGCTCGGGCAGGGCGCTGCGGACCCACGCGGGGGCGGGGGCGCCGGAGGCGTGGGCGTGGCACAGGGCCAGGACGAAGCGGTCCACGAGCCGGCGCAGGGGAGCGGTGGCGTGGGCGTAGGGGGCGGCGAGCGCGGCCTGGGCCGGTTCGGCCGGCGGTGTGCGCAGGGCCGGGTCCTCGGCCTGCGCGTCGAAGGCCGTGTACCCGGCGCCGCGGAACAGCCCGGTGGCCGCGTGCAGCACCGCCAGGTGCCGCGCGTCGGCCGGGTCGAGGGAACGCAGGTAGGCGCCGTAGTCCTGGTCCTCGTTCCACGGGGCGCCCAGGGCGCGCGTGCGCTCTCGGAAGGCGGCGACGGCGTCGGCGTCCGGCGCCGGCATCGTGCGCAGGATCCCGACTCCGGCGGCCAGCATCAGCTCGGCCGCGGCCATGCCGGTCAGCAGGGAGAGCTGGGCGTTGTGCTCCTCCGCCGGCAGCGGCGCCCGGTGCACGAGCTCGTGCGCCCCGTCCTCGGTGACACGGACCTCCTGGTCCGGCAGGTTCAGGGAGGCACCGCCGCGGGCGGCCTCCTGCGCGGCCCGCCGTCGGCCCACCTCCGGCAGCAGCGTCAGCGAGTCGCGCACCTCGGCCGGCCACCCCTCGGCGGCGGCCAAGTCCGCGTCGGTGACCCCGGGACGCGGCGTCGTCGGCGCCTGCGCCCCCGGCTGTGCGTCGAGGAAGGCCTGCACCTGCCCGTACGTCAGCTGCGCCCGGGAGCGGATGCGGGCGCGTTCGAGGCCCATCTCGACGACGGCGCCCGCGGCGTCCAGCAGGAACGTCCACACGAACGCCGGGCGCTCGCGGTCCGGCAGCAGGGAGGCGGCGTCCTCGCTCAGCACCTCCGGGTGCAGGGGGACCCGGCCGTCCGGCAGGTACACGGTCTGGCCGCGACGGCGGGCCTCGGCGTCCACGGCGCCGCCCGGGGCCACGAAGGCGGGCACGTCCGCGATCGCGTAGCGGACGAGGATGCCGTCGTCGTCGGCGGGGGTCAGGAGCAGGGCCTGGTCCAGGTCCGTGGAGCCGGCGGGGTCCACGGTGACGAACGGCAGGGCCGTGCGGTCCGCGTGGTCCGGGCTCCCGGTCAGGCCCGCGTGCACCTCACGCGCGGCCGCCTCCGCCTCGGCCAGGACGGGGGCGGGGAAGGCCGGCGGCAGCTCGAGCTCCGTCCGCAGGGCGGCGAGGCGATCGAGCAGGGCCGGGTCGGCAGGGCCGCGGAGGCCGAGGGCGTGGGAGGACATGGCGATGCTCCTGGGCAGGGGGCCGAGACGACGCACGCCCCGGCGGATCACCGGGGCGTGCGGGCGGGTCAGGAGGCGGCGAACCCGAGCGGGCCCGACTTCTTCGCGCCGATCTCCACGAAGCCGATGCGGTCGCCGGGGACGACCACCTGGCGGCCCTTGGCGTCCGCCAGGACCAGCGGGGTGCCGTCGGCGACGGCGGCGTCCACGAGGGAGCGGACCTCGTCCGCCGACTGCTCGCTGTCGATGACGACCTCGCGGCCGACGTGCTGCACACCGATGCGGATCTCCATGGGGAACCTCTTCTCTTCGTCGCGTCCTGTGCGGTCCGCCGTCAGCCTACGGGACCGCTCGGTGAGGTGGGCGGGCGCCCACGAGGTTCACCCGCGGGCGAAACGGGCCGGACGGCCGGGTCAGCGCGGGGCGTCGTCCGCGGAGGGCAACGAGGTGAGGCCGCGCCAGATGAGCGCGTCCACCGTGCGGGCCATCTCAGCCGCGGCGGGGCGGGCGTCGGCGTCGAGCCGGTCCGCCCAGTGACGGGCGGCGCCCAGGAGGTAGCCGACGAGTCCGCGGGAGAGCACCTCGGCCTCGGCCTCGGCCACGGTGGTGTCCGCGCGGATGGTGCGCGCGACCTCGGAGGAGAGCAGCCGGTGCACGGCCTCGCTCCGCGTGCGCACCTCCGGGTCCCCGTCGATGCCGGAGTCGAAGATGAGGCGGTGGGTCCGCTCGGGGGAGGCCATGTACTCGAACACGGCGGCCACGGTGGCCCGCACCCGTGCACGGTTGCCCCGACGGGTGTCCATCGCCGCCTCGAGGAGCGCGCGCAGGCTCGCGACCTCGGCGTCCAACAGCTCGAGGAAGAGCTCGTGCTTGCCGGGGAAGTGCTGGTAGAGGACCGGCTTGGAGACCTCGGCCCGCTCGGCGATCTGCTCCATGGAGGCCCCCGCGTACCGCTCCGCGGCGAAGACCGCGCGGGCGCAGTCCAGCAGCTGGCGGCGACGCTCGTGCCGGGGCAGACGACGGCCTCGCCCGGGCTCGTCGGGCGCGGTGGCGGCGGGGTGGGCGGTCACGGGGTCCTCCTGGCGCGGGGCGGGCTCACGCGATGCGCGCGGCGCCGCCCTCGTCCTCGTGCGCGGGGCAGGCCGCCTCGACCGTGCCCACGGCAGGGGCGGGGCGGCCGGGGGCCTCGATCCCGAAGACCGCCTCGAGGGCGTCCTCATAGCGGTCGAGCCGGCCCTCGGCGGCGAGTCGCTTGGCGCGCACGCTGGGCTCGTGCAGGAGCAGGTTCACCATGCGGCGCAGGGCGAACTCCACCTCCTCGGCGGCCGCCGTGCAGCCGTGGCGGGCGCGCACGCGCTCGAGCTCCCGGTCGAGCACGCCGAGGGTGTGGCGGCGCAGGGCCTTGATCGCCGCGTCGGCACTGCGGCCGCGTTGCGCCGCGCGGTACTCCTCGACGGCGTCGTCCACGAGTGCGCGGGCCTCGGCGACGGCGACCTCGGCCTGTTCGGGGGCGGCCAGCCGCACCGACTCGAGGGTGATGAGGTCGACGTCCGGCAGGTCCGCGACGGCGGGGGCGAAGTCGCGCGAGAGGGCCAGGTCGACCACCGTGAGCGGGCGCCGTCCGCCCTCGCGCAGCTCCTGCAGGCGCTCGGGGCTGATCTGGCGCTCGCCCCCGGAGGAGCCGATGATCACGTCCGCCTCGGCGACGGCACCGGCCACGGCTTCGCCGCCGAGCGCGAGGGCCCAGCCGCCGCGGTCCGCGACGAACTGCTCCGCGCGGCCCGAGGCCGAGTGCACGCCGACGGTGGTCGCACCCCGGTCCGCCAGCTGCGCGAGCGTGGTGCCGGCGTAGGCGCCCGTGCCGATCAGCAGGATGGTGGCCCCGGCCCAGAAGTCGCGCTGGGCCGCGGCGTCGGTGAGACCGCGCAGCTCCTCCGCGAGGTCCAGGGCGACGGAGACGACCGAGCGGCCGGCCGCGCCGAGCGCCGTGCGGGAGCCGACGTCCTTGGCCGTGCGCGTGGCGGACTCGAAGAGGCGGACGAGCGGGCCCGAGGCGGTGCCGGCCTCCTGGGCCGCCGTCAGGGCGCGTCGGACCTGACCGGCGATCTCGCGCTCGCCCACCACGGCGGAGTCCAGTCCGGCGCCGACCTCGAAGAGGTGACGGGCCGTGGCGTCGGCGTCGAGCGTGCGGAACGCGGCGTGCACGTCCTCGTCCGGCAGGGAGGTGGAGGCGGCGACGGCGGACAGCAGCCCCGCGCGGGCGGCCTCGACGCCGGCCCCGTCGGCCTCGGCGTAGATCTCCACGCGGTTGCACGTGGCCAGCACGATGGCGCCCGCCGCGCCGCTGCCGGGCAGGGCGGGCCCGACCCCGGTCGCGCCGGCGCTGAGGCGGGCGACCGTGTCCAGGTCCAGGTCATGGTGGGAGGCGACGAGAGAGAAGACAGTCACAGCGGGCCAAGTCTAGCCCCGACCGCCCCGCCCGTCCGGGAAGGCGGACCTGACCCGGGTGCCGTCGGCCAGTGTGACGGCGCTCACGGAGGACGCTGATGTGCCACCGGGACACGACCGGTGGGACACTGGGGGCATGTCCGCCCTGTCCCAGACCCCCGAGACCCCCGCGGCCGTCCCGGCACTGCCCGCCGAGCACCCGCTGCGCACCGAGGATCCGTCACGCTCGACCGTGGCCAGCCCGCTCCTTCGCGCGCTGCGCGGCCAGCGCCCCGACCGCCACCCCGTGTGGTTCATGCGGCAGGCCGGCCGTTCGCTGCCCGAGTACCGCCGGGTGCGCGAGGGGATCGGGATGCTCGACTCCTGCCTCATGCCGGACCTGGTCCGGGAGATCACGATGCAGCCGGTGCGCCGCCACGACGTCGACGCAGCGATCTTCTTCTCGGACATCGTGGTCCCCCTGCGCCTGGCGGGCGTGGACGTGGAGATCCAGCCCGGCGTGGGCCCCGTGCTCGGCCAGGCCGTCCGCACCGCCGACGACGTCGCCGCGCTGCCCGTCCTCGAGGACGCCGCCCTGGACGTCATCCGCGAGGCCGTCGCGGCCACCGTCGCCGAGCTGGGCCCGCGCCCCCTGATCGGCTTCGCCGGCGCCCCCTTCACGCTGGCGGCGTACATGGTGGAGGGCCGTCCCTCCCGCGACCACTTCGGCCCGCGACGCATGATGCACGCCGACCCCGAGACCTGGGCCGCCCTGGCCGGCTGGGCGGCCACCGTGTCCGGCCAGTTCCTGCGCGCCCAGCTCGAGTCCGGCGCCTCCGCCGCGCAGCTGTTCGACTCGTGGGCCGGTTCGCTCTCGGCGGACGACTACCTCGAGCACGTGCAGCCGCACTCGACGGCGGCCCTCGCCCATGTCGCCGACCTCGCCGGGCCCGGCGTCCCCGACGGCGCCCCGCTCCTGCACTTCGGCACGGGCACCGGAGAGTTCCTGCACCACATGCGTGACGCGGGCGCGACCGCTGTCGGCGTGGACCACCGCCTCACGCTCGCCGAGGCGCACCGCCGGCTCAGCGCGAACCCCGGCCCCGACGGACGCGGCGCCGTGCCCCTGCAGGGCAACATCGACCCGGCCCTGCTCGCCGCCCCGTGGGAGGTCCTCGAGGCCCACGTGCGCGACGTCGTCGCCTCCGGCGCCGTCGCGCCCGGTCACGTCGTCAACCTCGCCCACGGCGTGCCGCCGGAGACGGACGCGGCCGTGCTGACCCGCGTGGTCGAGCTGATCCACTCCCTGCCCGTGCCGGAGCGGGAGGGCCAGGACCCGGCACCGGGGGCCGAGACCGCCGAGCGGGAGGAGCGCGCATGAGCGGCACGGCGCTCGTGGTCGGCGGCGGCATCGCCGGCCTCGTCGCGGCCCACCGACTGTCCGCGGCGGGCTGGGACGTGACCCTCGCCGAGGCCACCTCCGTGCTCGGGGGCGCGGTCTCCCCGCGCTTCCTCGACGTCCCCTCGCACGGCGAGACCGGGGCCCCCGAGACCCAGACCCTCGAACTCGACGGCGGCGCCGAGTCGTTCGCCGTCCGCGGCGCCGCCGTGCGCGCGCTCGTGGAGGAGCTCGGGTTGGGCGAGAAGATCGTCGCGCCCGAGCCCCTCGGCTCGTGGCTGCACGGTCCCGCCGGCCCCGTGCGTGCCCCGCGTCTCGGCATCGTCGGCATCCCCGGCGACCTCGACGCCGAGGACCTCGCCGCCGCCCTCACGCCGGCCGGCCTGGAGCGCGCCCGGCAGGACGCCGAGGCCCCCATGGATCGCTGGGCCGCCGCGCTCGCGGCCGGTGAACCGGTGACCGTCGCGCAGGTCGTGGCCGACCGCCTCGGCGACGAGGTGCTCGACCGCCTCGTGGCCCCCGTCGTCGCCGGAGTCCACTCGGCCGACCCCGCGGTCGTCGAGCTGGCGCGCGTGGCCCCCGGCCTGCTCGCCGCCGCCGTGGAGCACGGCGGGCTGGCCGCGGGCGTCGCCGCGCTGCGGTCCACCGGGACACCCGGCTCGCTCGTGGCCGGGCTGGACGGCGGCATGGTCCGCCTCACCGGTCGGCTCGTCGAGGCGCTGCGTGAGGACGGGGCCACCGTCCTGCGCGGCGTCCGGGTGGCCGCCCTGTCCCGCGTGCCCGCCACCGGCGGCTGGTGGGCCCAGATCTCGGACCGGGACGACGAGGTCGTCCGCGGGCTCGACGTGGACCGCGTCGTGCTGGCCGTGGACGGCGTCACCGCCTGGGACCTGCTGGCCCCGCTCTCGGCCGAGGCCCTGGACCCCGACGCCGGTCCCGCCCTCGGCGAGGGCATCGCGCTGGCCACGCTCGTCGTCGAGGCCGCGGGCCTGGACGACGCGCCACGCGGCACCGGAGTGCTGGTCGGCGCCGGGACGGACGTGGCCGCCAAGGCCCTGACCCACGCCACCGCCAAGTGGGCGTGGCTGCGCGAGGTCGTCGCGCGGCCGCAGGAGGACGGCGTCGCCCGTCACCCCCACCGCCATGTGCTGCGCCTGTCCTACGGCCGCCAGGGCGGCGGGCCCGAGGCCCTGGGCCATCGCAGCGCGGACGAGGAGCTGCTCGCGCAGGCGCTCGTGGACACGGCGACTCTCACCGGGGTGCCGCTGGCGGAGGAGGACGTCGTCGCCCGCACCGTCACCCGCTGGCGCCGCTCCATCCCGCCGCAGGCCGGCCCCGACCGCGCGAAGGCGGACACGCTGATCGACTGGGCACGGGACGTGCCCGGCCTCGACCTCGTGGGCAGCTGGGTGCACGGCACCGGGCTGGCCGCCGTCGTCGCCGGCGTGGACCGCACCCTCGGCGCCGACGCACCGCCCGCCGGCTGACCTCGCCCCCAGACCACCCCTGACGCAATCGGATCCCAAGGAAGAGGACCATGACCAAGGACAGCACCACCACCCCTGCCGAGGCCGGCAAGGACTGGTTCACCACCTACACCGTGTTCGCCCGCCCGCAGGGCGAGCCAGGCTGGCTGGGACTGGAGGGCCGCGACGCGAAGAAGGCCGCCAAGGAGTTCGACGAGGCCGTCGCGCGGGTGGCCCAGACCGGCGTGACCGTGCGCGGCGTCTACGACGTCTCCGGCATGCGCGAGGCCGGCGACGTCATGGTGTGGATGTACGGCCAGGTGCCCGAGGACCTGCAGGCCGCCATCCGCGAGCTGCGCCGCACCCGTCTGCTCGAGGGCACCACGATGGTGCTCTCGGCCATGGGCGCAGATCGCATGGCCGAGTTCAACAAGGACCACGTCCCCGCCTTCGCCATGGGCCGCAAGGCCCTGAAGTGGCTGTGCTTCTACCCGTTCGTGCGCTCGTACGACTGGTACCTGCTGGACCCGAAGGAGCGGGCCCGCATGCTCCGCGAGCACGGCCAGCTCGGCCAGGACTTCCCGCAGGTGTGGGCGAACACCACCAGCGCGTTCGGCCTGAACGACTGGGAGTGGCTGCTGGGCCTCGAGGCGGACGAGCTGACGGACCTGGTGGACATGATGCGCCACCTGCGCAACAACGAGACCCGCCTGCACGTGCGCAGCGAGGTGCCGTTCTACACCGGACGCCGTCTGGAGACCGCCGAGATCGCGGAGGTGCTGGCCTGATGACTACCGCCCCCGAGCCCCGCGCCGACGCGCCCGTCCACACCGGCCCGGACGCCGGCGTCGCCCCGGCCCTCCGGACGCCCGAGAAGGCCGCCGCCGGCGTCGACTACGACGTGTGCGGCGTGATGGCCCCCAAGGACTACGACGCCCTGCTGCTCGCCTCCTTCGGCGGGCCCGAGGGCCAGGACGACGTGATCCCGTTCCTGCGCAACGTCACGCGCGGGCGCGGCATCCCGGACGAGCGCCTCGAGGAGGTCGCCACCCACTACCGCGCCAACGGCGGCGTCAGCCCCATCAACGCGCAGAACCGCGCGCTGAAGGCGGCCATCGAGGCCGAGCTGGCCGCCCGCGGCCTGGACCTGCCCGTGTACTGGGGCAACCGCAACTGGGAGCCCTACTTCCCGGACACCCTCGCGCGGATGCACGCCGACGGGCACCGCCGCATCCTGACGGTCACCACCTCCGCGTACTCCTGCTACTCCTCGTGCCGCCAGTACCGCGAGGACATGGGCATGGCCCTGGAGCAGACCGGCCTGACCGGGAAGGTGGACCTGGACAAGACGCGCCAGTACTTCAACCACCCCGGCTTCATCGAGCCGTTCCGGGACGGCCTGCGCGCGGACCTGGCCTCGCTGCGCGCGGAGCTGGGGGACGACGCGCGGATCCACGTGCTCTTCGCGACCCACTCGATCCCCACCTCCGACGCCGCCGCCGCCGGCCCGCGCGGCCTCGCCGCCGACCTGCGCGCGCAGGCGGGGGCGGAGCCGGGCGATGAGGGTGCGGACGTGTACTCGGCGCAGCACCTCGATGTGGCCCGCGAGATCCTCGCCGGCGTGCCCGAGGCCGCGGACGTGCCGTGGTCGCTCGTGTACCAGTCGCGCTCCGGCCCGCCCTCGGTGCCGTGGCTCGAGCCGGACATCAACGACGCGATGGAGCACCTCGCGGGCGAGGGCGCCGAGACGGACGCGCAGGGGCGTGCCGTGGCGGGCTTCATCGTCGTGCCGCTGGGGTTCGTCTCGGACCACATGGAGGTGGTCTGGGACCTCGACACCGAGGCCAAGGAGACCGCCGAGGGGCTGGGCGTGGGGTTCCGTCGCAGCCCCACCCCGGGCACCGACCCGCGGTTCGTGGCCGGGCTCGTGGACATCGTGGAGGAGCGGCTGGGCCGGCGCGAGGGTCGCGCCGCGGTCGGCTGCTTCCCGGCGTGGTACGACGTGTGCCGGCCGGACTGCTGCGTCAAGGTGATGCGGGACGGCTCGACGCGGCCGACGACGTCCGCTGTCGACGCCGCCGTGCGCGGGCTGGCCGAGCACGAGGCGGGCGCCGCGGCCCCCGCCGAGGAGGCCTGAGACCGTGACCCCCCTGCGCATCGGCACCCGGGGCTCCGCCCTGGCGACCACGCAGACCACCCACGTGGCCGAGACGCTCACGGAGCGCTCCGGCCTGGCCCACGAGCTGGTGGTGATCCGCACCGAGGGCGACGTCACCACCGGCTCGCTGGCCTCGCTGGGCGGCACCGGCGTGTTCGCCTCGGCGCTGCGGGCCGCCGTGCTCGACGGCGTCGTGGACGCGGCCGTGCACTCGCTCAAGGACCTGCCGGCCGTCCAACCGGAGACCCTCGAGATCGCCGCGGTGCCGGCCCGGGCCGACCTGCGGGACGCCCTGTGCGCCCGCGACGGCCTCACCCTGGCGACCCTGCCCGAGGGCGCCCGGGTGGGCACGGGCTCGCCGCGCCGCGTGGCCCAGCTCAAGGCGCTGCGCCCGGATCTGGAGCTGGTGGACATCCGCGGCAACGTGCAGACCCGCCTGGCCCGCGTGCCCGGGCTGGAGCAGCACGACGATCACGCCCCGGCCGCCGCGGGTTCGCCCCGCGGTGACCTCGACGCCGTGATCCTGGCCTGTGCCGGGCTCGACCGGCTCGGCCTGGACCACGTGATCACCGAGCGGATCGACCCGGAGGTCATGGTGCCCGCCCCCGGGCAGGGCGCCCTGGCCGTGGAGATCCGGGCCGAGGACGAGTCCTTCCTCGGTCGGGCGCTCCTGGACCCCGAGGCGCCGGTCGGGAGGCTGCACGCCGCCCTCGAGCTGGTCGACGATCGGGACACCCACGTGGCGGTCACCGCCGAGCGGGCCCTGCTGCGCCGCCTCGAGGCCGGCTGCGCCGCGCCGATCGGGGCCGTGGCCCGCGTGACCGACGGCGAGGCCGGCGCGCCGCGCATCGAGATGACCGCGATGGTGGCCGCCCTCGACGGCTCGCGCGTGCTGCGCCGGACCTCGTCCGTGCAGCTCGACCCGGTGCCGGCCGACGTGGCCGGCGACCCGGCGGCCGCCGACGAGTGGCTCGAGGACACCCTGTTCGTGGCCGCGGAGGCACTCGGCGTGCACGTGGCCGAGCAGTTCGTGGCCGAGGGCGCCGACCTGCTGCCCGGCACGGTGCGCGGGGTGGACCGGGGCGACGGCGCCCCGCGCCCCGACGACCCGGCCTGAGATGCGCGTCCTGCTCACCCGCCAGCCGGCCCAGGCCGGCGACCTCGAGGCCGGTCTCGCCGGCACCGAGGTGGCGGGGCGGCGGCTGCGGGTCGGCTTCCTGCCGCTGACCGACTTCGCGCTGCCCGACGACGACGGCCCCCTGCGCGCGCTGCTCGCGGACTGGGCGGGGGCCGACGGTGATGCGGCCGGGCCGGTGCGCTCGGACGGGTCCCGCTGGCTCGTGCTGACGAGCCCCAACACCGTGCGCGCGCTCAGGGCCGTCGGCTGGGACGGCCATGTCCCGGCGGGCGCGCGGATCGCGGTCACCGGACCGGGCACGGCACGGGTGCTGACCGAGGCGGGCTGCGACGCGGCGCCGTGGCTGCCGCCCGAGGACCGCTCCGCCGAGGGCCTGATCGCCGGACTCGCCGCCCTGCATCCCCGCGGCGCCCGCGCGTGGCTGCCCCAGTCCGATCGGGCCCGGTCCCGCCTCGCCGACGGCCTGCGCGCGGCGGGCTGGGACGTGCGGACCGGGCTCGCCTACCGGACGGTGCCGTATCCGGCGCAGGCCGGCAGGCGGCTGCTCGACGGGGCGGCGGACGAGGGCCGGGGGGACGTCGTGACGCCCGCGCGGCTGGCCGCGGTCGCGGCGGGGACCGCCGTGGTGCTCACCAGCTCGTCCGCGGCGGAGGAGTTCGTGGCCGCGGGTCTGACGCCACTGGTGGGGGAGCGGGTGCGGCTCGTGGCGATCGGCGCGCCGACCCGTGACACGTGCGCGCGGCGGGGTCTGCCCCTGCTCGGGACGGCCCCCACGCCGGACGCGGCCGGAGTGCTGGCCGTGCTGCGCGGTGCGGCCTGAGCCGCCCGGCCGCACGCGAGGCGAGGCTCAGTCGGGGCGGTCGCCGTCCGGGTCGGGCGCGTCGTCCTCCGACGGCGCCGGGCCGGCGTCGTGCTTCTCGTCCTGCGGCACGCCGGTGGCGGCGGCCATGATGTCCACCCGCGGGCCGCGCAGGATGGCGACCGAGACGTTGGTGAAGCCCGTGTTGGCGAGCAGCTCCGAGGCCTCCTCGTCCGTCAGGTCGTACGCGTGCGCGAGCATGCGCACGTTCTCCGTGTAGAAGGCGTGCAGGCGGTCGACGCCGCGCAGGAAGCCCAGAGTGTTCCCCATGGCGGGGAGCCTACCGGGCGGGCGTGGTGGGCGGGTGGCCGGCGGGTGAACGGCCGGTTGACCGGCCCGCCGGCCGCGGGGGACGACGGGCCGTGCCGCTCAGCCCTCGGCGCGGCGGCTGCGGCGGCGGACCAGCGAGACCTCCATGGTCCGGCCCTCGGTGCGGGTGCGCAGGTACGGCTGGTCCTCCACGAGGGTGGAGAGCTTGGAGTGCCCGAAGTCGCGCGGGTCGAAGTCCACGTGGGTGCGGCTCAGGTGCTGGCCGATCAGGGACAGCGTGGCCCAGCCGTCGTCGGTGCTCGTGGCGTTGACGGCCTTGGTGAGCGCGGCCTGCAGGTCGATGCGCGGGGCGGCGTCGGCCTCGTCGTGCTCGGGCTCGGCCTCGACCGGCACCTCGGGCGGGGTCGGGTCCTCGGTGACGTCCGACGACGACGCACGGCGGCCCCGCCGACCGGCCCCGGACTTCGCCTCCGCGGCCTTCCCGTCCTTGCCGGCGGCGGCGTCCCCGGCGGGCGCCTCGTCGGCGGCGGGGGCCTCGTCGGCAGCAGGGGCCTCGTCGACAGCGGGGGCCTCCGCGTCCGCGTCCGTGGCCTCGGGGGTGTCGGTGGCGTCGGTGGTCTTTGCCCCGCGACCGCGGCCTCGACCGCCGCGGCGGGACCCCGAGCGGCCGGAGCCCTCGGACGCCTTGGCGTTCTCCTCCTTGGCGGGGGCGTCCTCGCCGGTCTCGTCGTCGTCGACGTCGTGGTCCGTGGCGGTGCCGAGCAGCTCGAGGTAGATGAACTGGTCCACGGCGTTGCGCAGGGAGGCGGGGGTCTTGCGGGCGCCCAGGCCGATCACGCGCTTGCCGCCCTCGCGCAGGCGGGTGGCCAGGCGCGTGAAGTCGGAGTCGGAGGAGACGAGGGCGAACGCGTCCACGTTGCCCATCCAGAGCAGGTCCATCGCGTCGATGATGAGCGCGGAGTCCGAGGAGTTCTTGCCCACGGTGTAGGCGAACTGCTGGACCGGCTGGATCGCGTGGTGGTTCAGCGCCTTCTTCCAGCCGTTGAGGTTGGTCGTGGTCCAGTCGCCGTACGCGCGCTTGATCGTGGGGGTGCCGTAGGTGGCGAGCTCCTCGAGGATCAGGGGGGCGAACTTGGGGGAGACGTTGTCGCTGTCCATCAGGACGGCGATGCGCAGGGATGCGGGGGTGGGTTCGGGCATGTGTCCCACCCTAGTCGGCGGCGGTGCGCCCGTGGCCGGCGGTGACCGGGATCGCCTCCCGCTCGCCCCGGCGGGAGCGGGGCCGCGAGGCGGCGGCCAGCGTGCCGACGACCAGCCCGACGAGCGCCGGGACCACCCAGCCGAAGCCGACCGCGTAGCCGGGCAGCACCCGGCCGGCCAGGCCCGTCAGGGCGGTGACGGGCGGCGTCGTCACGAGCGCCTCCGGCAGGGCGCCCAGCAGGTCGAAGAAGGCGGCGAGCCCCGTGCAGGCGACCACCCAGCGGGCCACCGCCGGGCGGTCCCGCACCCAGGCCCAGGCGAGGCCGAGCAGGATGACGACGACGGCGATCGGGTAGAGGAACATCAGCACCGGGACGGACCAGGCGATGATCGCCTCCAGGCCCAGGTTGGCGAGCGCGAAGGACACCACGAGGAAGAGGCCCGCCCACAGCCGGTAGGACCCGGGGAACATCTCCGCGAACATCTCGGCGCACGCCACGATCAGTCCGATGCAGGTCTTCAGGCACGCGACGAAGACGATGGCCGCGATGAGGTACGCGCCCGCCGTGCCGAAGAAGTGGCTCGCGCTGCGGGCGAGGACGTCGCCGCCGTTCGTGGCCTGCGCGAACGCGCCGTGGCTCGTGGCGCCGATGTACGCCAGCGAGGCGTAGACCACCGTCATCGCCGCGCCGCCGAGCAGCCCCGCCTTGCCCAGCTCCACCGCCATGCGGCGCGGGCCCGTCACGCCCAGGCGCCGGGCGGCGTCGACGATCACGACCGCGAAGGCGAGCGAGGCGAGCGCGTCCATCGTGGCGTAGCCGTCCAGCAGGCCCCGCACGAGCGCCCCGTCGGCGTAGGCGGGGGTCGGCGAGGGCAGGGCGCCCGTGCTCATCGGGGCCACGACGGCGGCCGCCACCAGGGCGCCGAGCAGGACCAGGAACGCCGGGGTCAGGTACCGCCCCACCCACTCCATGAGCCGGCCCGGACGGAACGCCGCGACCGCGGCGACCGCGAAGAACGCCGCCGTGAAGCCGAGCAGCCGCAGGCCGCCGTCGCCCGCCAGGGGCGCGACACCGATCTCATAGGACACCGTGGCGGTGCGGGGGATGGCGAAGAGGGGGCCGATCGTCAGGTACAGCAGGCACGTGAACGCCACGGCGAAGCGCCGGGAGACGGGCGCCGTCATCTCACGGACCGAGCGCGCCCCCGTCACCGCCGAGGCGACGATGCCCAGAACCGGCAGCCCCACCGCCGTGACGAGGAAGCCGAGCGTGGCCGGCGTGACCGCGGCGCCCGCATCCCGGCCCAGGCCGGCGGGGAAGATCAGGTTGCCCGCGCCGAAGAACAGGCCGAAGACGAGCGAGGCCAGCAGCAGGGTCTGACCGGGGCGCAGGCGCGGGGGCATCACGGGCCTCTCGACGGCGGACGGGGCGCCATGACTGTACCCGGCGCGCGGTCAGCCTCCGCGCCTAGACTGGACGGGTCCCCGAACCAGGAGCGTGTGACCCCGTCATGTCCTTCCCGCTGCACCGTCCCCGGCGTCTGCGCCGGTCCGCCGCGATGCGCCGCCTCGTCGCTGAGACGCGCCTGCACCCCGCCGAGCTGATCCTGCCGGCCTTCATCAAGGAGGGCGCCGCCGAGCCCGTGCCGATCGCCTCGATGCCGGGCGTCGTGCAGCACACCGCGGACTCGCTCAAGGCCGCCGCGGCCGAGGCCGCCGAGCTGGGCCTGGGCGGCATCATGCTGTTCGGCGTGCCGACCACGCGCGACGCCGTCGGCAGCGCCGCCCTGGACCCGGACGGCGTCCTGAACCGGGCCATCCGGGACGTGAAGGCGGAGGTGGGGGACGGGCTCGTCGTGATGTCCGACCTGTGCCTGGACGAGTTCACCGACCACGGCCACTGCGGCGTGCTCACCGCCGAGGGCACCGTGGACAACGACGCGACGCTGGAGATCTACGCCCGGATGGGCGTCGCGCAGGCCGAGGCCGGTGCGGACGTGCTCGGCCCCTCCGGGATGATGGACGGCCAGGTCCGCGTGATCCGGGAGGCCCTCGAGGGCGCCGGCCACCACGAGACCGCGATCCTCGCCTACGCCGCGAAGTACTCCTCGGCGTTCTACGGGCCGTTCCGCGACGCCGTCGACTCCCAGCTCACGGGCGACCGCAAGACCTACCAGATGGACGCCGCCAACCGGAGCGAGGCCCTGCTCGAGGTCGCCCTCGACCTCGAGGAGGGCGCGGACATGGTGATGGTCAAGCCCGCGATGAGCTACCTGGACATCGTGCGCGACGTGGCGGACATGGCGGACGTGCCCGTCTCCGCGTACCAGATCTCGGGGGAGTACGCGATGATCGAGGCCGCCGCCGCGCACGGCTGGATCGACCGGAAGGCCTCGATCGTCGAGTCCGTGCTCTCCATCCGGCGCGCCGGCGCCGACTCCGTGCTCACCTACTGGGCGGCCGAGCTCGGCCGCTGGATGAAGGAGGGGTCCCTGTGACCGCGTCCCAGCCGACCACCAACGCCGCCGCCTTCGCCGCGGCCCAGGCCGTCATCCCCGGCGGCGTCGACTCACCCGTGCGCGCCTTCGGCTCGGTGGGCGGCACGCCCCGGTTCATGGCCGGCGCACGCGGCCCGTACCTGACCGACGTCGAGGGCAACGAGTACGTGGACCTGGTCTGCTCGTGGGGCCCCATGCTGCTGGGCCACCAGCACCCCGAGGTCGTCGAGGCCGTGCACGCCGCCGTGGACCGCGGCCTCGGCTTCGGCACCTCCACGCTGGAGGAGACCGCGCTGGCCGAGCTGATCGCCTCCAAGGTCCCGGTCGAGCGCGTGCGCTTCGTGTCCACCGGCACCGAGGCCACCATGACGGCCCTGCGCCTGGCCCGCGGCGTGACCGGCCGCAACCTGATCGTGAAGTTCGCCGGCTGCTACCACGGCCACTCGGACGGCCTGCTGGCCGCGGCCGGCTCGGGCGTGGCGACCGCCGCCCTGCCCGGCTCCGCGGGCGTCACCGAGGCCGCCGCCTCCGAGACCCTCGTGGTGGACTACAACGACCGCGCCGCCGTCGAGGCCGTGTTCGCCGAGCACGGCGAGCGCATCGCCGCGCTCATCACGGAGGCCGTGCCCTGCAACATGGGCGTCGTGGAGCCCGCCGAGGGCTTCAACGCGTTCCTGCGCGAGATCACCCGCCGCCACGGCGCGCTGCTGATCTGGGACGAGGTGCTCACCGGCTTCCGCGCCACCGCCACGGGCGGCTGGGGCCTGTCCGGACAGCCCGAGGGCTGGACCCCGGACGTCTGGTGCTTCGGCAAGGTGATCGGCGGCGGCATGCCCGCGGCCGCCCTGGGCGGCTCCGCCGAGATCATGGACCACCTGGCCCCGCTCGGCCCCGTGTACCAGGCCGGCACCCTCTCCGGGAATCCGGTGGCCATGGCCGCCGGCCACGCCACGCTCTCCCGCGCCGACGAGGCCGTCTACGCGGCCGTGACGCGCGCCTCGGACGCCGTGCGCGAGGGCCTCGTGGCCGCGCTCGACGCCGAGGGCGTGGACCACTCGATCCAGCGGGCCGGCACCCTGTTCTCCCTGGCGTTCGGCACCTCCGGCACCGGCGTGCGGGACTACCGGGACGCCCAGGGCCAGGAGGTCTTCCGCTACGCCCCGTTCTTCCAGTCGCTGCTGGCCTCCGGCGTGTACCTGCCGCCGTCCGTGTTCGAGGCCTGGTTCGTCTCCGCCGCCCACGACGACGCGGCGGTCACCCGGGTGCTCGACGCGCTGCCGGCCGCGGCGAAGGCGGCCGCGGCGGCGACGCCCCAGGGCTGAGACCCGGGTGCGGGTCGGGGCCGGGCGCTCAGCGCTCGGCCTCGACCGGCCAGTGGCGCGAGACGGTGGCCTGCGGGTCCTTGCGTCGCAGGTACTGCTCGAAGCTCTCCGCCTGCTCGGCCTTCCAGCGGACCTGCCGCTCGTGCAGGTCCACCGGCGCGACGCGCAGCTGCTCGTACCGGGCGGCCAGGGCGTCGGCCACCTGGACGGCGGCGAGGGCGTCCGCCGCGGAGGTGTGCGCGTTCTCCAGGGTCACCCCGTAGTGCTCGGACACCGCGGAGAGCGTGCGCTTGCCCTTGCGGAACCGGTCCACCTGCTTGTCCAGCACGAACGGGTCGATCACGGGGCGGGCCTCGAGCGGCGTCAGCCCGTGGTGGCGCGCCTCCCGGTCCATCACCGTGAAGTCGTACACGCCGTTGAACGCCACCACGGGGATGCCCGCGGCGAACAGGTCCCGCAGGGTCTCGGTGATCTCCGTGACACCCTGCGCGGCGGGCATGCCCTCCGCCTGCGCCCGCTCCGTGGTGACGCCGTGGACCTCGGCCGCCTCGGCCGGGATGGGCACGCCCGGGTCCACGAGCCACTCGGCCGACGACGCGGCGCGGCCCTGCTCGTCCACCATCACCAGGGTGGCGGTCACGATCAGCGCGGTGCGCGGATCACGTCCGGTGGTCTCGAGGTCGAAGCCGGCGCGGATGCTCTCATGCCAAGTCACGCGCCTCACGCTACCCGGAGCGGCGGACACGACAGGATGGGGTCGTGACCGATCACCCTGTGCTCCCCGGCGCCCGCCACCGCGACGACGGACCGCTCACCCTCGGCGAGGGGCTCGAGGCGCTCGCCCGTCTGGTCCCGCCCGGACGCGCCGTCAGCTACGGGGGGCTGGCCGGCCTGCTGGGGGTCGGCGGTCCGCGGCAGGCCGGCCGGGCGATGGCCGAATCGAGCCCCGGCACGCCGTGGTGGCGGGTGGTCCGGGCCGACGGCTCGCTGCCTCCGGAGCTGGCCGCGCGGGCCGCCGTCGAGCACGAACGCGAGGCCATGCCCCGCACCCCGGCCGGGCGCGTGGACCTGCCCCGGGCCCGCTGGGAGCCCGACGACGGCGCCGCGCGGGCGATCCGTGCGATCGCCGACCGTATCGTGTCCGGGCCCGGTGCGAGGATGAGGCCATGACCAGGGAACACGGGGTGGACCCCTTCGACGACGACGCGGCGGCGCCGGAACGGGCCGCTCGGCTGGTGCGCACGGCCGCCGCGCCCGAGGACCGGATCACGCTCACGGACGAGCAGGAGGCGATCGCCTCGCTCGCCCCCGGGCACAACGCCGTGCTCGTGCTGGGCGCCCCCGGCACGGGGCGCACCACCGTGGCGGTCGAGTACGCGGCCCGCCGGATCGAGGCGGGGCTGGACCCCGAGTCCCTCCTGCTGCTGGCCCCGAGCCGGGATGCGGCGGCGCGGCTGCGCGACGCGCTGACCCGCCGGCTCGCCGCCGCCGGTCGGGGCACCCGCGCCGTCACCCCCGTGCGGACCTGGTCCTCCTACGCGTTCGACCTGCTGCGCCGTGCCCGCGTCACGGGACCGCTGAGGCATCTGGAGGTCGCCCCCCGGCTGCTCACCGGTGCCGAGCAGGACACGGTCATCGCCGAGCTGCTCGAGGGCTACGCCGCCGGCCTCGCCGCCGCGCCGGACTGGCCGGCCGACGTCGCCCCCGCCGTGGAGGCGCGGGGATTCCGCCGCGAGGTCCGCGAGCTCGTGGACCGCATGAGCGAGCTCGGCCTCGAGCCGGGCCGCCTGCAGGAGCTCGGCACCGCCCACGGGCGCCCCGAGTGGGAGGCCGCGGCCGTGCTGCTGCAGGACTACCGGGACCGGATCGACCTGGGCATGGCCGAGGCGTTCGACGCCGCCGGGCTGCTGTCCGCCGCCGTCCGCGTGCTCACCGAGCGGCATCCCGAGGACCCGGAGCGCGACGCCGCGGCGCAGGCGTTCGTGGCGGCGGAGCGGGACCGCCTGGCCGTGCTCGTGGTCGAGGACCTCCACGAGGCCACCCCCGCCGTGCACGACCTGCTCACCGTGCTCGGACGCGGGCGGGACGTGCTGCTCACCGCGTCGCCGGACACCACAGTGGAGGGCTTCCGCGGCGCCCGGCCCGACCTCCTCGCCCGGTACCCCGGGGTCCTCGACCCCGATCCCGTGCCGGGGGCCGCCCCGCCCGCGTCCCCGGACGGGCGCGTCCGGGTGCTGACGCGCGGGCACCGCATGCGCGCCGAGGTCCAGGACGCCTACCTGCGCGTGGCCCGCCGGGTCCGCCAGCGCACCGCCGGCGTCGAACGGACCCGGACCGAGACCGTCCCGGCGGACGGTGACGGCGCCGTCCGCGCGCACGTCGTGCCCACCCGCGCCCACGAGGACCAGCTCGTCCTCGAACGGGTGCTGCGGGTCCACCACGAGGACGGGGTGCCCCTGGACCGGATCCTCGTGGTCGCCCGCTCCGGCTCCCGTGTGGCCGCGCTCGCCCGCCACCTGGAGGCCGAGGGCGTCCCCGTGCTGCGCGACGCCGCCGGGCTCGTGCTGAAGGAGGAGCCCGCCGTCGCGCCCCTGCTCACGCTGGTGGACGCGGCGGGGGCGCTCGCGGAGGATCCGGAGGCCCGGGTCGAGGACGTGCTCGACCCGGACGAGGTCGTGGGACTGCTCACCGGCCGGTACGGGATGGCCAGCGCGCTGCACGTGCGGCGGCTGCGCCAGGACCTGCTGGCCGCCGAGCGGGGCCGGGGCGGCCGGCGCACCTCGGACGCGCTGCTCGCCGCGGCCCTGCTGGACCCGAGCCTGGCCGGCCCCGAGCACGAGCGGCACCGCGCCCTGCGCCGCGTCCACTGGATGCTCCGGGACGGCCTGGAGGCCGCCCGCGCCCCCTCGGCCTCGCCCGAGACCGTGCTGTGGGCGCTGTGGTCCGCCTCCGGTCGGGCCGAGCGGTGGCGTTCGCTCGCGCTGCGGCCCGCCGAGCACGCGAACGACCGCCGCGAGTCCCGCCGGGCGGACGCGGACCTCGACGCCGTCGTCGCCCTGTTCAAGGTGGCCGAGCGCTTCGTGGACCAGTTCCCGGGCGCGTCGCCCGAGTCGTTCGCCGTCTACATGGAGTCCCAGGACCTGCCCGTGGACACCCTGGCCCGCCGTGCCGAGTCCGGTGACGCCGTGCACGTGCGCACCCCCGCCGCGGCGGCCGGCCAGGAGTGGGACACGGTGATCGTCGTGGGCCTGCAGGAGGGCGTGTGGCCGAACACCCGGCTGCGCGGCCAGCTGCTCGGCGCCACCGACCTCGTGGACCTCGTGACCCTGCCCGCGGACGCCCCGTGGCCCACGGATCACCGCACCCGGCTGCGCGAGGTGCGTCAGGACGAGCTGCGCATGCTCGCGGCCGCGGTCTCCCGGGCACGGCGTCAGGTGGTCGTCACGGCCGTCCGCTCGCCGGATGAGGGCCCCTCCGACTTCCTCGACCTGGTGGACCCGCCCGAACGGCTGCCCGCCGAGGCGCGCGACGCCGCCGGCGTCCGGCGGCTCACCGCGGTCCCCGACCCGATCACGGCGTCCGCGCTCGTCGGCCGGCTGCGCCGCGTCCTGGAGGCCGGGGACGAGGCGGACGCGGCCGACGGGGCGACATCCCGGGCCGCGGCGGCCGCCGGCCTGGCGGTCCTCGCCGAGGACGGCGTGACCGTCGCGGACCCCCGACGCTGGTGGGGCCTGCTGCCGCTGTCCACCGAGGCCGCGCTCGTCGACCCGGAGCGCGAGGTCGTCGCGCTCTCGCCCTCCCGCGTGGAGACGGCCCTGCGCAATCCGCTGAACTGGGTGCTGTACCACGTCGGCGCGAACGCGGGCGGAACCCTCGCCCAGTCCGTGGGCACGCTCGTGCACTCGGTGGCCGAACACCACCCCGAGGGCGTGCCCGAGGACGTGCGCGCCGAACTGGAACGCCGCCTGCCCGAACTCGGCCTGCCGGAGGGCTGGATCACGGAGATCGAGCACGACCGGGCCCGCGGCCTGGTGGACGCCTACATCGGCTACTGGAGCATCGCCCGGGCGGCCGGGCGTCGGCCCGTGGCCCAGGAGGTGCGGCTCCTCGCGGACCTGACCTGGGGCGGGACCACCGTCCGGATCACCGGCGTCGTGGACCGGCTCGAGGCGGATGCGCAGGGCCGACCCTTCATCGCCGACCTCAAGACCGGCCGCAGCGCGCCCACCGGCGCGGAGATGGCGCGCCAGCCCCAGCTGGCCGCCTATCAGGTGGCCGTCCGCGCCGGCGGTCTGGAGCAGGTCCGGGACGACCCCGCCACGGACCCCGCCCTGCGCGCCGCGCTCGCCGGTCTGGAGCACCCCACGACACCGGCCGGCGCGGCCCTCGTCCAGCTCGGCGCCGGCACCCAGAAGACCAAGGTGCAGGACCAGCCGGCCCTCGAGGACGAGGACACCTGGGCGCTCGAGCAGGTGTTCACGGCGGCCCGCCGCACCACGGGGCCGCGCTTCCTCGCCCTCCACGAGGCCGGCGCCCGCCGGTGCGCGCTGCCCTCCGTCTGTCCGCTCTGCTCCGAAGGAAGGCAGGTCACCGAATGGCCCCGCTGACCGGCGATCCCGCCGCTCAGACCGATCGTCCGCGCGTCGAGGACGCGGTCCACTCCCCGGAGGACATCGCGGCGCGGCTGCGGCTGCCCCCGCCCACGGAGGAGCAGGCCGAGGTGGTCACCGCCCCGCTCACTCCGCGCCTGGTGCTGGCCGGCGCCGGCTCCGGCAAGACCGCCACCATGGCCGACCGCGTGGTCTGGCTCGTGGCCAACGGTCTCGTGCGCCCGGACGAGGTCCTCGGCGTCACGTTCACCCGGAAGGCGTCCGGTGAGCTCGCCGAGCGGATCAACGGGCGCGTGGACGCCCTGCTGCGCTCCGGCCTCGAGATCCCCGGCTTCGACGGGGAGCCCGAGGACCTGGGCCGCGCCTCGGTGTCCACGTACCACTCCTACGCCGGCGCGCTCGTCAGGGACCACGGCCTGCGGATCGGCGTGGAACCGGAGGCGCGGCTGCTCGGAGGCGCGGACGCCCACCGGCTCATGGGCGCCGTCGTGCGTTCGCATCCGGTGGTCGCGGACACCCTCGGCGTGGCCCCGTCCCGGCTCATCACGCAGGCGTTGCGGCTGGCCGGGGACATGGCCGAGCACCTGGTGAGTGCGGACGAGGTGCGCGAGTTCCTCGCCCGGCTGGCCGAGCAGGGGAGCGCCCTGCCGCTGCCCCCGCGCGCCAAGACCCCCTCGAAGGAGATCCAGGAGTTCCTGACCGGCCTGGCGGACCGCGCCCTCATGGCGGACCTCGTGGCCCGCTACGACGAGGTCAAGCGCGAGCAGGACGTGATGGACTTCGGCGACCTGCTGCGCCACGCGGCGCGCATCGCCGTCGAGGTGCCGGCGGCCGGCGAGCAGGAGCGCGCGCGGTTCCCCGTGGTGCTGCTGGACGAATTCCAGGACACCTCCCACGCCCAGATGCGGATCTTCGCCGGGCTGTTCGGCCCGCGCGGCCCCGAGGACGACGCGCCCGGGTTGGGGCACTGCGTCACCGCGGTGGGTGACCCCCACCAGTCGATCTACGGCTTCCGCGGCGCCTCCGCCGGGCAGCTCTTCGCCTTCCCGCACGCCTTCCCCCGACTGGAGACCGGCCCCGGCGGCGCCCCGCGGCGCGTGAACGCGGACGTCTCGCACCTGACGATCGCGTGGCGCAACGAGGAGTCGATCCTGGCGGTCGCCAACGCCGTCGCCGCACCGCTGAACGCCCACGCCGCCGCGACGGGCGGCGCGCCGGTGGAGGTGCGCACCCTGCGGCCCCGGCCGGGCGCGGGGGAGGGCGTCGTCCGGGTGGACCGGTTCGTCACCGCGGAGGAGGAGGCCGCCGACGTCGTCGCCCGCCTCGGCGCCCTCACCGGGTCCGGGCCCGGGGGGGCCACCCCGAGCCGCGCCGTCCTGTGCCGCACCCGCGCCCAGTTCGGCCCCGTGCGGGACGCGCTCGACGCCGCCGGCCTGCCCTACGAGGTGCTCGGGCTCTCCGGGCTGCTGGCGCTGCCGGAGGTCGCCGAGGTGCTCGCCGTCCTCCACGTGCTGGCCGACCCCACGCGCAGCGACCAGCTCGTCCGCCTGCTCACCGGCCCGCGCTGGCGCATCGGCGTGGCCGACCTCGAGGTGCTGCAGGAGCGCGCCCGGTTCGTCTCGCGGCTGCGGGCCCGGCGGGCCGGCGGTGGGCGGGAGGACCCCGCCGGGGACGCCCCGGACCCGGCCCGGGACGTGAGCCCCGAGGAGGACGCCGACGCCGCCGCCCTGCTGGAGGCCCTCGACTCCCTGCCCGGGGAGGGGACGGACTGGGTCGGCTCGCGCGGCCGCGGCTTCTCACCCGAGGGCCTGGCCCGACTGAGGGCCGTCAACGCCGAGCTGCGCCGGCTCTCTACGCGCACCGGGGAGGACCCGGCCGACCTCATCGCGGAGGTGATCCGTGAGACGGGGCTGGACGTCGAGGTGGCCCTGCGGCCCGGCGTCTCCGCGGCCGCGGCCCGGCGGCACCTGAACGCGTTCCAGGACGCGGCCCGCGACTTCGGCGCCGGCACCACGGCGACGGACCTGACGGCGTTCCTGGCCTGGACGGAGTCCGTCCTCGAGCACGAGGACGGCCTCGGCGTCGAGAACGCCGAGCCCACCCCCGGCCTGGTCCAGGTGCTCACCGCGCACGCCTCGAAGGGGCTCGAGTGGGACGTCGTCGCGGTCCCCGGCCTGCAGGAGGGCACGTTCCCCTCCACGCGGGCGGACCGCTGGACCAGCCCCCGGGCCGGCGCGCTGCCGTGGCCCCTGCGCGGGGACCGCGCGTCGCTGCCGCAGTGGGACGGCTCGTGGGCGCAGGACCAGCGGGACTGGGTCCAGTCGGCCGGCACCGGATACAGCTCGAAGGCGGCCCAGGAGGGCAACCCGGACCCCTATGCCGTGGCCGTGGCCGCCCACGCCGAGCGCGAGGAGCGGCGCCTGGCCTACGTCGCGTACACGCGCGCGCGATCCGCCCTGTGGCTGAGCACCTCCCTGTTCAAGGGAGTCAACAAGGAGCCCCTGCCGGCCTCGGCCTTCCTCGAGGAGGTGGCCGGTCTGGCGGGGGAGGTGCCCGGCGTCGCGCTCGGCCCCGCCCCGGCCGAGGACGACCTGCCCGAGGCCAACCCCGCCGCGGGCCGGACGCTGGTCGCCCGCTGGCCCTTCGACCCGCTCGACGGCCCGGAGGCCTTCGTCGCCGACCCGGAGGACCCCGAGGACGAGGAACGCTGGCAGCCGCTGCCGCGCCGCTCCCGGGCCCGCCGGCACGGGGTGGAGGCGGCCGCCGCGGCCGTGCACGCCGCGGACCCGGCGGCGCTCGGGGACGACCCGGAGCTGGCCCGCCAGGTGGACTGGGTGCTGCTGCGCCGCCGGGACGTCGCCGGGACGGGCGGGGAGACCGCCCTGCCCGAGCACGTCTCCGTGTCCCTCTACGGCGAGCTCGCCGCCGACCCGCAGGCCGTGGCCGAGCAGCTGCGCCGGCCCCTGCCCCGGCCGCCCGCGCACGCGGCGCGGCGCGGCACGGCGTTCCACGCGTGGCTCGAGGAGCGCTTCGGGGCCACCGGCATGCTGGACATCGACTCGGCCGAGGACGCCGCGGACCTGTGGGTCGACGAGGCCCTCGACCTCGGCCCGATGCAGGAGTGGTTCCGCTCCTCGCGCTGGGCGGAGCGCACCCCGGCCTTCGTCGAGGCCCCGGTCGAGACGACGGTCGGCGGGATCACACTGCGGGGCCGGGTCGACGCGATCTACCGCTCCGGCGGCGACCCCCGCCTGCCCTTCGACCCCGAGGCCGACTGGGAGCTCGTCGACTGGAAGACCGGCGCCGTGCCGCGGGGCCGCGACCTCGAGCTCAAGTCGCTGCAGCTGGCCGTCTACCGGCTCGCCTGGTCACGGCTGCACGGGATCCCGCTGGAACGGATCGGGGCCAGCTTCGTGTACGTGGCCCACGGGCAGGAGCGCTCCTTCCCGGACCTGCCGGGGGAGGAGGAGCTCGAGCGTCACATCACGGACGCCCTGGCCCGCCGTTGATCGGCCGCACCACCTCGACGGCGGGCAGCGGGCCCGTCTCCGGGTCCGCGGTCCTCGCGGCCGCGGCCTCCCGGGCGTCCTCCGCCGCATCCCGGGCGTCCTCGGCGGCGTCGGCGGCCGCGTCGGCCTCCGCCTGGCGCGCGGCCGCCTCCTGCGCGGCGCGCACGTCGCCCTCGAGCTCGGCCAGCATGGCCTCCGCCTCGGCGACCATCCCCGCGTCGTGCCGGTCCAGGCCCCGCGTGAGCCACTGGGCGAGGGCGAACTCGGCGAGCAGCGCCGCACGGCGCATCAGGTGGGCGTCGCCGTCGTCGGCGGCCCCCGCGTCGGCCCGCCGGGCCGCGTAGGCGTCGAGGACGCGGTCGGCCAGGTCCGGGTCCGTGGCGGCGGCCAGCCAGGCGACGTCGCCGGCCGGGTCGCCCACGTGCAGGTCCGTCCAGCCCGTCACGCCCACCACGCGGCCGCGCTCGAGGAGCAGGTTGTCCTCGTGCAGGTCACCGTGCACAGGCACCGGGGTGAACCGCCACAGGGCCTCCTCCTCCATGGCCTCCTCCCAGCGGCGCAGCAGCAGGGGCGGCACGCGGCCGGAGGTGGCCGCCTGGTCGAGGGCGTGGAGGTGACGCTGCCGGATCTGCTCCGCCGTGTAGGAGGGCAGGTCCGCGTGGTCCACGACATCCGAGGGCAGCGTGTGGATCGCGGCCAGCACACGGCCCACGTCCTGCACCGCGGGCTCGCCGAGCCGGGCCAGCTCATCCAGGGTGACGGGACGCCCGGGCATGTCCTGATAGACGAAGGTGCGCAGCCCCTCGAGCCGCACCGCGCCCGCCACGGAGGGCGTGCGGAACGGCAGGCCGGCGCGCACCGCCGGGGTCAGGCCCGCCAGCACCTGCAGCTCCGTCTCGAGACGGATGCCCGCCTCCGGGGTGCGGGGCGAGCGGACCCGCCACCGCTGGCCCTCACCGTCCACGACGACGGCGGTCGAGAAGTCCGCGGGGTCGTCCGGGCTCGCCTCCGCGGAGACGGGGGCGAGGCCGGGGACGGCCGCGGCGGCCAGGGCTGCGAGACGAAGGGGCTGACGATCCACCCCTCCAGCCTAGGTGTTGTGGGTCATGAGGTTCTTGCCACGAGGCGCCGGCTGAGATGAGACGAGTGGGCCCCGCCCCGCAGGATGGAAGTTCCTACACCACCCACCTGCCCGAAAAGACCCACTCATGACTCACGCTAACGCACCCCTGACCCCCACCGGCCGACTCAGGATGGTCCACCGCCACCTGCACGACGGGATCCCACAAGCGCACGTGGCCGCCGAGTTCCGGGTGAGCCGGCCCACGGTGGCCACCTGGGTGGCCCGCTACCGCGCCCAGGGAGAAGCCGGCCTTCAGGACCTGCCCAGCCGGCCGCACCGTTCACCTGCCCAGCTCGACCCCGAGGTGGTGGCCCAGATCCAGACCCTGCGTCGCAGGGAGAAGTGGTCGGCCCGCCGGATCCATCACCACCTCGTCTCTGAAGGCCACCGGGTGTGCCTCCGAACGGTGGGCAGGTGGCTGCACCGGCTGGGCATCTCCCGGTTGCCAGACCTCGCGCCCACGGGTGAGGACCTGCGCCAACGACCACAGAAGATCACCGCCCGCGGCCCGGGGCACATGGTGCACCTGGACGTGAAGAAGATCGGGAAGATCCCAGACGGGGGCGGCTGGCGCACCCACGGACGTGAAAGTGAAGCAGGCCGTGCTTCCAAGCGCGGGCCTGGCCGGCGGGTCGGCTACACCTACCTGCACTCGGCGATCGACGGGTACACCCGCCTGGCCTACACCGAGGCGTTGGAGGACGAGCGGGCGGCCACGACCGTGAGCTTCTACTACCGGGCGCGGGCGTTCTTCGCCGCCCACGGCATCACCGTGGACCGGGTGATCACGGACAACGGGAACAACTATCGGGCTGCGGACTTCACCGCGAAGGTGGTCTCGCTCGGGGGCCGGCACCACCGGATCCGCCCCTACACCCCGCGCCATAACGGGAAGGTCGAGCGGTACAACCGGCTGATGGTCGATGAGGTCATCTACGCCCGCCCCTACACCTCAGAGCAGGCTCGGCGTGAGGCCCTGGCGGTGTGGGTGAACCACTACAACTACCATCGGCCTCATACCTCCTGCGGAGACGCTCCTCCGACCTCGTTGGCACCGGCCCGAGTCAACAACGTCATGCCCTCCTACACCTAGGCGCGGAACGCCCTCCCCCGTCGTCGGGCGCACCGGAGACGGGTCGCTAGCCTGGACGCATGGCCTCCTGCCCCCCGTCGTCGTCCGACCCCACCGCCGCACCACCCCTGGCCCTGCCGCTGGCCCGCGAGGAGCTGGACCGCGGTGCCGTGGCCCGCCTCGACCCGGGCCACCTGGCGGCGTCCTGGGCGCGCGAGGGGACGGAGGTCCTGTGGCTGCAGGGCGGCCGCGCACCGGTCGCGGACGGCCGGCTCGTCTTCACCGCGCCCTCCGGTCCCGTGCCGGCCGAGGCCGCGTATCTGGGCCGCGGCACCGCGGCGGACCGGGGCCCGCACGGGCGGGAGCGCGAGGTGGTCTCCGTCGCCGTCGAGCCGCCGGCGGCCCTGCCCGAGGACGCGGCCGCCGCGCTCGCCGACGCCGTGTGGGTCGGCCTCCGCGATGCGGCCGCCGCCCTCAGCGACGCGGACACCGGGCTGTTCGTGGCCGCCGTCGCGAACGCCAACTGGCACGCCACCCACCGCTTCTGCGCGTTCTGCGGCGGCGTCACGGACGTCGAGGCGGCCGGCTGGGTGCGTCGCTGCCGCGACTGCTCCCGGGAGCAGTTCCCGCGCACGGACCCGGCGGTGATCGTGGCCGTCATCGACCCGGCCGGGCGGATCCTGTTGGGCCGCAACGCGGCGTGGCCCGAGGGGCTGTACTCCTGCCTGGCCGGGTTCGTGGAGCCGGGGGAGTCCCTGGAGCACGCGGTGGTCCGGGAGATCGCGGAGGAGTCCGGGATCACGGTGACGCACCCGCGCTACCGCGGCTCCCAGCCGTGGCCGTTCCCGCGCTCGCTCATGCTCGGGTTCACCGCCCTGGCCCCGGCCGGCGTCGAGCCGGTTCCGGACGGCGAGGAGATCCTCTCCGTGCGCTGGTTCGAGCGGGAGGAGCTCGCGCGTCTGGCCCGCGAGGGCGACGTCACCCTGCCCGGGGCCGTGTCCATCGCGCGGGCGCTCATCGAGGATTGGTACGGTGGGACGCTGCCCGATGCGCAGACCCTGATCACCTAGGAGGACTCGTCCCGCATGAGCACTCCCGACGAGATCCTCCGCGGCCTCGACCCGGAGCAGCGCCGGGCCGCCACGGCCCTGCACGGGCCCGTCTGCATCCTGGCCGGCGCCGGCACCGGCAAGACCCGCGCCATCACGCACCGCATCGCCTACGGCGTCGCCTCCGGCGTCTTCGACCCGCACCGCACCCTCGCCCTGACCTTCACGGCGCGTGCGGCCGCGGAGATGCGCACCCGCCTGCGCGACCTCGGCGTGGCCGGCGTCCAGGCCCGCACCTTCCACTCCGCTGCCCTGCGCCAGCTGCAGTACTTCTGGCCCCAGGCCGTGGGCGGCCCCATGCCCTCGCTGATCGAGAACAAGGTGCGCCTGCTCACCGAGGTCGCCCAGCGCATGCGGATGACCGTGGACCGGGCCGGACTGCGCGACCTCGCCGGCGAGATCGAATGGGCCAAGGTCTCCCTGCACGCCCCCGAGGGCTACGCCGAGGCCGCGAAGGAGCGGGAGATGCCCGCCGGCTGGACCGCCACCACCGTCGCCCGTCTCTACACCGGCTACGAGGAGGCCAAGACAGCCCGGAACATGATCGACTTCGAGGACGTGCTGCTGATCCTCGTGGGGATCCTGTCCACCGAGCCGCAGATCGCGGCCACGATCCGGGACCAGTACCGCGTGTTCGTGGTGGACGAGTACCAGGACGTCTCGCCGCTGCAGCACCGCCTGCTCGACCTCTGGCTCGGCGACCGCGGCGACCTGTGCGTCGTCGGCGACGCCTCCCAGACGATCTACTCGTTCACGGGCGCGACCTCCCGCTTCCTCACCGACTTCCGTGAGCGGTACCCCGCGGCCACGGTGGTCCGGCTCGTGCGCGACTACCGGTCCAGCCCGCAGATCGTGGAGGCGGCCAACCGCCTGCTGGCGGACCGCACCAAGGCGGGGGAGCGGGACCGCACGATGCCGCGCTGGCCCGACCCCCTCGAGCTCGTCTCCCAGCGGCCGGCCGGCCCCGACCTCGTGTTCGCGGAGTGCACCGACGACGAGGCCGAGGCCGGCTGGGTCGCCGACCGGATCGCGGCGCTGATCGACGACGGCGTGCCCGCCTCCGAGATCGCCGTCCTGTTCCGCACCAACGGCCAGTCCCAGGCCTTCGAGACGGCGCTGTCCTCGGCGGGGATCGGCTACCAGCTGCGCGGCGGCGAGCGGTTCTTCTCCCGGCGCGAGGTGCGCGACGGGATCCTGCAGCTGCGGGCGGCCGCCCGCGCGGCCCAGGACCTGACGGGTGACGACGTCACGGACCGGGTGCGGGACGTGCTCTCCTCGCTCGGCTACTCCGCCGAACCGCCGTCGGCCACCGGCGCGGCCCGTGAACGGTGGGAGTCCCTGCACGCCCTCGTCAACCTCGCCGACCAGCTCGCCACGACGCGCGGGGCCGAGTTCACGCTGACCGAGCTCGTGGCCGAGCTCGACGAGCGGGCCCAGCACCAGCACGCGCCGACGGTGCAGGGCATCACCCTGGCCTCGCTGCACTCGGCCAAGGGCCTCGAGTGGGATGCGGTGTTCCTCGTGGGCCTGTCCGAGGGGCTCATGCCGATCTCCTTCGCGGAGACCCAGGCCGAGGTGGACGAGGAACGGCGCCTGCTCTACGTGGGGATCACGCGTGCCCGCCAGCACCTGTCGCTGACGTGGACGCTCTCGCGGGGCACGGGCGGGCGCTCCACCCGGCGGCCCTCCCGGTTCCTGTGGGCCATCGACCCGACCCTCGGCGGCACCCGCGAGCACGCCCCGGCCCGCGGATCCGCGGCCGGCCCGACGGCGCCGCGGCGCCGGGGTGCGAAGGTCGCCGTGTGCCGCACGTGCGGCAAGCCCCTCGAGACGGGAGCCGAGCGCAAGGTCGGCCGCTGCCTGGACTGCCCCGCCACCTACGACGAGGCGGTGCTCGAGGAGCTGCGCGACTGGCGCACCCGCACGGCCGCCGAGATGCGGATGCCCGCGTTCGTGGTGTTCACGGACGCCACCCTCGTGGCCATCGCCGAGGCCATGCCGAGGACCCCGGCAGAGCTCCTGAAGGTGCCCGGCCTCGGCAAGGCCAAGCTGGAGAAGCACGGACCGGAGCTGCTCGAGCTGCTGCACGGCACCCCGACGGCCTGAGCCGCGGGCCCGCACCCCGTTCCGCCGGCGGCGCCGCCCCCGTCAGAACGCCCAGCCGAGCGCGTCCGGGTCGCAGGCGCAGCCGGGCCGGGGGCGGACCTTCACTCGGCGCGTGCGTCCCGTCACCCGATCGGCCCGCAGCACGCCGGGGGCCGGTCCGGTCCGCAGCGCGTCCACGGTCAGCACGGCGGCCCGCAGCGCCGCGAGCCCGTCCACCTGTCCCCGGTGCGCCGACGGGCCGGGCGCCGTCGGGGCACCGGGGACGCCCGCCGGGTCCGCGGGCCATCGGCACAGCGGGCACCCGCGCACCACGGGGGCGCACCACGGTCCGACCGTGACCGCTCTCGGCCCCACCGTGACCGGCAGCAGCGGGTGGTCGGCGGCGAGGGCGTGCGCGGCCAGGTCCGCGTCGAGCACGGACCCCACCGCCACCGTCGCCTGCCCCACGAGCACCGGCACCGGGCCGTGGTGCGCGTAGAGGCGCAGCCCGGGGGCCACATCGCCCAGCCGGCGCGCGAGCGCACCCGCCCGGGGCCGACCGAGGTCCCCGGGCAGCAGGCCGGTCCCCAGGTCCGCGGCGTCGACGGGCCGCGGATCCCACAGGGCCAGGCGCAGCGCCCCGGCCCCCGCGAGTGCGTGGGCGATCGCCGCGCCCACCGCGTCGAGGCCCGCCACATGGACGTCGGTCGGCGGGGCCCACGCCCCCGGCTCCAGCGCTGACGCGGCGGCGTCATGAGGGACGGTGGTGACGGTCTCGGCGACGGTGCGCACGGCTCTCCTCTCAGCTCGGTGCCTCCCACCCTGCCAGGGCACTCCCGGACCGCGCCGGATTGTCCACAGCCTGCTGCCCATGCCGGACAATGGCCGGATGCGCCCTGTCCCGCCCACCCCCGGCCGCCCTCCCCGTGCTGTCCCGGCCGCCCACCGCGGTCCCGCCCGCGAGAGCATCGATCTGGACTGGGAGGGCACGCCCGTGCGGCTCGTGCGCTCCACGGCCCGCACCCGCACCGTCTCGGCGGCGTGGCGCGACGGCCGCCTGCAGGTCAATGTCCCGGCCCGGCTCTCGGCCGCGCAGGAGCGCGAGTGGATCGGCCGGATGGTTGCGAAGGTGGGCGCACGCGGCGGGACGGGGCAGCCCGCGGCCGACCCGGACGGCCGCCCCGCCGACGCCCGCTCCGACGACGCGCTCCTGGCCTGGGCGGGACGGCTCTCGGCGGCGCACCTGGGCGGGCGGGCCCGTCCGGTCGCGGTCACGTGGTCGGCCCGGCAGCGCCGCCGCTGGGGCTCGTGCACGCCGGCCCGCGGCACCATCCGGCTCTCGACGCAGCTGCGCGGCATGCCGGACTGGGTGGTGGCGGCGGTGCTCGTCCACGAGCTGGCCCATCTGCTGGAGTCCGGACACGGCCCGGCCTTCCGACGCCTCGTGGACCGGTACCCGCGCTACGCCGAGGCGATGGCCTTCCTCGAGGGGGTCACCTTCGCCGAGGGCCGCGGTCGCACGGCGCCGGACCGGTGGGCGGAGGACGAGGACGCGGGCTGACACGACGGCGGGCGGCCCGCACCCGAGGTGCCGGACCGCCCGCCGCCGTCGTGCCGGGAGGGGCTCAGCCCTCGCGCGGCGCGTCGCCGAAGCCGCCCTCGAGGAGCTTGCGCAGCTCGTCGTCGAGGGACTCGGCGCTGGCGTCCGCGGCGGAGCGGCGCCCGGCGTACCCGGCGGGGTCCTCGAGGTCCTCCGCCGTGGGCTGACGCTCGGGATGGCGCCAGATCTCCTCGCGGTACTCCGTGCCGTGCTCGGCCGTGACGTGCTCCCAGAACGCGGCGGCCTCGCGCAGGCGGCGCGGGCGCAGCTCGAGGCCCACGAGGGCGGCGAAGGCCTGTTCGGCCGGGCCACCCGAGGCGCGGCGGCGGTTCATGGTCTCGCGCAGGGCGGCCGCCGACTCGAGGGGGCGCGCGGCCTCGGCGACCACCACGTCCACCCAGCCCTCCACGAGGGCGACGAGCAGCTCCAGCTGGTCCAGCGCGGCCTGCTGGGTGGCGTCCGGGGCGGCGATGAAGGACGCCCCGTCGAACACGGCCTGCAGGGAGCCGGGGTCCATCGGGTCCACCGACTGCGCGGCCCGCTCGATGCCCTCGGTGTCCAGGCGGATGCCCGCGGCGTACTGCTCGACGGCGGCGTACAGGTCCCGCTCGAGCCACGGCGAGTGCAGGAACAGGCGCATGCGTGCGGCCTCGCGCAGGGCCAGGTAGATGCGGATCTGGTCGTCCGGCACCGAGAGCCCGTCGCCGAACTCCTCGATGTTCACGGGGACGAGGGCGAGACGGTGGCCGGCGACGGGCAGGCCGATGTCCGTGCCCGAGAGCACCTCCTTGCCCAGGGCGCCCACGGCGCCGCCGAGCTGCAGGCCGAACATCGTGCCGCCCATGTTCTTCAGCATGGGCTGCAGCCCGCCGAGCAGGGAGGCGTCCATGCCCTCGGGGAGCTGGCCCGGCAGCTGCTGCTCGATGGCCGCGGACATCGCGCGGGACATCGAGACGGCCACGGGCTCGGTGAGCCGGCGCCACTGGTCCATGGTCGCCTCGACCCACTCGGCACGGGACCAGGCCACGCCGACGCTGCCGACGGGCTCGGTCTGCGTGACGCCGTCGAGCCACAGCTCGGCCAGCCGCAGCGCCTCGTCCACCTCGCGTCGCGCGAACGAGCCGACGGCCGGGTCCTCGCCGGCCACGGCCTGGCGGGCGGCCTGCTTCGCCAGAGCCCAGTTCACGGGGCCGTCCGAGCCGGAGCCGGAGCTCATCATCGCCTGGAACTGGGCCATGGCCTGCTGCATCATGGCCGGATTCAGCTGGGACGGGTCGAAGGGCACCCCGCCGGGGCCGCCCAGGCCCTCCATGGCGCGTCGGACTTCGTCCGGGTCGGGGCCCTGGCCGCCGAAGAGCTGCCGCAGCATCTCCTCCAGGGGGTCGCGGCCGTCGTCGGATCCGGGCGTGCGCGCGTCGTTGCTCATGTCTCCAGCGTATCCGCGTCGGCGCGGCGCGCCCGCCCTCCCGACGTCGCGGCGGCGCGGTTCGCCCATGGCGCACGGCGTCGCGCGGGGCAGGCGGGGGTCGCGGCCCCGCGTAGACTGGTGTGACCGTCGCCGCGCGGCCCGTGCCCGGCGGCGAGGACGGCCCGATCAGGACCCCCAGGAAAGACGGTGTCGCGTGCGCGCAGTGCCCTCGAGGACCACCCGCGCCGCCCGCGTGCCCTTCTCCGGATGGCTCGCCCTGGGCAGCGCCGGGCTGGCACTGCTGGCCCCCACCCCCTACATCCTCGAGGGCCCCGGCCCCGCCGTGGACCTGCTGGGCGAACGCGAGGGTCGACCCGTGCTGCGCGTCGAGGGCGGCGAGGCGGACCCGGGTGAGGGGACCCTGCACATGACCACCGTGATGGTCGGGGGTCCTCCCATCGGCACCACCTCCCTGCTCGACCTCGGCCGCGGCCTGACGGACCCCGCCGTGGACGTGGCCCCGCGCGAGCTGATGTATCCCACCGGCGTCACCTCCGACGAGGTCGGCGAGGCCAATTCGGCGGCCATGTCGGACTCCCAGCAGACCGCGACCGCCGCGGCCCTGCACGAGCTCGGACGCGAGGTGCCCCAGCGGCTCGTCGTGCAGCAGCTCGTGCCCGGCGGGCCCGCCGAGGGCGTCCTGCGGGCCGGGGACGAGGTGATCGCCGCCGAGGGACGGCCCGTGGCCGACCTGGAGGCCGTGCGCGCCGCCGTCGGGGCCGCGGGGCCCGACCCGGTCACGCTGACGGTCCGCCGCGACGGCGTGGAGCAGGACCTCGAGGTGCCGGTGGCGGCCGCCCCCGAGGGCGCGCCCCAGCCGTGGCAGATGGGGGCCCTGATCGAGACCGCCTACGAGGTCCCGGTGGACGTCGAGCTGACCGTGCCGGACATCGGCGGACCTTCGGCGGGTCTGATGTTCGCGCTCACCGTGATCGAGCGGCTGACCCCGGGGGCGATGACGGGGGGCGCCTCGATCGCCGGAACGGGCACGATCACGGGGGACGGCGTCGTGGGTCCCATCGGCGGGATCCCGCAGAAGGTGCGCGGCGCCGCCGAGGCGGGGGCCACGACGTTCCTCGCCCCCACGGCGAACTGCGAGGAGCTGGCCGGCCGTGTGCCCGAGGGTCTGACGGTGTACCCCGTGGACACGCTGGGCCAGGCCCGCGACATCGTCGAGGCGGTGGCCCGGGGGGAGAGCCCGGCCGCCGCCCGGACGTGCGGCTGAGCCGACGCACACCAGGACCACCAGACCACCAGACCACCAGACCACCAGACCGGACGACATGTCCGGGGCGCAGCGCCCCGGACCGGAGCAGAGCCCCGCGGACGCGGGAGGGAAGAGGACAGAGCAGTGAGCTTCGGACAGGGAGGCGGCGGACCGTTCGGCGGCCCGCCCCGTGACGGCGGCGGGACCGCCGGGGGCCAGTCCGGCCCGTTCGGGGCGTTCGGCCCCTTCGGCGGCGCCCCGCGCGGCCCGGGCGACGACGGCGACCGCGGTCCTGGTGGCCCGTTCGGCGGGGGCGGGTCCTCCGCCGCGCGCGGCAGGGGCCGGCCGGGCCGGCCGAGCGCGCTCGTGCTGACCATCATCGCGGTGGCCGTGCTCGTGGGGCTGTTCGTGGTGTTCACGAACGTCTACACGGACGTGCTGTGGTTCTCGCAGCTGGGCTTCACCGAGGTCTTCTGGACCGAGGTCCTCGCCAAGGCCGCGCTGTTCCTGATCGCCGGGCTCGGGATGGCCCTCGCCGTGTGGCTGGCGATCCGCACGGCCTGGCGCCACCGTCCCGCGGACGCGTCCGCGGCCGCGCGGGACTCGCTCAGCCAGGCCCAGCGCCAGCTCGAGCCCATCCGCCGCCTGGTGTTCCTGGGTGTCCCGCTCGTGCTCGGCGTGTTCGCCGGCTCCACCGCGATGAACGGCTGGAACACGGTCCTGCTGTTCCTGAACCAGGTGCCCTACGGCCAGGCGGACCCGGAGTTCGGCCTGGACCTCATGTTCTTCATGGCCACCCTGCCGTTCCTGACGCTCATGGTCGGGTACCTGATCTCGGTGGTCCTGGTCTCCGGCATCACCGGTCTGCTCGTGCACTACCTGTACGGCGCGGTGCGCGTGGAGGAGGGCGGCAGCGTGCGGATCACCCCGGCGGCGCGCGCCCACATCGGCATCACCCTGGCCGTGTTCCTGCTGCTGCAGGGCGTCAACTTCTGGCTCAACCGCTACCGCACCACGCAGTCGCAGACCGGCAACTGGGCCGGCGCGCTCTACACGGACGTGAACGCGGTCATCCCGACGTCGGCGATCCTGGCGGTCACGGCCGTGATCGTGGCCGGCCTGTTCGTGTGGACGGTGGTCTCGGGCCGGTGGCGGCTGTCGCTGATCGGCACCGCGGTCCTGGTCATCACGGCGCTCGTGGTGGGCACGGCGTACCCCTTCATCGTGCAGGAGTACCAGGTGAAGCCGTCCGAGCGCACGCTCGAATCCCAGTACATCGAGCGGAACATCGCCATGACGCGCGAGGCGTACGGCCTGGACGACGTCGAGGTGACGAACTATGAGGGCGCCACGGACCCCGAGGCCGGGGCCCTGGCGGGCGAGGAGGCCAACACGGCCAACGTCCGTCTCATGGACCCGAACCTGATCTCCCAGACCTTCGGGCAGCTCCAGCAGTTCCGTCCGTACTACTCGTTCCCCACCACGCTGCACGTGGACCGCTACGAGGTGGACGGCCAGACGCGGGACACCATCCTGGCGGCCCGTGACGTCAACGTGGACGACATGCAGTCGTGGGTGAACCGCCACACCATCTACACGCACGGCTACGGCATGGTCGTGGCCGACGCCTCCGAGGTCGCGGCCGGCGGCCGGCCCCAGTGGCTGCTCTCCGAGATCCCGACGCGCGGGCCGCTGGCCTCCGACCAGGACTACGAGCCGCGCATCTACTTCGGGCTCAACTCGCCCTCGTACTCGGTGGTGGGTGCGCCCGAGGGCGCGCCGGCCGTCGAACGCGACCGGCCGCAGACGGCCGACTCCCAGGAGGACACGGCGTACACCTTCTCCGGCGACGGCGGCCCCTCGGTGGGCAACCTGTTCAACCGGCTCGCGTACGCGGTGAAGTTCGGCTCGCCCGAGCTGGTGCTGTCCTCGGACGTGAACGAGGCCTCGCAGATCCTCTACGACCGCGACCCGGCCGAGCGCGTCCGCAAGGTCGCGCCCTACCTGACGGTGGACACCGCCCCCTACCCGGCGATCGTCGACGGCCGCGTGCAGTGGATCGTGGACGCCTACACGACCTCGGACCAGTTCCCGTACTCCACCGCGCAGCAGCTGGGCGAGGTCACGGTGGACTCCCTGAGCCAGGGCCAGAACCCGGCGCTCCAGGGCCGGGTGAACTACATCCGCAACTCGGTGAAGGCGACGGTGGACGCGTACGACGGCTCGGTGTCTCTCTACGCGTGGGACGACCAGGATCCGCTGCTGCAGGCCTGGCAGAACGTCTACCCGTCCTCGCTGCGCCCGTACTCGGAGATGAGCGCCGGACTCCTGGACCACGTCCGCTACCCGGAGGACATGTTCAAGGTCCAGCGCGAGCTGCTCGGCCGCTACCACGTGACCGACGCGGACGACTTCTACGAGAACAACGACGCGTGGTCCGTGCCGTCGGACCCCACGCGCGAGGAGGACGTCAAGCAGCCGCCGTACTACATGACGCTGCAGATGCCCGGCCAGGACGAGCCGGCGTTCTCCCTCACCAGCAGCTACATACCGCAGATCACGGACGGTGCCCAGCAGCGCAACGTGCTCTACGGGTTCCTCTCCGCCGCCGGCGACGCCGGCACGGGGGAGGACGGCGTGAAGGCCGAGGGCTACGGGCAGCTCCGACTGCTCGAGCTGCCGCGGTCCACCACGGTGCCCGGCCCGGGCCAGGCGCAGGCCAACTTCGACTCGAACGCGGACGTCTCGCGGGAGCTGAACCTGCTGCGCCAGGGCGCGTCCGAGGTGCTCAACGGCAACATGATCACCCTGCCGGTGGCCGGCGGCATCCTCTACGTCCAGCCGGTGTACGTCCGCTCCTCGGGCGGCACCACCTACCCGACGCTGCGCAAGGTGCTCGTCTCGTTCGGCGACAAGGTCGGCTTCGCGGACACCCTCCAGGAGGCCCTGGACCAGGTGTTCGACGGCGACTCGGGCGCGGTCACCCCGGAGGAGAACCAGGCGGAGGCGCCCGCACCGGGCGAGGAGCCGTCGGCTCCGGGCACGGTCGAGGAGGAGCTCTCGGCGGCCCTCGAGGAGGCGCAGGACGCCCTGACCCAGGGCCAGGAGCGTCTGGCCGAGGGCGACTGGGCCGGCTACGGCGAGCAGCAGAAGCGTCTCAACGAGGCCCTGAAGCGTGCCACCGCCGCCGACGACGCCCTGGGCGGCGACGCGCCCGCCCAGGACCAGGCCCCGGCCGAGGCGAGCCCCGCGCCGTCGTCGAGCCCCAGCCCGACGCCGAGCGGCTGAGCCGGCGCCGGCGGGCCGGGCCCGCCGGACCGTCGACGGCGGCCCCGGCCACGCACCGCGCGTGGTCGGGGCCGCCGCCGTCTCGGGGCAAGTGGCCGCCGCATGGCCGCCGGATGGCGGGACGCTGACGCCGATTTGAACTCGACGGGACGGGTGTGTATAGTTCTAGAAGTCGCCGCGGGGTGGAGCAGTTCGGTAGCTCGCCGGGCTCATAACCCGGAGGTCGCAGGTTCAAATCCTGCCCCCGCAACGAGAAGGAGAAGGCCCCCAGCATCTGCTGGGGGCCTTCTCGCATGCCCGGGCCCGGTCGCCCCGGCCCGCCGGCACGGTGCCGGCGGGCGAGCTGACCGCCCTCGGGCGATCGGTGGGGGAGCGTCAGCGGCTCGAGGCCCGGACCGCCTGCTGGGCCGGGGTGCGGCGGCCCGGATCGGTGCGGCGCAGCCAGACGGCAGCGATGATCGCGATGATCGCGATGGCGCCCCAGATGCCGACCACGGCCCAGGACAGGCCCGCGATGAGCAGCAGCGGCACGAAGGACACGGCCGCGATCTCCACGGGCACCACCGGGATGTAGGCCACGCCGAACTGCTCCATGGTCCCGGACTTCAGCTTCGGGTCCACGATGCGCAGCATGGCCACGCCCGTGGCGACGGCGCCGGTGGCCCAGCCCCACGTGAACAGCTGCTTCTCGAACCACGCGTCGGTCATGACGCGCGGCGCCACGACGATCCCCAGGAACAGGGCCAGCGCGAGGCCGATCACGAACAGGAGCAGCAGCGGCTGCCAGTAGTCCACGACCACGGTCGGGGCGATCGCGGCGATGCCACAGACGATGAGGATGTCCGTGGCGGTGCCGGACACCGAGTTCAGCGAGCCCGGGTCGAGGAACTTCGCCGTCTTCGTGGCCTGGAACAGGACGCGGGCGATCAGGCCGAGGAGGAACGCGATCGCGAACGCGGGGATGATCAGCTGGGGACCGTCCTCACCCACGACGCTCGGCCACACGGCCGTGATCCAGGAGACCACGCCGTGCGCGGCCGCCGCGATCATCGCGACCACGCCGACCTGGAAGGCCAGCGACTCCACCGAGGCCGCCGAGAAGGTGTGCCGGCCGATGACCGGGCGTTCCTCCACCTGGTTCAGCACCCCGGTGCGCAGCTCCTCCGGGATGGAGGTCAGGCCCGCGAACTCCCGCGCGTGGCCGCGCTGCGCGCCGATCTTGGCCTGGATGATGCCACCCACCACGCCGACGATCATGCCGACGGTGGCCGAGGTGTAGGCCAGCGAGGTGACGGTCGCATCACCGTTGGCCGCGTACGCCTGGCCCACGGCGGCCGCGGAGCCGAAGCCTCCCGCCCAGCCGGCGAACAGCAGGGCGGCGAACGAGTCGGGCGCGTCGAACAGCGGCTGCAGGAGGACCAGCGTGACGAGGGCGCCGATGGCCACCTGGGAGGAGTAGATCAGCACGCCGTAGGACGCGAACGCGCCCACGGGGCGGCCGATCTTGCGGACGTCGAAGTCGTCGGTGAGCGCGATGCACACGAACACGATGACGATCAGGATCGAGCCGTACGTGCCCAGCTGGGGGCTGAACGGCAGCCAGCCCAGGCCGTTCGGGCCGAGGGCCAGGCCCAGGATGCCCGCGATGACGGAGGCCGGGATCATCAGGGTCTGGAGGGGCGTGATGACGGCACGGGCCAGCGTGCCCACGGCCAGGAGCGCGCCGATGAGGCCGGCGTCGACCAGCACGGACCAGGCCGTGAACTGCTCTTGCATGGGGTTCTTCCTCTGTGCGGGGACGGGGGTGTCCCACGGAGCGTGCCGAGGGACCCCGGGACAGTACCAAAGGAGCGCGGGGGCCGGGGCGCGTCCGGGAGGGGCACCGGGCCGGGGCGCACGAGGACGGCCCGCCGCGCCGGCGTGGGCCGGGCGACGGGCCGTGGGGAGGGGCGGGGTCAGCCGCGCGCGGTGCCGGTCTCCTCGGCGGTCCCCTCGGCCGCGTAGTCGAGGGTGAGGGTCTCGTCGGCGTCGACGTCGCCCGAGGTGAGGGCGGCCTGGCCGGCGCCGCCGGCCTTGAGGGCGGCGAGGCGGGCCTCCACCTCGGTCTTCTCGCCGAGGTCCTCGAGGGACTCGAACTGGGCGTCGAGGGAGGAGGCGGCGATCTCCTGCTGGCCGCGCACGCGGGCCTCCTCGCGACGGACCTTCTCCTCGAAGCGGGAGACCTCCGAGGTCGGGTCCAGCAGGTCGATCGACTTCACGGCGTCGGCCACCGCGGACTGGGCGTGGGCGGACTTGGCGCGGGCGGTCAGCTCGTCGCGCTTGGCGACCAGCTGCTGACGCTTGACCTTCATCTGGTCCAGACCGGTCTTCAGGCGCTCGACGATCTCGCGCTGCGAGGCGATGGTCGGCTCCGCGGACTTCGCCTGGCGCTCGAAGTCCATCTGGCGCTCGATGGCCACCTTGGCGAGGTTGTCGAACTTGTCCGCCGAGGCGGTGTCGCCCTTGGCGCGGAAGTCGTCGGCCTTCTGGGAGGCGGCCAGCGCCTTCTGGCCCCAGCTGCGGGACGCGTCCTGGTCCTCGCGGTAGTCGTCCTCGATCATCCGCAGGTTGCCGATCGTCTGGGCGACGGCGGCCTCGGCCTCGGCGATGTTGTTCGTGTAGTCGCGGACCATCTGGTCCAGCATCTTCTGGGGGTCCTCGGCCTTGTCCAGCATCGCGTTGATGTTGGCCTTCGCCAGCGTGCTGATGCGGCCGAAGATGGACTGCTTGACCATGGTGTCTGCCTTTCGTCGGTCTTTCACGTCAGCGCAGACCGTCGGCCTGCGTCCACCCCGTCCCGCTCCTGCGGGCCGGGCCGGCGCCCGAGGCGCCGGAGTTCATGGGGCGGCGGTCAGAAGCCGCCGCCGGAGATGTCGCCGAAGTCGCCGCCGCCGAGGCCGCCGCCGTCGAACCCGCCGAAGCCGCCGCCGCCCCAGCTGTCACCGTGGCCGCTGTTCAGGATCGAGTTCATCAGGATGCCGCCGAGCAGCGCGCCGCCGAGGCCACCGCCGAAGCTGCCGCCCACTCCGGCGCGCGGGCGCGTGCCGTACCTGCTGCCCATGCCTGGGCCGTAGCCGAAGCCCTCGACGTCCGCGCGGGCCAGCTCGCTCGCGCGCTCGGCCAGCTGGGAGGCGCGCTGCGCCTGCTGGAGGGCGGCCACGGGGTCGGTGCGGCCGAGGCTGATCGCCGAACGCAGCGTGTGGTCGGCCTCCGCGAGCCGGGTCCGGGCCTCCGAGCCCACGGCACCGCGTCGGGCGCCGATGAAGTCGGCCGTGCCGTCGATCTGCGCCTGTGCCTGGGCGATCGTGGAGGTGAGCACCTGGGAGGCCTGGCGGGCCTGCTCGCGAGCGTCGCGGACGCCGGCAAGGGGGGTGTTGAGCTGGCGGTGCGCGGCCTCGAGCTGGTGGAGCAGCTCCAGGGGATCCGGGCGGCCGGCCGCGAGGGCCTGGCGCACAGCGTTCACGGCGGTCTTCATCCCCGCCACCGGGCCGGCCAGCTCGGGGTGCGATCCGTTGGCCACGAGCGCTTCGGCCTCGGCCACGTCCTGCTCGGACTGGGCGAGGCCCGTCTGCAGGTTGCCCAGCATGGCCCGCAGGGACCCTTCGGCCTTGCCGACCGCCTCGGTGAGCGTGTCCACCTGGCTGAGCGCCTCCTCGGCGGCACGCACGGCCAGCGCCGCCGTGGAGCGGTCCTGGGCTTCCCACGCGCTCCGCGACTTCGCGAGGGCGGTCTCCACGAACTCGAGCCTCTCCCGGGCCTGCGCCGCGTTGTCCGCGACCTCGGCGAGGGCGGACTCCGCGTACTGGCCGTGCAGCGCGGTGATCGCCGACTCGGAGTCCTGCACCCGGGACCGGGCCTCGGGCAGGCGGGCTTCGAGACGCTCGAGGGCCTCGGGCACCTGGTTCTCGAGGTCGCGCAGGGAGTCGAACTCCTTCTTGTGCGCCGCCAGGGACGCACCCACGGCCTCGCTGCGCTGGATGATCTCCTTGAGCCAGGCGCGCTGCTCGGCCTCGGTGTCCGGGATCTCGTCGTCGAGCTGGTGCTGGAGCTGGAACGAGGCCCGCATGTGCTCCTTGGCCTGGTCGATGTCCTGGCGGAACGTCGCCACGGACTTCTCCCCGTAGGACGCCTCGGCGAAGCCCAGCTCCTGTTCCGAGGAGCGGATGGCGTCGTCCGCGGCCACGAGCTTCGAGCCGGCCTGGGTGCGCAGCTGCTCCACGCTGAGCTCGTCGAGGGGGTCGCGGCGGGCCTCCTCGGTGCGGCCCCGTTCGACGGCGCCACCCTGCGTGCGCCTCCGGCTGCGGGCCACGAGCACGCCGCCGCCCACGGCCGCGGCCACCGCACCTGCGCCGAGGACCGCCGTCAGGGCCCCACCGCCGTCGGAGGCGCCCTGGGCCGTGCTCCCGCCGCCCGTGGTGCCGGCCGGCAGGGCGCCGGCCGGATCGTACTCGGCCCCGCTGGCCCCCGTGCCGTCGAGCGTGCCGTCGGCGGCGTCGTCGAGCCCCTGCACCGCGGCGATGCCCACCGCGAGCCATTCCGCCGAGCCGGGGTCCGTGCCGATCTTGGACAGCTGCGGGCCCACGTAGGTGCGCGTCACCTGGTTCTGCAGGTTCGCGTCCCCGCCGCTGTCCAGCCCATAGGCGCGCTCCTCGACCGCGATCGCCAGGACCGAGTCGTTCGTCCCGAGCCCGCGCTGGCGCGCCACGTCCTGGGCCAGCGTCTGGGCGTCCGTGCTGAACTCATCCACGTAGACGACGTACAGCCCCTGCCCGGTGTCCCGGCGTAGGTCCTGGATCTCCTGGGTCAGGCGCTGCTCATCCGAGGTCGAGAGCACACCGGCCTCGTCCACCACGTACACGCCCGGCGGCACCGCCACGGCCTGCGCGGTGGGTGCCGCCACCAGGAGGCCCAGACCTCCCAGGCCCGCGGCGGTCACGGCACGCGCCAGACGGCCGACATCGGCGGGGCGGGTGAGCACGGTCATGTGGGGTCTCCTTCGACGGCGGAGGCGAGCCGCCGCACCGGGCGGACCCGCCGGATCCTGGGGTTGAGTGTAGGGCGGCGTGGGAATCGGGCACCAGGGATCCGGCGCGGCCGGAACCGTGGGAGGAGCGGACGTTCGGCCGACCTCTAGGCGGCGTTCAGTCATGCACGCTAGCGTGGACGTGCCCCGGGGCGCGCGTCCGCAAGACGACGGGCGTCCGTGTCGACCGCCCGGGGCCCGACCCGAAGCGAGGACCCCGTGGACCAGACCGCCGCCCCCACCCAGCCCCCCGTGCCGACGGCCCGCACCGTCGCGCGTCCCCGGCCCCAGTCCCGCGCCCGTGCCGGGGCGGGCCTGCTCGCCGCGGCCGTGCTCATGGTGGGGCTCTCCGGTTGCGCGGTCGCGGAGGACGGCGGCGAGGCCGCGTCCGAGGCCGCGAGCTCCTCGTCCTCGCAGGCGACGGACACCTCGGCCGAGGCCGGGGGACAGCCCGTGGCGGACACCGCCGTGGGGGACGCCGCGAGGACCGCGCTGCCCTCCGTGGTGACCATCTCCGCGACGTCGAGCTCCGCCTCCGGTTCCGGGTCCGGGTCGATCCTGGACACGGAGGGGCACATCCTCACGAACACCCACGTGGTCACCCTCGGCGGCCAGGCCAACGACGCCGAGCTGACGGTGCGCACCTCGGACGGGGAGGTCTACGCTGCCACCGTCGTGGGCACCGACCCGCTGTCCGACCTGGCCGTCATCAAGATCGACGCCCCGGACCTCACCCCCATCCAGATCGGCCGGTCCGGGGATTTGAAGGTCGGGGACGAGGCCGTCGCCATCGGCGCCCCCCTGGGCCTGCCGAACACCGTGACCGACGGGATCATCTCCACCCTGGACCGGACCATCGCGGTGGCGTCCTCCGAGGCGCCCGAGCCGCAGGGCGAGAGCTCCGGCTCGTCCTCCGGCTCCGACCAGTACCGTTTCCAGCTGCCGGGCACCCCGCAGGGCACCCGGGGCGAGGTGTACATCAACGTGCTGCAGACCGACGCGGCCATCAACCCCGGCAACTCCGGAGGCGCGCTCGTCGACGCCGAGGGTCGCCTGGTGGGCGTGAACGTCGCGATCGCCTCGGCCGGCCAGGACCCGAGCGAGGCGGGCAACATCGGGGTCGGCTTCGCCATCCCCGTGGACTACGCCCAGCGGGTCGCGCAGGACCTGATCGACCACGGCAAGGCCACGCATGCCATGCTCGGCGTGAGCGTCACCCCGGAGCCCGCCGAGGTGCAGGGCGGCGGCGAGAACGCTCAGACCGTGTTCAGCGACGGCGCCCGCGTCCAGCAGGTCGTGGGAGGGTCGGCGGCCGACGCGGCCGGGCTGAAGGAGGGCGACGTGATCACCGCCGTCGGCGACCGCGCGGTGATCGACTCCGAGTCCCTCACCGCCGTCGTCCGCGAGTACCGCGTGGGAGACTCGGTGGACGTCACCTACCTCCGCGACGGCGCGGAGCAGAAGACCGAGGTGACGTTCACGGAGGACACCCAATCCTGACCACCACACTCACCACCCCCGCTGAGCTCGCCGCCCACCACGGCTGGCGCCGGGTCTTGGCCGTCGGCGCCCATCCGGACGACCTCGACTTCGGGGCCGCCGCCACCCTGGCCGGATTCAGCGCGGCCGGGCTGCACATCGAGCTGTGCATCGTGACGGACGGGGACGCCGGCGGCTTCGACTCGGAGGGTGCCGAGGCGATGACCGCCCGCCGGCACGCCGAACAGCGCGCGGCCGCCGCCGTCGTCGGTGCCGCCGAGGTCCACTTCCTCGGCGAGCGCGACGGACACCTCGAGCCGGACCACGGCGTGCGCCGCAAGCTCGTGGCCCTGATGCGCCGCGTCCGCCCGGACGTCGTCCTCAGCACTCACCCCGAGCGGGACTGGGAGCGGATGCAGGCCGCACACCCGGACCACCTCGCCTGCGGCGAGGCCGTGGTGCGCGCCGCGTACCCGGCGGTCGAGAACCCGTACGCGTACCCGGAGCTCGCGGCGGAGGGGCTGGAGGCGTTCAAGATCCGGAACCTGCTGCTGTACGCCGCCCCCGCCGCACGCCGGAACACGGTCGTGGACGTCACGGGCCTGGCGGAGCAGAAGCTGCGCGCCCTCGACGCCCACCTCTCCCAGCACCCGGACGTCGACGCGATGCGGCGGCACGTGCTCGCCCAGATGGCCGAGCACCACCGGCACGCCGCCGGCCCGGCCGCCGGGCCGGGCCACGCCGAGGCGTTCCACCTGGTCACGGTCAACGGCCCGGGCACCATCGCCGGGTTCTGAACCGTGCCCGCAGGGGAGGGCCGACGACGGGACGCGTCGTCGGCCCTCCCCCTGCGGGACCTCTCAGTTGGTGCTCGGTCGCCCGCCGTAGCGCGGGCCGGTCTGCGCGGTGGGGTCGAGGTCCACGCCGACGACGGGCTCCGACGTCGGCACCTCCGAGCCCGAGCTGGGCTCCACGGAGATGCCCATCGCCGCGAAGCGGTCCAGCCCCCGGAAGGTGATGGGCTCGCCGAAGCCGTTGGCGTCGTACGTGCCGAGCGAGGCCGGGGCCGTGCCGTCCGAGGGGTAGAGCCACAGCTGGTAGGACTGACCCTCCGGCAGCTGGGGCATCCCGCTGATCGTCAGGTAGCCGCTGTTCTGCTCCCGGGACAGGAACGCCTGGACCGTGCCGCCGTCCTGGGCCGGGTACTCCGAGGTCGTGAACAGGTCCTTCGACTGGTCGATGCGGTGCACGATGCCCGGCCGTGTGAACTGGCTCCACACCGTCCACCCGCCGACGCCGAGCACGAGGGCCGCGAGCAGCAGGAGGGCGGTCACCTTGAGCCAGCGCAGGCGGTCCCGCGGCGGGCCGGCGGGGGCGGACTCGTCGCCGATCAGGTCCATGCCCACGTCCTGGGCGGGCAGGCGACGCAGGACCTCGTCGAGCAGGGCCGACGGCGGCTCGGCCGTCACGGACCGGAACGCCCAGGCCACCGCCTGGCGCGCACCGTCCACCCGGGAGCGCCACCGGGCCAGCTCGCCGCCCCGCCGCTGCACGGCGGAGAAGGCCGCGGTGTGCCCGGCCGTGTCGAGCGCGTGCACGGCCGAGAGGTCGGCCAGCTCGAGTGTGCGGCCGGCGTCCACGTCCTCGCGCACGTCCGCGCCGAGTGCCGGGCCGGTCGCCGGGGCCGGCGCGGACGGACGGGCGGCGTCCTGCGTGAGGTCGCGGCGGGCCGCCACGACCTGCCGCACGCCGTCACGCAGCAGGGTGCGGGCCCGGTCGGCCGGCAGACCGAGCCGATCGGCGACCTCCCGGTCGGTGCAGCCGCCCAGCCACGCCAGTCGCACGGCCTCGTAGGCGTCCGGGGCCACGCGGCCGACGAGGTCCTCGGGCAGCGGCGCGGGCCCGGCCGGGCCGGGACGACGCCCACGTTCCGCCGCGGAGCCACCGGCGCGGCGCAGCGAGGTCATCACGCGGTGGGCGAGGACCTCGAGCCACGTGAACACCTGGCGTTCGCGGTGGGTCGCGTCGTCACGCTCGCTCAGGTCGAGCCCGGCCTCGGAGGCCTCCTCCCACGCCGTCAGGTAGGTGCGGACCGTGGCCGCGGCGGCGTCGTCGCCGGGGCCGAACATCGCTTCGGCCAGGCCGTGCACCCACGGGACCGTGGCGTCGTAGAACGCGGAGAACGCGGCCCGGTCACCCTCGGCGCTGCGGCGCAGGAGGGTGTCCAGGGCGGGCTGGCCGGCGTCATCGGGGCGGTCGACGTGGGGCTCGGGCGCGTCAGGAGTCTGCATGGTGGCCTCAGTCTAGGGAATCGGGACGGGCCGCGGACCCGGCGAAGTCGTGCTGGCGCCAGGCCTCGTACACGGCGATGGAGACGGCGTTCGCCAGGTTCAGGGACCGACGGGCCGGCTGCATGGGCAGGCCGACGGTCTCGGTGACCCGCGGATCGGCCAGCACCTCCTCGGGCAGGCCGGTGGACTCGCGGCCGAAGAGCAGCACGTCGCCGGGCCGGTAGGCGACCCGGTCGTGCCGCACGGACCCGCGCGCGGTGAAGGCCAGCACACGGGCGGGGGCGAGGGCCGCGAGGGCCGCGTCGAGGTCCGGGTGCACCGTCACCACCGCGAGGTCGTGGTAGTCCAGACCGGCGCGGCGCAGGTGGGCGTCCTCGAACCCGAAGCCCAGCGGCTCCACGAGGTGCAGCTCGGCCCCCGTGAGGGCGGCGAGCCGGATCGCGTTGCCGGTGTTGCCGGGGATCTCCGGGGTGAGCAGCAGGATCCGGAAGCCGGGGGTGCCGGGCGCCGGGGCGCGGTCGGCGCCCTCGTGCGGGTTCGGGCGGGGTGGGGTGGGGGAGTCGGGCACGCGCCCAGCCTAGTGGGGCGCCGCCGGGCGGGGACGTGCCTCAGTGGAGCCGGCCGACCAGCGCGCCGAGCGCGCGCCGGTCCACGAGATCCGGGTCCGTGCCGGTGCCCAGGAAGAGCGCGACCTCGCGCGCGAACGCGATCCCGGGCGCGGGCGGGGCGGTGAGCAGGTCGGCCTGCGCCTCCGGTGCGTCGGCGCCGCGCGTGTGGCGGATCACGGGTGCGTGCCGCGCGTCGCGGTCCGTCATCACGTGCACGAATCCGCCGACGGTGACTTGGGGCAGGGCCTGCTGCCACGCCATCATCGCGGGGCCGAGCAGCGGCGGGGCCACGGGACGGCCCCGGGAGCGCAGGTCCGCCCCGTCCCAGGTGTAGGTCCCCTCCGGGACCATGACGGAGCCGATCAGCGCCAGGCGATGGCCGCACAGCACCGCGTGGTCCACGTCGAGGTGCCGTCCCCAGCGCCCGCCCAGCCGCAGCCCGGTCAGGACCCGGGCGGCCGGCAGCGCGTCCGCCACGTGGCGCAGCAGCACGTCGAGGGTGCGGGCCTGCCGCAGCACCCGGTGCTCGTCCGGCAGGATCCCGCGCGGCCGCGGCGCCCCGTGGACGCGTTGGCTCGATCGCGGCAGGTCCAGCACGGTCGGGTCCGTCTCCGCCTCGCCGGGCGGGGGCTCGTAGCGCACGGGGCGGGCGGCACGTCCGCCGGGTCCGGACCGTCCCGACGGTCTCGCCCGCCCTGATCCGGCCGTCGCGTGGGGGCCGCGGGCACCGACGTCCGGGTCGGGCAGCGAGAGGTCGTACCGGCGCCGGGCCTCGGCGTCGCCGAGCAGGTCCCACGCCCGCGTCACGGCCCGGAAGGCGGCGGGGTCGCCACCGACGTCGGGGTGCGCGGCCCGGGCCGCGCGGCGGTAGGCCCGCCGGACCTCCTCGGCGGTCGCGTCGCGGGGCACGCCCAGGACCTCGTAGGCGGTGCGGTGCTCCTCGGCCGCGCTCACGGCGTGGCGTCCGGGCCGGGGGAGGCGCGCCGCTCGTGGTGCAGGCGCAGGAACAGCATGCCGTCGTCGTGGAGCACCTGGACCAGCTGCAGCCGGGCGGGGAAGCCGGGGCCGTCCTCGCCTGTCAGGACGCGGCCGGCGGCGGGTCCGGCCAGCAGCGGCGCCACGGTGAGGTGCACCTCGTCCACGAGGCCGGCCGCCGCGAGGCTGCCGAACAGGCGCGGTCCGCCCTCGCAGTGGACGACGCGGGCGCCGCGCGCGTGCAGGGTCGCCACCACGGTCTGGGGGTCCACGTGCTCCTCGCCGACCGCCAGCACGTCCGCGCGCGCGGCCAGCGCCGCCGCCCGCTCCGGCTCGGCCGCGAGGGCAGCCCGGGACGTGAGGATCCAGGGGCGGACCGGGGCGGCCGTGAAGAACGCGGACTCCGGGTCCAGGTCCAGGCTGCCGCTGACCACGGCCACGGGCGGGTCGGCAGGCCGGTCGGCCGCCGCGCGTCGACGCCGGTCCTCCTCGGAGAGGAGCGGTCCCTCGTAGCCTTCGGCGCGGATGGTCCCGGCCCCCACGAGGACGACGTCGGCGTCGTGCCGGGACAGGGACAGCAGCCGCTGATCGGCGGGGGAGCCGAGCCCGCCGGCACGGCCGTCCAGGGTGGCCGCGCCGTCGGCGGAGGCGATGAACACGACGCGGACCCAGGGTCCGGGGCCGGTGTCCTCGGCCGGGGGCGCGGCGAGGGCGGCGCGGAGGGCGTCGTCGTCCAGCTCGGGGCCGGTCTCGGTCAGCCGTCTCATGCCCGCCCCCCGCGGTGGGCGCGGTGTCCGGCCAGGGTGCTGCGGTCCGGCGGCGGGTTCTCCGCGCCCATGTTGTGGACCAGGCGCGCCGGCTGACGCCACCCGAACACGCACTCGAGCATGCGGGCCGCCGAGACGGAGGCGTCGGCGTCGTGCATGCGCAGGATCCGGGCGCCGCCGTACACGCAGGCCGCAGCCGCGGCCAGCGAGCCGGGCAGGCGCTCGTGCCGGTGCCGGTCCAGGCTCTCGCCGATGAAGTCCTTGTTCGAGACCGCGGCCAGCACGGGCAGCCCCAGGGCGGCGATCTCGTCCAGCCGCCGCGTGATCTCGAGGGTGTGCCGGGTGTTCTTGTTCAGATCGTGGCCGGGGTCCACGACGATCCTCTCCTCGGGGACGCCGAGCGCCACGGCCCGGTCGACGGTGCGCCGCAGGTGGTCGCGGACCTCCGTGACGACGTCGCCATAGGTCGGCCGGGGGACCACGGCCCGGGGTCCGCGCACGTGGGCGAGGGAGTGGGTGACCACGAGGTGCGCGCCCGCGGCGGCCACCACCCGGCCCAGGTCCGCGTGGAACAGCCCCGTGGTGTCGTTGACGACGTCCGCCCCCGCGGCCAGGGCCGCCTCGGCCACGGCCGGCTGGAACGTGTCCGCCGAGAGGATCAGCCGGCGTGACGCCTCGGACGACCCGGCCCCGTCCCCGCTCCGCAGGGCCGCGATCAGGGGGACCACCCGCGCCGCCTCCTCGGCCGGGTCGAGCTCCGCCCCGGGCGCGAACGGCACGCCGCCGACGTCGACCCACTCGGCTCCGGCGTCCGCCGCGGCGTGGGCCTGGGCGAGGGCGTCCTCGAGGACGGCGCCGGCGCCGTCGTCATAGAAGGAGTCCGGGGTGCGGTTGACCACGGCCATCGTGACGATCCGGCGGCGGAAGTCGATCTCGTGGTGGGCGAACCGGTGCACCGGGTGGACGAGCGGGACGGAGGGGGTCGGCACCCGGCCATTCAACCACCGGCGCCGCACGGTGACAGTGCGCCCCGGAAGGACTATGTTTCCCTCCCGTGACATTTACCTCGTCGCCGCGGGTCGGCCCGCGCCGGCCCCGCATCCGTCCGACCCAGCTCGTGGTCGGGTCCTTCCTCGTCGCCATCGTGACGGGCACCGGCGCACTGCTGCTGCCCGCCTCGTATCAGGGCCGCGCGCCCACCCCGCTGGAGGCCGCGTTCACGGCGACCAGCGCCACCACGGTGACGGGCCTCGGCGTCGTGGACACCCAGACGTTCTGGACACCCCTGGGTCAGCTCGTGATCCTCACGCTCATCAAGCTCGGTGGCCTGGGCGTCATGACGTTCACGTCGCTGCTGGGGCTGGTGATCCTCCGGCGGCTCGGCCTCACCCAGCGCCTCGACGCCGCGGCCTCCACCCGGGCCGAGGGGATCGGGGACCTGCCCCGGGTGCTGCGGGCCCTGATCCTGTACTCCACGGCCGTCGAGGCCTCGGTGGCGCTGCTGCTGAGCCTGCGCTTCTGGCTGGGCGCGGGAATGTCCCCGGGCCAGGCACTGTGGCAGGGGGTCTTCCACGCGGTCTCCGCATTCAACAACGCCGGGTTCGCGCTGTTCAGCGACAACCTCATGGGCTTCGTCTCGGACCCGTTCATCTGCCTGCCGATCGCGGCGGCGATCATCTTGGGCGGCCTGGGCCTGCCGGTCGTGCTGACCCTGCGGCGAGACCTGCGCCGACCCGAGCGGTGGAACCTCACGGTCCGGCTCGTGCTCGTGGGCACCGCGGTGCTGCTGGTGGGCGGCACGCTCATGTACCTCGTCCTCGAGTGGTCCAACCCGCGGACCCTGGGCGGTCTGGACCCGGCCTCGCGCGTGCTCGCGGCGTTCTTCCAGTCCGTCACGACCCGCACCGCCGGCTTCAACACCCTGGACTACGGGCAGATGCACCCCGTGACGCTCTTCGCCACCGACGTGCTCATGTTCATCGGCGGCGGCCCCGCCGGCACCGCCTCGGGCGTGAAGATCACGACGGCGAGCGTCCTGCTGTTCATCGTGCTCGCGGAGATCCGGGGGGAGGGCGCCGTCCATGCGTTCGGCCGCCGGCTCTCCCGGACCACGCACCGCGAGGCGATCACCGTGATCATGCTCTCCGCGACCGCGATCGCCGTCGCCACGATGGCGCTCATGGGCCTGTCCTCGTTCACGACCGACCAGATCCTGTTCGAGTGCGTGTCCGCGTTCGGCACGGTGGGCCTGTCCACCGGCATCACCGCCCAGCTGCCGCCGGCCGCGCAGGGCATCCTGATGCTCCTCATGTTCGTCGGCCGCATCGGCCCCGCCACCGTCGCCGGCAGCCTGGCCCTGACCGACCGCACCCGCCACTTCGAGTACCCGAAGGAGAGGCCCCTCATTGGCTGATCTCACCCGTTCCCTGTTCGCCCCCCGCCGGGGCGACCGCCCCACCGTGGCCGTCCTCGGGCTCGGCCGGTTCGGCTCCGGGGTCGCCCTCGAGCTCATGGAGTCCGACTGCCACGTGCTGGGGGTCGACGCCGATGCCGAGGCCGTCCAGGCGCTCAACGGCCGGCTGACCCACGTCGTCCGCGCGGACAGCACGGACGAGGAGGCGATGCGCCAGCTCTCGGTCCACGAGATGGACCACGTCGTCGTCGCCATCGGCGGCGACCTCGCCGACTCGATCCTCACCGTCTCGCTGATGCGGCGGTTCGGGACGCACCAGCTCTGGGCCAAGGCCAATGACGACCGCCACGGCGAGATCCTGCGTCAGCTCGGCGTGGAGCACGTGGTCCACCCGGAGCGGGACATGGGCCGCCGCGTGGCGCACCTGGTCAGCACGTCCTTCCAGGACTTCGTCGAGGTCGAGCCGGGCCTGGCCATGGTCCGGGCCGCGCCGCCGTCGCGCCTGCTGGGCAGGGACCTGCGAGCCACCGGGCTCGCGGGGGAGCGGGGCATGCGCGTGGTCGCGGTCCGCAGCCGCGGCACGTGGCTCTACCCGCCGAGTCACTACGTGCTCGAGCCCGAGGACACGATCCTCCTGGTGGGCCCGACCCGCGACGTCGAGCGGTTCCTCGCCCGGGACTGAGCCGGGGCACATCCGGGGCGGCTCCTAGACTGGCCGGGTGACCACCCCGGACCGCGTGCACCTGGACCACGCCGCCACCACGACGGTGCGCCCCACCGCGCTCGCGGCCCTGGCCGAGGCGGCCGCGCTGCCGGGCAACCCGGCCTCCCTCCACGCCTCGGGCCGCCGGGCCAAGCTGCGCCTCGAGGAAGCGCGGGAGCGCATCGCCGCGGCGCTCGGGGCGCACCCCACCGAGGTGATCCTCACGTCCGGGGGCACCGAGGCGGACAACCTCGCCGTCCAGGGGCTGTACCGGGCCCGCCGCGCGGCCGCGCCGGAGCGCACCCGGATCGTGCTGACCGGCATCGAGCACCACGCGGTCCTCGACGTGGTGGACTGGCTCGCCGCACACGAGGGTGCCGAGCCGGTGCTCGTCCCGGTCGACGACGACGGGCGGGTCGACCTCGTCGCATGGGAGGCCGCGCTGGCGACCGCGCCCGAGCGGACCGCCCTGGCCACGCTGATGTGGGCCAACAACGAGATCGGCACGGTCCAGCCCGTGGCCGAGGCCGCCCGGCTCGCTGCCGACCACGGGGTCCCGTTGCACACCGACGCCGTCCAGGCCCTCGGGGCGGTGCCCGTGGACTTCGCCGCGTCCGGGGCCGCGACCCTGGTCGTCTCGGGGCACAAGGTCGGCGCCCCCGTGGGTGTCGGCGCCCTGCTCGTGCGCCGGGACGTCACGCTGGAGGCCGTCGTGCACGGCGGCGGCCAGGAACGTCGCCTGCGCTCGGGCACGGTGTCGGTGGCCCTGGCCGCAGCGCTGGCGGCCGCCGTGGCGGAGGCCGTCGGGGAGCAGCCCGCCGAGGCCGCCCGCCTGGGCGGGCTGCGGGACGAGGTGATCGCCGCCGTCGACGCCCTGGACGGGGTGCGCCTGACCGGGCCGCGAGACCTCGACCCGGCGACGGGGCAGGTGCTGTCGCCGGGGACGCGCCGACTGCCCGGCAACGTCCACATCACCGTGCCGGGCCGGACGGCGGACGCGCTGCTGTTCTCCTTCGACATGGCCGGACTGGACACCTCGTCCGGGTCGGCGTGCACCGCCGGGGTGGCGGAACCGTCGCACGTGGTCGCCGCCCTGCCGGGGCGGACGGAGGCCGACGCGCGGGCCACCCAGCGGTTCACCCTCGGCCGGACGACGACGCCGGCCGAGGCAGCCGCGCTCATCGACGCGCTGCGGGCGCTGCTGGGGCCGGGCGTCTAGACTGGACCGCCCGTCCGTCGTCGAGAGAGGAGTACGCCCGTGAAGGTCCTGGCCGCCATGTCCGGGGGAGTCGACTCCGCCGTCGCCGCGGCGCGTGCCGTGGACGCCGGGCACGACGTCGTCGGCGTCCACCTGGCCCTGTCCCGCATGCCCGGCACCCTGCGCACCGGCTCGCGCGGCTGCTGCACCATCGAGGACGCCTCGGACGCGTGGCGCGCGTGCGAGCGGCTCGGCATCCCCTTCTACACGTGGGACTTCTCCGAGCGGTTCGCGGAGGACGTCGTGGACGACTTCGTGGCCGAGTACGAGGCCGGCCGCACGCCGAACCCGTGCATGCGCTGCAATGAGCGCATCAAGTTCGCGGCGCTGCTCGAGCGCGCCCTCGAGCTGGGCTTCGACGCCGTCTGCACCGGCCACTACGCCGCCGTGCGGCCCGGTCCGGACGGCTCGCTGGAGCTGCACCGCGCTGCGGACGACGCGAAGGACCAGTCCTACGTGCTCGGCGTGCTCACCGCGGATCAGCTCGCCCACTGCCTCTTCCCGCTCGCGGACACGCCGTCCAAGGAGCTCGTGCGCGCCGAGGCGGCCGAGCGCGGCCTGTCCGTGGCGGCGAAGCCGGACTCCCACGACATCTGCTTCATCCCCGACGGCGACACCCGCGGCTGGCTCGCCGAGCGCATCGACCTCGCCCCCGGCCCCATCGTCGACCCGGAGGGGCAGGAGCTCGGCACCCACGCGGGCGCCCAGGCGTTCACGGTCGGCCAGCGCAAGGGCCTGGCCATCGGCCGTCCCGCGCCCGACGGCAAGCCCCGGTTCGTGCTCGAGGTGCGGCCGAAGGAGAACACCGTGGTCGTCGGCGGCCGCGAGCTGCTCGACGTCGACCGCATCACCGGCATCCGCCCGTCGTGGGCCGGCGCCCCGGTGCCCGAAGCCCGCACGGGCGCCTGGTTCGACTGCGCGCTGCAGTTCCGGGCCCACGGCGAGATCGTCGAGGCCCGCGCCCGCCAGCGCGCCGACGCGGCGGGGCATCCGGGGTGGGAGATCGAGCCGGGGCGCCCCCTGCGCGGCGTGGCTCCCGGTCAGACGGCCGTCCTGTACCGGGGCACCCGCGTGCTCGGCCAGGCCACCATCGACACCGCCCGCAATGCCCGGTTGTCGGCCCCCGCGGATGCGTAGGCTTCGGCCATGAGCCCGGACTACGACCCCCACGCCAGCTCGCTGCCCGGCACCGCGGACCCGGCGGTCCTCGACGAGCTCTTCGCGATCCGCGGCAGCATCGACAACATCGACGCCTCGCTCGTCTACCTGCTGGCCGAGCGGTTCAAGTTCACGCAGCGGGTCGGCGCGCTCAAGGCCCGGCACGACCTGCCGCCCTCGGACCCCGGGCGTGAGGCCGCCCAGATCGCGCGGCTGCACCGGCTCGCGCTCGAGGCGGACCTCGAGCCCGCGTTCGCCGAGAAGTTCCTGAACTTCATCATCGCCGAGGTCATCCGCCACCACCGCGCGCTGGCGGCCGAGGGCCGGCCGGACGCCGAGGCGGAGCCGGGGGAGAGCCCCGGGGACGCGGATGACTGAGGCCGCCCACGACGACGGCGCCACCGGCCCCGTCGCCCTCGGCGGCACGCCGTGGCGCGGCACCGACGTCGCCGAGGCGCAGCGCGTCACGCTCGGCGAGCTCGGCGCGGACCACTGGCCGGTGCTCCCCGAGCTGCCCGATCGCGGACCCGGCGCCGACGCCACCGGCCGCTCGGCCGCCCTCCTGCAGGAGCTGGCCGTCGACCTGCAGCCGCACGGCTGGCGGGTCAGCCCGCCCGGGGCCGCCGGCTCCGGCCGCGACCGACGCCGCGCCGTCTCCCTCTGGCACGAGGACGCGCACCGCTGGGCGGACACCGCGGGGGCCGAGGGCGCCGTCGTCGAACGTCTGGCCGTGCGGGTGCGCGGCCCGCTCAGCCTGCTCGCCGGCCTCTGGCTGCCCGGGGGAGAGCGCGTCCTCGGCGACCACGGCGCGCGCCGCGACGTCGCCGAGTCCTATCTCGAGGGGCTGCAGGACGCCCTGCCCCGCCTCCGGAGGGCCACCGGCGCGGGACGCCTCGGCGTCGTCGTCGACGAGCCGTGGGCGGCGGCCGTCCTCGCCGGGACCCTGCCCACCGCGAGCGGGTACCGCACCGTCCGGTCGCTGCCGCGCGAGGAGGCCCGCGGGTTGTGGCGCGCCGCCCTCGACGGGTTCACCGCCCTGCCCGACGTCGCCCGGGTGTGGCTCGCACCGGGCCGCCGGGCCGCCTCCCCGGGGGCCGAGCTGCCCGGGCCCGCCGCGCTGGCGACGCTGACGGGAGAGTCCCTGCCCAGGCCCGACGCAGCCGCGGACGCGCCCGCCCCGGCCCCGGTCTCGCTCGTGGTGGGCGTGGGCGCCCTCGACGACGGCGCGGACGGCACGCCCGGCACCCGCGAGGCGTGGGAGGCGGCGGCCGGCTGGGCCGACATCGGGCGCGGGCTGACGCTGGCCCCCGAGCCGGGCGTGCGTCTGGTCGACGTCGTCCGCACGTGGGAACGGCTGGGGGTGGACCCCGGGCGGGTGGGCGACGTCGACCTCACGGCGGCGGGGTCGCACGACCCCGCCGTGCTCCGTACTCTGCGGCGGGACGCGGAGGAGCTGGCCGCGCGGCTCGCCGAGCTGCGCGGCTGAGCCGGCGCCCCGACGGACCGGGGCGACCTCCGGCGTCGTCCGCCGGGGACGGGCCCGCCCGGCGGGTATCATCGGGCTGATCCTGAAAATGTCCTGTGCCCGGGGCCGGTCCCGCCCGCGGCGCCGGGGGGAGCGCTGACGAGGAGGTCAGGATGGGCAAGGCCAAGATCCTGGTGGTGGACGACGACGAGGCGCTGGCCGAGATGATCGGCATCGTCCTGCGCAACGACGGCTTCGAGCCGACGTTCGCGGCGGACGGCACCTCCGCACTGCCCGCGTTCCACCGCGAGCGCCCTGATCTGGTGCTGCTGGACCTCATGCTCCCCGGCATCGACGGCATCGAGGTCTGCAAGCTCATCCGAGCCGAGTCGGACGTGCCGATCGTGATGCTCACGGCCAAGTCGGACACGGCGGATGTGGTGCGCGGCCTCGAGTCGGGTGCGGACGACTACGTGCCCAAGCCGTTCAAGCCCGCCGAGCTCGTGGCTCGCGTCCGGGCGCGCCTGCGTGAGGGGGAGGCCAAGCCGGCGGAGGTCCTGCACATCGGGGACCTCGAGATCGATGTGGCGGGCCACCAGGTCACCCGCGGCGGCGTCGGCATCGCCCTCACCCCGCTGGAGTTCGATCTCCTCGTGGCCCTCGCCCGGCGGCCGCGCCACGTCTTCACTCGCGAGATGCTCCTGGAGGAGGTCTGGGGCTACCGGCACCAGGCCGACACCCGGCTCGTGAACGTCCACGTCCAGCGCCTGCGCTCCAAGGTCGAGCCGGATCCCGAGAACCCGTGCGTCGTGCTGACCGTCCGCGGCGTCGGGTACAAGGCCGGCCAGGGCTGAGCGCATGACCGTGTCCGGCCCGGATGTGAGCGCGGCCCCGGCGGCCGAGTCCGGTGCCGAGCCGGTCGAGCCCGCCGCCGCCCGCCCACGGTCGTGGGGCCCCGGCCCCGCGTGGCGTGCGCTGCGCCGCCGGTGGCGTCGGTCCCTGCGGCTGCGCACGGCGGTGCTCGCGGCCCTGCTCTCGATCCTCGCGGGCCTCGTGGTCGCCGCGTTCCTCACGCAGCAGATCACCCAGGCCCTCTTCGAGGCCCGCTACGAGCAGGTCCAGTCCGAGGCACGCCGTGGCCTGAGCCAGGTGCGCGAGACGTTCGCGCAGACCACCGCCACGGACGCGCAGAGCACGGACGTGCTGGTGACCCAGACCCTGCGCGCCCTCGAAGGCGACTCCGGCACGACGATCCGCCGCCGCTATCACCTCGCCCCGCTGCCGGACTCCGAATCCGCGTACGTGGGGACGATCTCCTCCGCCGGGCTCGATCCCGCAGTGATCCCCCAGGAGCTGCAGGACGCGGTCGCCTCCGGGCCGGGCGTGTACGACGCGAGCGTGGCGCTGCCGAACCCCGGCGGTGGCACCCGGCCCGGCCTCGTGTTCGGCGCCCAGATGGTGCTGCCCCCGGGTGCCACCTACGGGCTCTACCTCGTCTACGACCTCGCGGACGTCCAGAGCTCGCTCGACTCGGTGCTCAGGGTGCTGCTGGTGTTCGGCGTCGGCTTCCTGGTGATCAACGTGCTGGTCTCGTGGTGGGTCTCGCGGCGTGTGACCCTGCCCGTGCAGCAGGCGGCCCGGGCGGCCGAGTCCCTCTCGAGCGGCAACCTGGCCGTGCGGATGCCGGTCGACGGTGAGGACGAGATGGCCCGCCTGGGCATGTCCTTCAACCGGATGGCGGACAGCATCCAGGACCAGATCGGCCAACTCGCCCAGCTGTCCCAGATGCAGCAGCGGTTCGTCTCGGACGTCTCCCATGAGCTGCGCACGCCGCTGACGACCGTGCGGATGGCGGCCGACGTGCTGCACGGCTCACGCGAGGACTTCGACCCGGTCAGCCGACGCTCGACCGAGCTGCTCTACCACCAGGTCGACCGCTTCCAGGCCATGCTCGCGGACCTGCTGGAGATCACCCGGTTCGACGCCGGCGCCGCCACCCCGGCCCTCGAGGCCACGGACATGCTCGAGCTGGCCCGCGACGTCGTGCTCACCTCTCAGCCGCTGGCCGATCAGATCGGCGTGCCCGTGTACATGGTGCCCATGGACCGGGACCGCGCCGACGGCCACGTCGCCCACGTCGACCCGCGGCGGATCGAACGGATCCTGCGCAACCTGGTGAACAACGCGATCGAGCACGCCGAGGGCCGGCCGGTGGACGTGCTCGTGGCGGCCGACGAGGAGGCCGTCACGTTCGCCGTCGTGGACCACGGCATCGGCATGAGCCCCGAGCAGGTGCAGCGCGTGTTCGACCGGTTCTGGCGCGCCGACCCCGCACGCAAGCGCACCACCGGCGGGTCCGGACTGGGTCTGGCGATCGCCACCGAGGACACCCGGCTGCACGGCGGTCGGCTCGAGGCGTGGGGCGAGCTGGGGGAGGGGTCCACCTTCATGGTGACCCTGCCGCGGGCGCCGCGCCCGGCCACGCAGGGCGCCGAGGCCCCCGAGCCGATCGGCCGCTCCGTGCTGCCCATTCCGCCCCGCTACAGCACGGCGGACCGCCGGTACGCCGATGACCTGTCCCGACCCGTCCCGCAGGAGGCGGACGCCGACGCCGTCGGCACGGTCGCGGACGTCGCCGCCACGGCCGCGGACGCCCCGCCGTGCGCGCGCCAGGACGAGCAGGCCCTGACCGCACCGACCCGGCCGGTGCGCAGGGTCCCTCCGGGGGATCCCGCCCACGGGCCGGCCCCCGGGGACCCGACCGGCGAGGATGCGGCAGAGGAGGCCCGATGACCACCGTGGATCCGCAGCCGCCCCGTCCGCCGCGTGTCGCCGTCGTCGCGGTGATCGTCGCCCTGGTGCTCGCCCTCAGCGGCTGCACCCAGATCCCCCAGAGCTCCGAAGTGCGCAGCGCCGACCCGGTCGACGGGGCCAGCGCGGCCGCCGACGCGCCGCAGTTCCATCCGCCGGGACCCGCCGAGTCGGACACGGCGGAGGAGGCCATCCGGGGCTTCCTGCTCGCGGGCACGAGCCCGCAGGACGACTACGCGGTGGCGCGCGAGTTCCTCGACGGCCCCGCGGCCACCCAGTGGACGCCCGGGCAGCGCACCCTCGTGTACTCGGCGGAGCCGCGCATCACCCGGGGCGACGGCGACGGGGACTACCAGATCCAGGTCGAGGTCGACTCGGAGATCGACGAGTACGGCCTGCGGACCGTCGCGCCGCCGGGGACCACACGGGCCTGGGCGGTCACCGTGCAGGAACGGCCCCAGGGCATGCGGATCACGTCCACGGAGAACGGCACGCTGCTCTCCCAGGCGCAGTTCGGACAGCTGTTCGCCCCGCACGAGCTCGCCTTCTACGACACCGCGAAGCGCTACGTCGTGCCGGACGTGCGGTGGTTCGTCAATCGGGGCACCACGGTGACCGCGGTGACGCGAGCGCTGCTGCGCGGGCCGGCACCGTATCTGGCCGGGGCGGTGGAGACGGCCTTCCCGCTGCGCACCGGCACCGACCTGGCCGCACCCACGGTGCCCGTCGACGACGACGGCGTGGCCCACGTCGACCTCACCCAGGCGGCCGCCGAGGGGGCCGACGCCGACCGGCGGCACCGCATGCGGGAGCAGCTGGAGCTGACCCTGACGGGCCTCCAATCGGTCAAGGAGGTCGAGGTGACCGTCGCCGGCGCCCAGCTGTCCACGTCGGGAGACGACGGCCCCGCCCCGGTCCAGACCGACCCCGCCGTCGGCTCAGTCCAGGTGGGCATCGACACGGCGACGGGCGGACTCGTGTACGTGCAGGGGACCAGCGTCACGCCGGTGGGCGGCGCCCCGGACGTCACCGCGCTCGATCCGGTCCGCCCGACCATGTCCGGCGACCGCAGCCGCTTCGTGTTCGTCACCCGTGACCGGACGGCGGTCCACGTCGCCGGCACGGACGGCACCCTGCGGGAGGTGCTGCGCGGCACCGGGCTCACCGTCCCGTCACTGGACCTCCTGGGCTGGGTGTGGGCGGCCGACAGGGGCACGACCTCGCGGATCCGCGCCGTCCCGGCCCAGCCCGGCGGGCAGGAGCGCATCGTGACGGCCACCTGGCTGCGCCCCGGCGAGCGGATCGTCGACCTGCGGTTGGCCCGGAGCGGGGCCCGGGCCGCGATGCTCGTCGACGACGGCCAGCGGACCACCCTGCGCGTGTCCGGCGTCGTGCGCGGCTCGGACGGGGTGCCGAACGCCCTGACCGAGCCGATCCTGCTGCCCTCCTCCGGCTCCGAGGACTCGGTGGAGTGGGCCGGAGACACGAACCTGCTCGTCTCGGCGTACGCCGAGAAGCCCGACGAGCGCGTGGTGCCGCGGATCGTCTCGATCGACGGCACCGTCCGGGAGCTCAACCCGCTGGGCGGTCTGCGGGGGATCTCCGCCGGCGACGACGGCGCCTACTACGCGGAGACGGAGGAGCTCGTGTTCCTGCTGGTGGGCTCCTCGTGGCGGGCGCAGGAGCTCGACCGCAGGGTGCGCGACCTCTCGTTCCCCGACTGAGCCGAGCCCGCGCCCGCCGCCCCGTCGTCCACTCCTGCACAGCCGCCCCGGCCCGCACAGCGGCTCGCCCCGGCGCCCGGACGGCGGCGGCGTGCGGTGGACTCGTCGCATGCGTTCCCCGCCGTCCTCCCCGTCCCCGCCGTCGGTGTTCGGCACCCTCGGTCGGGCCCTGGCCGACCTGGTCCTGCCCGCCGAGTGCGCGGTGTGCGCCGCGCCGGGTCACCGGCTCTGCCCGGCCTGCGCGGAGGGACTGACCGCCGTCCTGTCCCGGCCCTTCCGGGCGGAGCAGGACGCCCCGGCTTTGCCCTTGGGCCCCGGCGGCGCTCCCCTGCCGGTGATGGCGGCCGGGCGCTACGCAGACCCGCTGGCGGCCGCCGTGCTCGCGTTCAAGGACCATCACGCGCTGCACCTGCGCGGCGTGCTGGGCGAGGCCCTGTGCCGGGCCGTCGCCGCGGCGCGCCTCGAGCCGGACCTGCCCGGGGCGCCGCACGCCCTGCTCGTCCCGGTCCCGGGCGGCGCGGCCGGATTCCGACGGCGTGGCTACGACCCGCTCGCCGAGCTCACCCGGGCGCTGCCGGCGCCGTGGCTGGTCTCCGACGCCGTCCGTGCGCGCCTGCTGCCCCGCGCGAGCACGCTCCGGGGCGGCGGCCCGTCCCACGCGGGCGCCGGGGCGGGCCAGCGCCGCCGGCGGGCCCGGGACTGGCGCGTCGTCGCCGGGCGGCTGCCGGCCGGCGCGCCCGTCCTGCTCGTGGACGACGTCCTCACCACCGGCGCCACCCTCGCCGCGCTCGCGGAGGCGGTGCGCCGCGCCGGCGGGCACCCCGTCGGGGCCGTCGTGCTCGCGGCCGTGGCCCCGCCGCGGGACCCCGCCGAGCCTGGCCCCCGGCCACGCCCCCGGGTAGGGTGAACGGCACGGAATCGCCCCTACGGTTCCCGTCCTGCCGACGGCTGGAAGGAGGTCGCACCCTCGGACCCGCCGCCGCCCTGCGGACGCGACACCGAGGCGCACCTCCCCTCCCGAGGCCGGACCCGTGAGAGTCGGACCAGGAGGACGCCATGACCATGGATGTCAGCTACATCGCCCGCAACATCAGCCTCTCGGAGAGCTTCCGCGACCACGTCGTCGAGCGCACCGAGCGCCTCCAGCCGCTCGCCGAGGGCGCCGACACGCTCGAGGTCCGCGTGACGAAGTCCTCCCACCACAAGCACTCGGACGAGACGGTTCGCGTGGAACTGACGGTCCGCGGCCCGCGGGACGTCGTGCGGGCCGAGGCCGACGCGGACGACAAGCTGGTCGCCTTCGACCAGGCCGCCACCCGACTGGCCGAGCGCCTGCGGCGCATGCGCGACCGCCGCAAGGACCGCCGTCACGGCAAGCTCGGCGCCTCCCGCGGTGCGGGCGAGGTCGGATTCGTGCCGCCGCTGCCGCCGTCGGGTGCCGCGCTGGCCGCGGAGGAGGCCGCCGAGCAGGACGCCCCCGAGGTGGGCACCCCGGTGCGCATCCGCCAGAAGGCGTTCCCCGCGACCCCCATGAGCGTGGACGAGGCCGTGGACGCGATGGAGCTGGTGGGTCATGACTTCTTCCTCTTCCAGAACGCCGAGACCGGCGTGCCCTCCGTGGTCTACCGCCGCCGGGGCTGGAGCTACGGCGTGATCCGCCTGGACGAGTCCCTCCCGCAGGATCACGTCTCCGCCTCCGAGGGGGAGCGGGCCTACCAGGCGCGGGAGGACTGACCGCCCCGCCGACGTCGACCACGACCTGCTGACGCCGCGGCGCCCGTCCCCTCCGGGACGGGCGCCGCGGCCCGTCCGGACTCGGCCCGTACACTGTCCCGGAGACCGCGCCACGGCCGAGCGCGAGGGGCATCCCGTCCCGCCCCGGCCACACCGCAAGGGAGCAGAGAACCAGTGCCTTCGATCATCGACCGCGTCCTGAAGATCTCGGACCACCGCGTCCTCAAGCGCATGCAGGCCACGGTGGACGCCGTGAACCTCCTCGAGGACGACTTCCGGGCGCTCAGCGATGCGGAGCTGCGTGCCGAGACGGACGCGCTCCGGGCCCGGCATGCGGACGGCGAGTCGTTGGACCTGCTCCTGCCGGAGGCGTTCGCCGCGGTCCGGGAGGCCGCGGGACGCACGCTCGGCCAGCGGCACTACGACGTCCAGCTGCTCGGCGGCATCGCGTTGCACCAGGGCAACATCGCGGAGATGAAGACCGGCGAGGGCAAGACCCTCGTGGCCACCGCCCCGGCCTACCTCAACGCGCTGTCCGGCAGGGGCGTGCACGTGGTGACGGTCAACGACTTCCTCGCCTCCTACCAGGCCGACCTCATGGGCCGCGTGTTCCGCTTCCTCGGCATGCAGACGGGCGTCATCGTGGCGGGCCAGACCCCGGCCGTACGGCGCGAGCAGTACGCCGCGGACATCACCTACGGCACGAACAACGAGTTCGGCTTCGACTTCCTCCGGGACAACATGGCGTGGTCCCTCGACGAGCTCGTGCAGCGTGAGCACCACTACGCGATCGTCGACGAGGTGGACTCGATCCTCATCGACGAGGCCCGCACCCCGCTGATCATCTCCGGCCCCGCCCAGGGCGAGGCCAACCGGTGGTACGGCGAGTTCGCCCGGCTGGTGCGCCGCCTCGAGGCGGACACGGACTACGAGGTGGACCACAAGAAGCGCACCGTCGGCATCCTCGGCCCCGGCATCGAGAAGGTCGAGGACCACCTCGGCATCACGAACCTGTACGAGACGCAGAACACCACGCTCATCCAGTTCCTGAACAACGCGGTCAAGGCCAAGGAGCTGTTCAAGCGGGACAAGGACTACGTGGTCCTCGACGGCGAGGTGCAGATCGTCGACGAGCACACGGGCCGCGTGCTCAAGGGACGCCGCTACAACGAGGGGCTCCACCAGGCCATCGAGGCCAAGGAGGGCGTGGAGGTCAAGCCCGAGAACCAGACGCTGGCCACGGTGACCCTGCAGAACTACTTCCGCGGCTACGAGAAGCTCGCCGGCATGACGGGCACCGCCGAGACGGAGGCCGCCGAGTTCACGTCGACCTACGGCCTCGGCGTCGTCGTGATCCCGCCGAACCGGGAGCGACAGCGCGTGGACCGCAACGACGTGGTGTACAAGAACGAGAAGGTCAAGTTCGACGCCGTCGTCGACGACATCGCCGAGCGGCACGCGAAGGGCCAGCCGGTCCTGGTGGGCACCACCTCGGTGGAGAAGTCCGAGTACCTCTCCACGCTGCTGGCCAAGCGCGGCGTCCGCCACGAGGTCCTGAACGCGAAGAACCACGCCCGCGAGGCCGCCATCGTGGCGCAGGCGGGCCGCCCGGGCGCCGTCACCGTGGCCACCAACATGGCCGGCCGCGGCACCGACATCATGCTCGGCGGCAACGCCGAGTTCACGGCGGTGGCCCGCATGCAGGAACTGGGCCTCGACGCCGCCGAGGACCCGGAGGCGTACGAGGCCCGCTGGCCCGAGGTGCTGGCGGAGGCCGAGGCCGCCGTGGAGGACGCGCACCGCGCGGTCATCGAGGCCGGCGGCCTGTACGTGGTGGGCACGGAGCGCCACGACTCGCGCCGTATCGACAACCAGTTGCGCGGTCGTTCCGGCCGTCAGGGCGACCCGGGCGAGTCCCGGTTCTACCTCTCCCTCACGGACGAGCTCATGCGCAACTTCAACCCGGGCGTGGCCCAGCGGATCATGAACAGCCCGTCGATCCCGGACGACATGGCGCTCGAGTTCGGCTTCGTCTCGAAGGCGATCCAGAACGCGCAGGCGCAGGTCGAGGGGCGCAACGCCGAGCAGCGCAAGAACGTGCTCCAGTACGACGACGTGATGAACCGCCAGCGCGAGGCCATCTACACGGACCGCCGTTCCATCCTCGAGGGGGAGGACCTGCAGGACCGGGTGCGCCGCTTCGTGGAGGACGCCGTCGGGAACATCGTGGACGCGGCCACCGAGGAGGGCCACGCCACCGACTGGGACCTCGACCAGCTGTGGCGGGACCTGGCAGAGCTCTACCCCGTGGGCATCTCGCAGGAGGACGTCCTCGACGAGGTCGGCGGCCGGGGCCGGCTCAAGGCCGAGGTCCTCAAGCGCGAACTCGTCTCCGATGCGCTCCTGGCGTACGAGGACCGGGAGGCGCAGGTGGGGTCCGAGGCGCTGCGGGAGGCGGAGCGTCGCGTGGTGCTCGCCACCATCGGACGCCGCTGGCAGGAGCATCTCTACGAGATGGACTACCTCAAGGAGGGCATCGGGCTGCGCGCGATGGCCCAGCGCGAGCCCCTCGTGGAGTACCAGCGCGAGGGCTACACGATGTTCCAGAACATGCTCGCCGCCATCCGCGAGGACGCCGTGCGCACGCTGTTCCAGGCGCAGATCAGTGCGGCCCCCGCGCCGACGTCTCTGCCCGGCGTCAAGGACGCCCGCGCTGTGACGATGGCACCGCAGATCTCCGTGGAGGGTATCGACGCCCCGCAGCAGCCGGCGCAGCTGCGTTTCACCGGTCCGTCCGAGGACGGGCAGAGCGCGGTCACCCGCAGTGGCACGGACTCCGGCGCCACGGTCGCGGCGGGCACGAACCGCCGCTCCCGCCGTCAGGCGGAGCGCCGCGGCCGCCGCGGCTGACCGGCATCCTGCCACGACGCAGGACGAGGGCCCGCAGACCTCCAGGTCTCCGGGCCCTCGCTCGTCAGTCCGACGGGACGATCCGGCTCAGCCGATCTCGACCGACGTCACCTTCCACCGGCTGAGCCGCCGCTCGAGTCGGAGCGCGAAGGCCCGGGCCCGGCCCTCCCACAGCACCGTCGCGCTGGCCTCCACCCGGCCGGGCGCGACCTCGCACACGCGGGCACCCACCGGGCGGGGTGCGGACTTGGGCGTCCGGGGCGGGACGGCCGCGGAGGGCCGTCGACCGGGCCCGGTCGGCGCGACGGCGCCCAGCAGCTCCATGCGACGGGTCAACTTGTCCAGGACCTCGGGCGAGAGCCAGCCGGAGAGGTCCCGCAGGGCACGGCGGCCCGTCTCGACCTCGACGCAGGCGACGGCGATCACGGCGGCGAGCGAGCGGACGCGGCGCAGCTCCTCGCGCCCCTGTTCGGTGCGGGCCCGCCGGGCGATCTCCTCACCGCGGGGCAGGACTGCGGGGCTGTGGGCGGGCCCGTGGAGGAGGGTGTCGGCGGTGCGCCGGTCGGAAGCGGCGCGGGGGCGGGTGGCGAGGGTGGTCATGGCGGTCTCCTGAGGACGAGGCGAAGCGGGGGAGTGCAGGGTCGTGGATGTCATGGCCGTGGTCCGTCCACGCCGGCGTGCGGGGTGAACACGGGGGAGGTCAGCACGGTGCCGGGCAGCAGCAGGTGCGGGTCGTCGCCGATCACCCGTCGGTTGGCCTCGTACCAGCGGCGCCAGCGGGCGTCGATCTCTCGGGGGGTCGCGTCCGGGCCGAGCTCGGCGGCGGCGAGGTGCCACAGGCAGTCGCCGCGCCGGACGGTGACGGTCGGGTGGTCCGGATCCGCACGGCCGGTGCCGGCGCCCGGTGGGGCCGGCGCCGGGGGCCGGGGCGTCCACGCGGCGTCCGGCGCCGGGGCCTCGACGCCGGTGGCGTGCGCAGGCACCGCAGCCACGGTCCAGGAGGCGTCCGGCACGGGATGAGCCGCGTCCGCCCACGCGGCCGGTGCCGCGAGCAGCTGGGCACCGACGACGGCGCCTGCCACGCGTCCGAGCAGGGCGGGAGTGAGGCTCCGGCCCAGGCGGGCCCAGGCCGGCCGACCCGCGCGGCGCCCCAGCGCGACGAGCGCCAGCCCGATCAGGCCCACCGCCCACCATGCGAGCAGTCCGAGCCCGGCGAGACCGGCACCGAGGCCCAGCACGCGGGTCAGTTCCGCCCCGGGCGCGCTGGTGCCCGTCTGCAGCAGCGCCGCGGCACAGGCGAGCAGACCGGGACCGGCCAGAAGCAGGACGGTGAGGCCGACGGCGTCCGCCGCGTCGACCGGACGGGTCGGGGCCGGGCCGGCCGGTGATGTCGAGCGCTCCATGGATTCCCCTCCTGTGCGTCCGTCCGGCCGGGATCCCGCGATCAGGCCGGTGATGATGATCACAGTGAACTGCACGGGCCGATAGGTGTCAAGAGTGATGTTTGATGATGTTTGATGACGACCGATGTCCGGCGCTGAGCCTCCTATGCTGAGCGCATGCGGTGGAACGGACTCTTCGACGACCTGGAGGCGCACTGGGCCGACCTCGGCTGGCAGGAGACGGTGGCCGAGGCCGCGGAGCTGACCCGAGCGGAGTGGATGGCGCTGTCCCTGGCCGACCGCCTGCGCGGAGCCCGAGGGCGGCAGGTCCGGCTCCACCTGGCCTGGGGCGAGGTCGTGGACGGCGTGGTGCACACGGTGGGCCAGGGCTGGGTCGGCGTGCACGTCGACGGCTCGGGATCGGCGATCGTCGCGGTGGACTGCGTGGCGGCCGTGGAGGCCGACCTGACCCGGGCCGTGGCCGCGCCCGAGCTCGCCGCGGCCGGCTGGGGGACGGTGCTGCGCGGCATCGCGCGGACGCGCCAGCCGGTGGCGGTGACGGGACGCCTCGGCGCGGCGCTGGCGGAGGGCACCGTGGACCGGGTCGGCGGCGACCACCTCGACATCGCCCGCCACCCGCGGGACGAGGCCCGGCGGGCCGCGGCCGTCCGCGGGCGGCTCGTCATCCCGTTCGGGGCGCTGGGGACGGTCCGGACCGCGCTGCGCCCCGCCTGAGCAGACCGTGTGGGCTCAGCGGGCCTGCGCGTCCGCCTCGGTCCACTCCCGGACGCGGGCGCGCGTCACTTCCTTCTGACGTTCCACGTAGTCCTCGAGCCAGGACAGCTCGATGCGCCACTGACCGCGGCCCCCGACCTGGATGGCCTGCAGCTCACCCGAGCGGACCAGGGCACGGGCGGCCTGACCGGAGATGTTCAGGGTCTCCGCGACGTCGGTCAGGGTGAGAAAGCGCTGCACGGTGCTCCTTCGGTCGAGGCGTCCAGGACGGTCGCGGGCGGCCCACGACGTCGACCCATTCAACCCCGGGAACACCCGGAGGCGACACTTTTCCACAGCGTACGCGGCGGATCCGGCGATCCACGGCCCCTGTGGTTACTCTGGGCGCAGCGCGGAGGGGCCGACACCGACGGGGTGCCGGGGCCGCGGCGGCCCGAGGGGCCGGTCCGAAGGGGGGAACATCCGGTGTCCACGACCATGTCCGCGTCCGCCGAGGGCGGCCGTCTGCGCCGGCCCCGCTGGCGGGATCCCCGGCTCCTCGTCGGTCTCGTGCTCGTCCTCGCCTCGATCGCCGGCGTCGTGGCGCTGGTCGCCTCCGCCCAGCGGACCGCAGCGTACTGGACGGCTGCGGAGGACCTGCCCCCGGGCACACCCATCGCGTCCGGGGACCTGCGCCCCGTGGAGGTGAACCTCAGCGAGGCCGGCGAGCGGTACCTCAGCGCCGATGCTCCGGCTCCCGAGGGGCGGATGGTCTCCGGGACGGTCCGGGCCGGTGAGCTGCTGCCGGCGGCGGCACTGGTGGACGCGGACCCGGACGGCCGTCGTCCCGTCGGGGTGGCCCTGGACGAGCCGCTGCCGTCCGGCGTGGGCGTGGGAGACCGCGTGGACGTCTGGGTGGCCATGCCGGCGGAGGGAGGCCGCGGCCATGCAGACCCGGCCCGGCTGGCCGAGGCGCTCGAGATCTCCGAGGTCACGGCGGAGCAGAACGGCTTCGGCGGCTCGGGCACCACCCGGGTGCAGCTGCTGGCACCAAAGGAGACCCTGCCGCGCATCGTGGACGCGAAGGTGAAGGACGCGCGGGTCACCCTCGTGCCGGCCCACGGGGTGCGCTGACCGTGCGCATCGCCCTGGCCACCACCGTCCAGCCGGGCCTGGACCACATCGGCCCGCTCGAGCGGCACCAGACGGACATCACGGTCCTCCGCCGGGCCGAGGACATCGCCGAGCTGCTCGCCATCGCCCGCTCCGGTCTCGTGGACGCGGTCCTCGTGGCCGGGGACACCGAGTCCCTCACCGCCGCCTTCCTGGAGGAGACGGCCCGGCTGCCCCGACCCGTGGGCGTGGCGGCGCTCAGCGAGGTCCGTGCCGAGCGGCGTCGTCTCCGCAGCATGGGGGTGCCCTGCGTGCGCGCCGACGCCGACCCCGAGCAGATCGCGGCCGTCGTCGTGGAGTCCGCGAGCGCCGCCGCGGAGGGCCGCCGGCCGGAGACCTCGCACGGGGAGGACGCCGACCACGCCCGGGATCACGCCGAGGACCTCGACGACCTGCCGATCACCCTGGAGACGCTCGGCGCGGACGAGGTGCCCGGCCTCACGGACCCCTGGCGCGACGCCGACGAGCCCGACGACGCCGGGCCGGGCGCCGCCCCCGCCGCGGCCACCCCCGACGACGGCCCCGCCACCGCGGGCGAGGGAGCCGACCCCGCACCCTCTCCGGAGGAGGGCGAACCGACCGCACCCGCGCGGGAGTCCCTGGTGACCGTGGTGTGGGGTCCCACCGGCGCCCCGGGACGCACCACCGTCGCCGTGAACCTCGCCGCCGAGCACGCCGTGGCCGGCCGGAACACGCTGCTGGTCGACCTGGACACGTACGGCCCCGCCGTCGGTGTGCACCTGGGGCTGACGGAGGAGTCGGCCGGCGTGTCGCGGGCCGTGCGGCGGGCCGACCACGGCCGACTGGGCGCCGCCGACCTGGCGGCCGCGGGCGTCCGCGTCCGCGTCGCCGGCGCGGACCTGACGGTTCTGACGGGGCTCACCCGCGTGGACCGGTGGCCCGAGCTGCGCCCCGCCGCCGTCTCCGCGCTGATCGCGGCCGCCAGGGAACACTGGGACCGCGTGGTCGTCGACGTCGGGTTCGGTCTCGAGCAGGACGAGGAGTTGTCCTTCGACGTGCCCGCCCCACAGCGCAACGGTGCGACCCTGGCGGCGCTCGCCGCGGCCGACGAGGTCATCGCGGTCGGCGGGCCGGACGCCGTCGCCCTGCCCCGCCTGGTCCGCGGGGTCGAGGAGCTGGCGGAGGCGGCCCCGGCGGCACGGCTGCGCGTCGTGGTCAACCGGCTCCGGCCCGCCGCCGCCGGCGTCGCCCCGCGCGGGCAGGTCGAGGCCGTCTGGAACCGCTACGCCTCGCCGGCCACGCCCCTGGAGGCGTTCCTGCCGTGGGACCCGGCCGCCGCGGACCCCGCGCTGCTCGCCGGCCAGGTGCTCGCCGAGGCCGCTCCGAACAGCCCGCTGCGTCGCGCCCTCGCCACGCTGGCCGGTGTCCCTGCCCGCCCCGCCCGCCGCGGACGGCACCGCGCACGGCCCTCGCAGACCATCGCCGCCGTGTCGTCCGACGCCGCCCGCGACGCCACGGACACGGGCCGCCCGGCACGTCGCCGTACCCTGATCCCATGGTCAGTTCGCTCGCGCAGGACCCCCTGACGTCGCACCCGGACATCGGAGACGAGGACCGCGCCTGGCTGCAGCGGCTCGTGGGGGACTGGCAGCTCGTGGCAGACCTGGCGCTCGCGGACCTCGTGCTCTGGTGCCCCGTGCCCCGCCGCGACGAGGCCGGAGGGTTCGTCGCGCTCGCCCAGGTCCGGCCCTTCACCGCTCCCACCCTCTTCCACCGCGACATCGTGGGCTCGCGCGCCCGCGCGGACCTGCGGGCCGTCGTCGGGCAGACGTGGCATGGCGGGGAGCGGGCCGAGGGGGCCGGCCCCGTCGAGGCCCCGGGAGGCACGCTGCAGGTGCGTCTGTGGCCGGTGGTCCGCGCCGGGAGGGTCATCGCGGTCGTCTCCGCGCACGCGGACCCGAACGGCCGGCCGGCGCGCTCGGTGATCGAGGAGAACTACAGCCGGACGGCCAGCACCCTGCTGGACATGATGCAGCACGGCCGCTGGCCGGCGCCCGAGGAGCCTCCCGGCCTCTGGGCAGGCGGCACGCCGCGGGTGGGGGACGGCCTCGTCGTGCTCGGGCCGGACTCGGTCGCCGAGTTCACCAGTCCCAACGCGGTCTCCGCCCTGCGCCGGCTGGGCATCGCCTCAACGCTCGAGGGGCACCGGCTCACCGACGTCCTGGCCAGCACCGACGCCGCCCGTGTGCCCACCGACGAGGGGACGTGGGCCGTGCTCACCGGGCTGCGTGCCGGACGGCGGGAGGTGCAGTCCGGCGGGGCGTCCCTCACGGTGCGCTCCGTCCCCCTGCTCGGTCCGGACGGCTGGCAGGGGGCGCTGCTGCTGCTGCGCGACGTGACCGAGCTGCGCCGCCAGGAGCAGCGTCTGCTCACCAAGGACGCGACCATCCGCGAGATCCACCACCGCGTCAAGAACAACCTGCAGACCGTGGGATCGCTGCTGCGCATGCAGGCGCGGCGCACGTCCTCGCCCGAGGCGGAGCGTGCGCTGCGTCAGGCGATGCAGCGGGTGGACACGATCGCCCTCGTCCACCAGACGCTGAGCGAGGAGATCGAGGACCAGGTCCCCGTGGACGGTCTGCTGCAGCGGCAGTTCCGCCTGGCCGTCGAGGTGGCCGGGGACGGGCGGCCGCTGCAGGTCGCGGTCACGGGCGAGTTCGGTGAACTGCCCTCCCACGTGACCACGCCGCTGGCGCTGGTGCTCAATGAGCTGGCGGCCAACGCCGTCGAGCACGGCACGGCGCCGGGCGGTGGCTGCGTGGGCCTGCACGCCGACCGCGAGTCGACCCCCGCGGGAACGGTGCTGGTCGTGTCCGTGACGGACGGCGGCCCCGCCGCCCCCGACGGATGGGTGCCGGGGGAGTCTCCCCGCGCGGGCGAGGGATCGGGGCTCGGCCTGCGCATCGTGCACTCGCTCGTGGAGGGGGACCTGCGCGGCACCCTGCGCTGGGAGCGGTCCGACGACGGCGGCACGCGCGTCGTGCTGCGACTGCCCCTGACGTGAACCCGGCCGGGCTTGAGGACGGCCCCGTCGACGTCGTCGACGGGGCCGGTGGTCCGGGTGGGTCAGGAGGCGCGGCGGGCACGCGCGGCGCGGCGCTTCATGGCGCGCCGCTCGTCCTCGCTCATGCCGCCCCAGACGCCCGAGTCCTGGCCGGACTCCATGGCCCACTTCAGGCACGTGTCCACGACCTCACACGAGCGGCACACCGCCTTGGCCTCCTCGATCTGCAGGAGGGCGGGGCCGGTGTTGCCCACGGGGAAGAACAGCTCCGGGTCCTTGTCCAGGCACGCTGCTTTACTGCGCCAATCCATCGGTCCGCTCACTTTCTGTCGGAAGAGCCGGAGCCCGCGGGCGCCGGTGGTCACGGCCTCCGCCGGCGGCGGGCGCGGGGGCCTGCGCGGACGACGCGCGGCACGACCGATACGGAGGGCGACCCTGGTCATTGCAACGGGGACCGCTTTCGTACGAACGCGGCCCCCGGAAATCTCTCGCGTGCCATCCTCGCACGGCCCTCACGAGTGAACAAGAGGTGAATGAGGTGCATCACCGCGCCTCCCAGTGAGTCCTTGGTCACACCCATGCCCGGGACGGCGCGTCGCCGCGAACCTGGCCCGCGCACCGCCCGGCGTACCGTGGGGCACACGTCCGTCCCCGCAGCCGTCCCGCAGGAGAGGCCCCATGACACAGTCCCGCCGCCCCGACCCCGTCGCCCCGTCCGAGTCGTCGGGCGCCGACGCGACGACGGTCCCGCCCCGCCCCGGCCGGGGCCTGCCGGCGGCCGTCCTCGTGGTCGCCGCGGCGCTCGTGGTCGAGGCGGGCGCGCTCCTCTGGCTCGCCGTGGACGCGGTGGTGCATGCGGCGGACGGGGTGCTCCCGGCCGGCGCCCGCGTGATGCTGGTCGTCATCTACGCGCTGCTCACCCTGTGGATCCTCGCGACCTCCGTCGCCCTGCTGCGCGGTCGGGCGTGGAGCCGCGGCGCCGCCGTCGCGATCCAGCTCTTCGGTGTGCTCCTGTCCTCGTGGCTCTTCAGCGTGGACGCCGCCGCTCTGGGTGGGCCGCTGCTCGCGGTCTCCGGCGTCGCGCTGCTCACCCTCTTCACGACGCCGGTCACCCGGCATCTCACCCCCGCCCCGGAGGCCTCGACGGACGCCTGAGCCCGGCTCCGACGACGACGGCGCGCCCCCGGTCGGGGGCGCGCCGTCGTCGTCATCGGGGGGCGTGGTCAGTTCACCGGGCCGGTGAACTTCTCGCCGGGGCCCTTGCCCGGGGCGTCCGGGAACGGGGAGGCCTCACGGAACGCCAGCTGCAGCGAGCGCAGGCCGTCGCGCAGCGGGCCGGCGTGCTGGCTGCCGATCTCGGGGGCCGCGGCCGTGACCAGCCCGGCGAGGGCCGTGATGAGCTTGCGGGCCTCGTCGAGATCGATGAGCTCGCGGGCGTCGGGGGAGTCGGCCAGGCCGCACTTGACGGCGGCGGCGGTCATCAGGTGCACGGCGGTGGTCGTGATGACCTCGACGGCGGGGACCTCGTGGATGTCGCGGATCTCGGCGGGGGCGTCCATGGGGGTGGCGTCCTGGGCCTGACGTTCGTCTGTCATGGTGGTAAGCTTCCCATAGACCACTCGTGGTCCGCGCACGTCCTCGTCATCCGGTGACCCCGGAGCAGGCGTGCACGGGCCAGGAGCAGCAAAGTGGAGGCCTCTCTCCCACCCGCGTCAGCAGGATGTCCGGTTCGCCCCGGGCCGAGTTGCCGGGTCGCCGGTCGGGACCGCCGCGTCGTGGCGCGCAGCCCGCACCGAGGGTCCCGTCCGACGGGATCGTGTCGAGGCCTCCGTCTGCGTCCGCGCAGGGGAGGCCTTCCTCGTTTCCGAGGGTCCCTCCGGTGGGCGCGGGATCACCCGTCGTCTCGCACAGAGGAGTACCACCATCAGCGATCCCCGCATCAACGAGCGTATCCGCGTTCCGGAAGTCCGCCTGGTCGGCCCGAACGGCGAACAGGTCGGCATCGTCCGCGTCGAGGACGCCCTCCGGCTCGCCGCCGAGGCGGACCTGGATCTCGTGGAGGTGGCCCCCACGGCCAAGCCTCCGGTGTGCAAGCTGATGGATTTCGGCAAGTACAAGTACGAGGCCGCGGTGAAGGCCCGTGAGTCGCGCAAGAACCAGGTGAACACGGTCCTCAAGGAGGTCCGCTTCCGCCTGAAGATCGACAAGCACGACTACGAGACCAAGACCGGCCACGCCAAGAAGTTCCTGAGCCAGGGCGACAAGGTCAAGGCCATCATCCAGTTCCGCGGCCGTGAGCAGCAGCGTCCCGAGCTCGGCATCAAGCTGCTGCAGCAGTTCGCCGAGGACGTCGCCGAGCTGGGCACCGTCGAATCGCAGCCGCGCCAGGACGGCCGCAACATGGTGATGGTGGTCGGCCCGCTGCGCACCAAGGCCGATGCGCGCGCGGACCAGCGCAAGAACTCGGCCGAGAGCCACCGCGAGCGTCAGGGCGGCGGTTCGCGTCGCGACCAGGCCGCCCGCGAGGCCAAGGAGCGCGCCGCGCAGAAGGCGGCGTCCGACTCCGCCCCGGTGCGGAATTCGGTCGGGGACGCGTTCCCCGAGCAGCTGAAGGCCATGGCCGCCCGGACGCAGGAGAACGCCTCCGCGGCCCCGGCCGAGACGAAGCAGGCGCCGAAGACCCCGGCCCCGGCGGCTCCCCGCCCGGCCACGGCCGCCCCGGCTGCGAAGCCGGCCTCCAGCGCCACGCCCGCATCGTCCCCGAAGCCGGCCGCGACGCCGAAGCCGCAGTCCTCGGCTGCGCCGGCTGCCACGCCGAAGCCGCGGTCCGCCGCCAAGCCGGCCGCGCCGTCGTCGGCTCCGAAGCCGGCGGCCAAGCCGATGCCGGCCCCGCCCAAGCCCGCCGCCCCCCGCGGCGGTGCCCCCAAGCCCGGTCCTCGGGCCTGACCCCCCGGGGTCGCCACAGACCAGCCCGGTCCGGACGGACCGGGGTGACCAGCACTGCCGTGCGCGCCGCGCACGGCAGCGATGAGTGAAGGAGAACGGCAGCCATGCCGAAGATGAAGACCCACAGCGGTGCCAAGAAGCGCTTCCGCGTGACCGGCTCCGGCAAGATCATGCGCCAGCAGGCGAACCGCCGCCACTACCTGGAGCACAAGTCCTCGCGCCTGACCCGCCGTCTCAAGGGCGACCAGCTCGTCTCCAAGGGCAGCATCAAGCAGATCAAGCGGATGCTCGGCATCTGACACCCCCTCCGGCCTCGCCGGAACCCCTTCCTCCTCGGCCGTGACGCGCCAGTGCGCGCCCCGGGGACCACACAGATTGGAGTACGCACGTGGCACGTGTGAAGCGGGCAGTGAACGCCCACAAGAAGCGTCGGACCATGCTGGAGCGCGCCTCCGGCTACCGCGGCCAGCGGTCTCGCCTGTACCGCAAGGCGAAGGAGCAGATGCTCCACTCGTTCACCTACAACTACCAGCACCGCCACAAGCGCAAGGGTGACTTCCGTCGCCTGTGGATCACCCGCATCAACGCGGCCGCCCGCGCCAACGGCATGACCTACAACCGCTTCATGCAGGGCCTCAAGCTGGCCGGCGTCGAGGTGGACCGCCGCATGCTGGCCGAGATCGCCGTCTCCGACGCCGCGACCTTCGCCGTGCTGGTGAAGACCGCCCGCGAGGCGCTGCCCGCGGACGTGAACGCCCCCGCCGTCTCCCGCTGAGCCGGCTCCGGGGCCCTGAGAGCCCCACCACCACGCCCCAGGCGTGAGCACCACCGCCGACGGGGCGGGTCCTCCACCGAGGCCCGCCCCGTCGGCGTCTGCGCACCCGCGCCCCGCCGAACCCGACCAGGAGAGCCCATGACCCCGCCCGCCGAGCCGCTGACCCACCCCCGCGCCGAGCGCGTCCGCGCCGTCGCCGCCCTGGCCGGCCGGCCCGCGCGACGCCGGACCGGCACGTTCCTGGTGGAGGGCCCGCAGGCGTGCCGCGAGGCGCTGCGCGCGCACCTGGGGGAGGGGCCGGCGGGCGCGGCGCGGCAGTGGCCGGCCGGTCGCGTCCTCACCCAGGTCTACGTCTCCGCCGGGCTCGCCGACCGGGACTCGGAGCTGGCGGCCCTCGTGGAGCGGGTGGCCGCCGACGGGCCCGACGGCGGCGAGCGGGTGTTCGTGCGGGAGGCCTCGGACGAGGTCCTGACGGCCATGGCGGACGCGGTGACGGGCCAGGGCGTCGTGGCCGTGGCCCGCGTCCCGGATCAGCCCGCCCTGGAGGACGCGTTCGACGGTGCGGCGCTGGCGGCCGTGCTGTGCCGCGTGCAGGACCCGGGCAACGCGGGGACGGTGCTGCGCGCGGCGGACGCCGCGGGCGCGGACGCGGTGGTGCTCACCGCCGGATCGGTGGACCCGTTCAATCCGAAGGTGGTCCGCTCCACCGCCGGGTCCCTGTTCCACCTGCCCGTGCTCGCGGGGGTGCAGGCGGAGGACGTGGCGGTGGCTGCCCGGGCGGCGGGTCTACAGGTGTGGGCCGCCGACGGCCACGGGTCCGATCGACTGGACGCCCTGTCCCCGGCGTCGCTGGGGGCGCGCACCGCCTGGCTGTTCGGCAATGAGGCCCAGGGCCTGGACGAGGCGGAGCTGGCCCTGGCGGAGCGCCGGGTGGCCGTGCCCCTCTACGGCGCCGCGGAGTCCCTGAACGTGGGCACGGCGGCCACGGTGTGCCTCTACGCCTCGGCGATGGCCTCGCCGACCACGCGGGACTGAACGCACACGCCAGAAGGGGCGGGGATCCGTGAGGATCCCCGCCCCTTCTGGGGTCGACCCGGCGGGTGCCGGGTCAGCCGATGTCAGCTCAGACGCGGGTGCCGCGGCGGCTGGTGATGGCCTGCCAGATGAAGGCCACGATGACGCCGCCGATCACAGACCAGATGAGCGTCTGCCAGCTGAACGCGTCGCCGAGCCCTTCCCCGCCGAGCAGGGTGGAGATCCAGCCACCGAGAACGGCACCCAGGAGGCCCGTGATGAGGGCACCCAGCCAGCCGGAGCCCTGTCGCCCCGGAAGAATCAGGCGAGCGATGGCACCGGCGATGAGGCCGATAATGATCCAAGCGATGATGGTGAACATGCTGATGTTCCTTTCGAGTTGCGGATGATGACGTACGGAAAGGAGCTTAGCCAAGCCGATTCCACCTGTGCCACCTCTGACGGCCCGCTACCCCTCGATCGCGAGGTCAGCCGCCCGTGGACCGAGCGCGCCGCACGCGATTCACACGGTGGCGGCGGAGGGGCCGTCGTGCGGGACGGCGCCGACGGCGGGGGTGCGTCGGACCAGCAGGAGCGCGAGGACGAGGCCGCCGAGGGCAATGGCGGCACCGATGAGCGGCGGGGTCCTCAGGGAGGCTCCGGCGCCGATCGCGGCCGCGCCGACCCAGGCCCCCATGGCGTTGGCCATGTTCAGTGCGGAGTGGTTCAGGGAGCCCGCCAACTGCGGCGCGGTGGGGGCGGAGTCCACCAGCAGCACCTGCAGGGACGGGGCGATCCCGGAGCCGCTGACGGCCACCAGGAAGAGGAAGACCACCATCACGGGCGCCCACTGCGCGGTCAGGCCGACGCCCAGAAGGAAGACGGCGCTGAGTGCGAAGCTCAGACGCAGCGTGCGCACCGGGTCGCGGTCCGTGAGGGCGCCGCCGACGAGCGTGCCGACGACCATGCCCACCCCGTAGAGGGCCAGGACGGCGGGCACCCACCGCTCATCGAGGCCGGACACCGTGGTCAGCAGGGGGGCGATGTAGGTGTAGAGGGCGAACATGCCGGCGAAGCCGAGGACGCCGACGGCCACCGTGGCCCACAGGCGCCCGGACGCCAGGCCGCGCAGCTCGCGGCGCACGGACGCCCCCTCGGGCGCCGGGACCGGCGGCACGAGCCATGCGGTGGCGGCCACGCACAGGGCCGCGCACGTCGCCACGATGACGAACATCCAGCGCCAGCCCGCGCTCTGGCCCAGGGCGGTGGCGGCCGGGACGCCGAGCACGTTGGCCACCGACAGGCCCGCCATCACCCATGCGACGGCCTGGCCACGGCGGGCGGGCCCGGCCAGGTCCGCGGCGGCCAGGGCGGCCGCCGAGAAGTAGGCCCCGTGGGGCAGGCCGCAGATGAAGCGGGCGGCCATCATGGTGGCCGCGTCCGGGGCGAGGAAGGCGGCCACGTGGCCCGCGAGGAAGAGCAGCATCAGCACGATGCTGGTGAGTCGTCGGTCCACCCGGGCGAAGGCGGCCGCCAGCAGCGGGGCGCCGACGACCACGCCGAGGGCGTACATCGAGATGAGCACGCCGCCGGCCTCCAGCCCGATGCCCAGGTCCGCCACGGCCTGGGGGAGCAGCCCCATGATCGCGAACTCCGTGGTGCCGATCGCGAAGCTGCCCAGGGCCAGCGCGAGGATGGCCGGCAGCAGACGCACGCGGCGGCCGCCCAGCAGCGCGCCGGGGCCCGTCGGCGCGGTCGGTGGGATGGACGGGTCCGGGCGCGTCGGACGCGGGGCGCGGGGGGAACGGTCGTGGGCGCCGTCGGCGGCGGGAGTGGGGGTGGGCACCGACCCAGCCTACGGACTCCGGTCTGCGGGGGCCTCGCTAGCCTGGGCTCATGACCTCCGCCACACCTGCTCGCCCCGTGCTCCCTGCCAGCCCGACGACGTCGCCCCGGGACGGTGCGCGACCGCGGCTGGTCGTGGGGCTCGCGCTGCTCGACGATGCGGCCGCGCCGACCCGCCTGCTGGCGGCCCGCCGCAGCGCGCCCGCCGCGCTGCGGGGACTCTGGGAGTTCCCCGGGGGCAAGGTCGAGCCGGAGGAGGGTGCCCAGGAGGCGCTGCTGCGGGAGTGTCGGGAGGAGCTCGGGGTCGCCGTGCGGCTCGGCCCCGAGGTGGCGGCGCCGGAGCCGGCCGGGTGGGAGCTGGCCAACGGCGCCCGGATGCGGGTGTTCTGGGGCGTCCTGGCGGAGGAGGGGGCGAGGCCCCGAGCCCTGCAGGACCACGATCTGCTGGCGTGGCTGCCGCTCGCCGGGCCGGGCGTGCGGCACCTGGACTGGATCCCGGCGGACCGGCCGATCGTGGCCGAGGTGCTCCGTGGCGCCGCCACGGCGTTCTCCGCGGGGCGCTGAGTCGACACGCGGCCGGCCGCGCCCCGCGGACCGGTCAGAACAGCGCGGGCTGCGCCGCCGGAGCGGAGGGCCGGGGTGCCGGGGTGCGCCGGGCCGTGGGACCGTCCTCGCGCCGGATGCCGTGGGCGCCGCCGCGGGCCAGGCCGTGCCGTGCGGCGGCCTCCCCGGCCACCCGGGTGAGCATGCGACGGTACGACTCGGGCGCGTAGGCGGACCGGGCGTACATCTGCTCGTAGCCGGCCAGCAGATCCGGGTGCTCACGGCGGATCCAGTCCAGGTACCACTCCTTCGCGCCCGGCCGCAGGTGCAGGGCGCCCGGCATGACGCGCGCGGCTCCGGCGTCCGCCAGCGCGCGCATGAGGGCGTCGATCTCGCGGTCCCCGTCCGTGAGCCACGGCAGCAGAGGCATGGCCATGACGGTGACGTCCGCACCCGCGGCGGCGAGCCGCTCGATCAGGCGCAGGCGTGCGGTCGGCGACGGCGTGCCCGGCTCGACCGCGGCGGCGATGGCGGGATCGAGCATCGCCAGGGACAGCGAGACCTGCACGGGCACCTGACGCGAGGCCGCCTGCAGCAGGGGCACATCCCGCGCGAGCAGGGTCCCCTTGGTCAGCACGGAGAACGGGGTGCCGGAATCCGCCAGGGCGCGGATGATCCCGGGCATCAGCGCGTAGCGGCCCTCGGCCCGCTGGTACGGGTCCGTGTTGGTCCCCAACGCCACCGCCTCGCGGCCCCACGTGGGCCGGGCGAGCTCGGCGCGCAGCACCTCGGCGACGTTGACCTTCACGACGATCTGCCGGTCGAAGTCGGCCCCGGCATCGAGCTCGAGGAAGGTGTGGGTGCTGCGGGCGTAGCAGTACCGGCAGGCGTGGGTGCAGCCGCGGTACGGGTTCACGGTCCAGCGGAACGGCATGGCCGAGGCGGACGGCACCGAGTTCAGTGCGGTCTTGGCGACCACCTCATGGAAGGTGACGCCCGCGAACTCCGGGGTGGTGACACTCCGCTGCAGGTCCGAGAGCGGCAGCAGGGCGGCGGAGCCGGCCGGTGTGCCGGCCGTCGCCCGCTGGGCTCCGCCCTCGGACCGCAGGGTCTGCGCTTCCCATCGCATGGCCAGAAGTAGAACACATGTTCGAATCGACCCGCAAGCGTGTTCGAGTCCGGGCGTGGCGCGGGCGCCCAGACGCGCCTACCGTGGTCGCCATGACCTCCCCTGCACCCGCCCCGGTAACCCGCGTCCTGCTCACGGGCTTCGAGCCCTTCGGCGGGGATGTCCACAACCCGTCGACCGCCGCCGCACGGGACGCCGTGGGCATCCTGGCGGACCGGGGTGTGACGGCCGAGGCGGTCGAGCTGCCGTGCGCGTTCGGCGCGGCCGGGCCTGCCCTGACCGCGGCCCTCGACCGGGTCCGGCCGGAGGTGGCGATCGCCGTCGGGCTGGCAGGCGGCACGGCGGCGGTGCGGGTCGAGCGGGTGGCCGTGAACCTGCAGGACGCCCGGATCCCGGACAACGCGGGGGACCAGCCCGTGGACCGGCCCGTGCGCGCCGACGGGCCCGCGGCCCTGTTCGCCACCCTGCCCGCCAAGCGTGCCGTCGCCGCGATCCGGGCGGCCGGCGTCGCCGCGGAGCCGTCCCTGTCCGCGGGCGCGTTCGTGTGCAACCACGTCATGTACTCGCTCCTCGACGCCCCCGGCACCGCCCGGGCCGCCGGTTTCATCCACGTGCCGTGGGACGCCGAGCACCGCCCGACGCCGGACACCCCGGCCCTGCCCGCGGCCGACCTGGCGCGCGCGGTGGCCGAGGCCGCCCTGACGGCGCTGGCCGGCGGCCCCGACCTCGACGTCCCCGGCGGCACCCTGCACTGACCCCCGGACCCGTCAGCGGCGGCGCCGCAGGCCGCGGACCACGGGCCGCTCGACGTAGCCGCCCAGGGCCAGGCCCGCGCGTCGTTCGAAGACGTTGCGCGACGCCGGGTCCCCGGTCCGCCACGTCGACCACGCCGCCGCCAGCGCGTACGCCGGCAGGAAGGGCAGACCCAGCAGGAGGGCGTACTGGTCCGCATGGCCGGCCTCGTGCCGCCACAGCGCGGGCGTCATGCGCAGGCCGGGGCGGGTGAACACGACGTCGCCGACCGTGAACGCGGCCCCGCCCGGGAACCGGTGCGTCCAGCCGCGGGCCTCGACCAGCCCGTGCGGCCCGGGCTGCAGCGCGCAGCCGGCGACGACGGCGCCCACCAGCCCCAGCGGCGTCGCCAGGTTCACCAGGTTCCACAGCCCGCGCGCCCGCACGTGCGCCGGAGGCGACGGCCGGGAGGGGGCCGCGGTCATGGCCGCGCCGTGGGTCCGGTGCCACAGGCGGGGGACCCAGACGCGGGGACGTCGAAGTAGAGCGGGGCATGGGCGGCGCAGCCCGGGTTGAACGGCGCCCCGCAGGCCGGGCACGCGGGATCGGCGGTGGCCTCGAGGGAGAGGTACGCGGTCACGCTCAGCTCGGTGCGGCACACCCCGCACAGCACATGCGGCCGGTCGAAGTCGTCGGCGGGCACCGGCACGGCCGGGTGGTCGGTGAGCTCCGCGTGGCAGCGGTGGCAGGACCAGTACGCGGGGCAGCAGGCGAAGCGCAGGGCGACGACGTCCCGCGCCGTGGCGTAATGGGCGCAGCGGGTCTGCGCGTCCAGGCCCACGCCCCGCAGCAGCGGGTCGGTGCCGTCGAGGGAGTCCGGGGCGGTCATGCGCCTCAGCCTAGGCCGAGCGCGCCCGGGGCGGACACTAGACTGACGGGCGTCCCACCGTCCCCCATGCGAAGGTCGTTGCCCTGATGACACCCAGCCCCGAGACCGGCGCGGAGCCCACCGCGCCCGTGGCGGAGATCTCCCCCGTGGACGCGGAGGCGGTGGAGGCCGCCGTGCAGGCCGCGCTCGCCGCGTACGAGGCCGCGGCGGACCTCGATGAGCTCAAGGCCGCCCGCCTGGCCCACACCGGCGACCGGGCCCCCCTGACTCTCGCGAACAAGGCGATCGGCGCCCTGCCCAAGGAGCGCAAGGCGGAGGCCGGCAAGCTCATGGGCGCCGCACGCGGCCGCCTGGGCAAGGCCCTGGCCGCCCGCACCGAGGTGCTCGAGGCGGAGCAGGCCGCGCGGATCCTGCGCGAGGAGACGGTGGACGTGACCACCGCGGTCCGTCGCCGCCGCGTCGGCGCCCGTCACCCGCTCTCGCTGACGATGGACCGCGTCTCGGAGATCTTCGTCGGCATGGGCTGGGAGATCGCGGAGGGCCCCGAGCTCGAGTCCGAGTGGTTCAACTTCGACTCCCTCAACTTCGCGCCGGACCATCCGGCCCGCGAGATGCAGGACACCTTCTTCGTGGCCCCGGCCGAGGCCCACCTGCTGCTGCGCACCCACACCTCCCCGGTGCAGATGCGCTCCCTGCTCGAGCGGGGCGCCCCCACCTACGTGCTGTGCCCGGGTCGCACCTTCCGCACGGACGAGCTGGACGCCACGCACACCCCGGTGTTCCACCAGTTCGAGGGCCTGGCCGTGGACAAGGGCCTGACCATGGCCCACCTGCGCGGCACCCTCGAGTACTTCGCCCGCCAGATGTTCGGGGCCGAGGCGGCCATCCGCCTGCGCCCGAACTTCTTCCCGTTCACCGAGCCCAGCGCCGAGCTGGACATCTGGCACCCCGGCGCCAAGGGCGGGCCCCGCTGGATCGAGTGGGGCGGCTGCGGCATGGTGCACCCGAATGTGCTGCGCGCCGCGGGCCTGGACCCGGAGGAGTACTCCGGGTTCGCGTTCGGCATGGGCGTGGAGCGCACGCTCATGTTCCGCAACGAGGTCCCGGACATGCACGACATGATCGAGGGCGACGTCCGCTTCTCCCAGCACTTCGGAATGGAGGTCTGATCCATGCGCATCCCCCTGGACTGGCTGCGGGAGTTCGTCCCCGTGCCCGCGGAGCACCGTGCCGAGGACGTGATGGCCGACCTCGTCCGCGTCGGCCTCGAGGAGGAGGACGTCCACCGTCCGGCCGCCGAGCTGCAGGGCCCGATCGTCGTCGGGCAGGTGCTCTCCAAGGAGCCCGAGCCGCAGAAGAACGGCAAGACCATCAACTGGTGCTCCGTGCGGGTGGTTCCCGAGGGCGCCGCCCAGCCGCTCACCGGCGAGGGGATCGAGTCCTCCGGCGTGCAGGGCATCGTGTGCGGCGCCCACAACTTCGAGGTCGGGGACAAGGTCGTCGTGGCCCTGCCCGGCGCGGTGCTGCCCGGCGACTTCCGCATCAGCCCCCGCAAGACCTACGGCCACGTCTCGGCCGGCATGATCGCCTCCAGCACGGAGCTGGGCATGGGCGACGACGGCACGGACGGGATCATCGTGCTCGGCGACCTCGGGCTCGACCCCGAGCCGGGCACCGACGCCCGGGACGTCCTGGACCTGCACGGCGAGGCCGCCGAGATCAACGTGACGCCCGACCGCGGCTACGCGTTCTCGATGCGCGGCGTCGCGCGCGAGTACGCGCACGCCACCGGCGTGCCCTTCACGGACCCGGCCGCCGCCGTCCACCCGCCCGCGGCCGACGACGCCGGCCCGGCCGTCCGCATCGACGACGACGCGCCGATCCACGGCGAGCCCGGGGCCACCCGCTTCGTGGCCCGCACGGTCTCCGGCGTGGACGCGACCCGCCCGACCCCGCCGTGGCTGGCCGCGCGCCTGCGCCTGGCCGGCATCCGCACCATCTCCCTGCCGGTGGACATCTCCAACTACGTCATGTGGGAGCTGGGCCAGCCCCTGCACTTCTACGACGCGGACACGCTCTCCGGCGAGATCGTGGTGCGCCGCGCGCGGGCCGGAGAGACTCTGACCACCCTCGACGGCAAGGAGCGCGAGCTCGACGCGGAGGACCTGCTCATCACGGACGACTCCGGCCCCATCGGCCTGGCGGGCGTCATGGGCGGGGCCGCCACCGAGGTCACGGACGCCACCACCACGATCGTGGTCGAGTCCGCGAACTTCGACCCCGTGTCGATCGCGCGTACGCGGCGCCGGCACCGCCTGCCCTCGGAGGCGTCGAAGCGCAACGAGCGCGGCGTCGACTGGGAGATCGCCGACGAGGCGGCCGAGCGGGCCGTCCAGATGCTCGTCGAGCTCGCCGGCGGCACCGCCGAGCCCGGGGTCACCGACGTCGGGACGCGGCCGCAGCCGGCCGTCGTCGAGATGGCCGCCGACTTCCCCTCCGCCCTGGTGGGCGTGGCGTACACGACCGACGAGGTCGTGGTGACGCTGGGGGCCCTGGGGGCCGAGGTGACCGTCGCCGAGGCCGCCGCCGACGTCGCCCCGCGGCTGACCGTGACCGCGCCGTCGTGGCGCACGGACCTGCGCATCCCCGAGGACCTCGCCGAGGAGGTCGCGCGCCTGCGCGGCTACGACGCGATCCCCTCCGTGGTGCCCGTGGCCCCGCCGGGCCGCGGCTTCACCCGCCGCCAGGCCCAGCGTCGCCGCGTGTCGGCCGCGCTCGCGGCCGCGGGACTCACCGAGGTGCTCGCCTACCCGTTCGTCTCCGAGGAGCAGAACCGGCGTTTCGGGGCGGACTCGGACGCGCAGGGCCAGGCCCTGGCGATGGTGGCCCTGGCCAATCCGATCGCCTCCCAGTACCGGTACCTGCGCCTGTCGCTGCTGCCGGGCCTCGTCGAGACCGCGCGCCGCAACCTCGGACGCGGCTTCCGCGATCTGGCGCTGTACGAGATGGGGCTGGTCTTCCTGCCCGGCGCGCAGCTGGGCTCGGCGACGATCCCCCCGCGCGCGGTCCACCCCTCCGCCGAGGTCCTCGCCGACCTCGAGGCCGGCATCCCCGCTCAGCCGTGGCACGTGGCCGGTCTGTACGCCGGGCACGACTCGGCGCCCGGGCCGGACCACGACCCCCGCCCGGTGGACTGGCAGGACGCGATCGCCGGGGCCCTCGACGTGGCCGACGTCCTCGGCGTCGAGCTGACCGTCCGGCAGGGCCGGCACCACGCGTTCCACCCGGGCCGGGTGGCCGAGCTCGTCGTCGTGACCGAGCACGGGGACCGGGTGGTGGGCGTCGCCGGCGAGCTGCACCCGCAGTGGCTCGAGGCCGAGGACCTGCCCGCCCGCACGAGCGTGTGGGAGCTGGACCTGGACGCGCTGTGCGCCGCGGCCCCCGAGATCGTGGTCGCCGCACCGCTGTCCACGTTCCCCGTGAGCACGCAGGACGTGGCGCTCGTGGTGGACGAGGCCGTCGTGGCCGGGGACGTGCGCGCGACCCTCGCCGAGGGTGCCGGGGAGCTGCTCAAGGCCGTCGAGCTGTTCGACGTCTACCGGGGCGCGGGCGTGCCGGAGGGGCGGAAGTCCCTCGCGTTCTCCCTGCGCTTCCGCGCCCCTGACCGCACGCTCACCGCGGAGGAGGTCTCCGAGGCCCGCGCCGCGGCCACCGCGCTCGCGGCGCAGCGGCACGGGGCGGTCCAGCGCTGACCGTGTCCGTCGCGACCGGCCCGTGGGGCCTGACCTCGGCCGTCCCCGCCTCGGCGGGGGCGGCCGACGCCGTCTCCGCGCTGCTCGGTCAGGTGCGCACCGCCCTGACGGCGGCCTGGGGCGTGCCGGTGGGGCCGCTCGGGCTCCGGCACGCCTGCCCGCGCTGCGGCTCGGCCGCGCACGGCGTCCCCGCGCTGACCGGCCTGCCCCCCGGCCGGGTCGCCCTCGTCTCGTTCACGCGCGTCCGGATGCCCGGCACTGAGGACCGGGCTCGGATCGGGGCGTGGTGGGCGCCGGCACGGCCCGCCGACGGGCTCGGCCTCGGGGTGGACGTCGAGCGGGCGGACGCCGCGGCCTTCGCGGACGAGGACGGCCTGGGCGGGGTGGGCTTCTCGACGGCGGAGCGCGCCCGGGTGCGGGAGCTTCCCGCCCCCGAGAGGCCCGCCGCGCGGGCCCGGCTGTGGACGCGGAAGGAGGCGCTCGTGAAGGCCGCCGGCACCGGCTTCACGGGCGACCCCGCCGCCGTCGACGCACTGACCGTGCCGGCCGACGTCGTGCTGGTGGACCTCACCGACCGGCTGCCGGGCGGTCTCCTCGGGGCGCTGGCGCTGCGGGGCCGCTGAGTCGACCGCGCGGGCGCCTCAGCCCGGGAACGGCGGCAGCTCGGGCCGCAGCGTCCACGCGTCGAAGAGCTCGTCCACCTGCGCTCGGCTCACCCCGGCGTGCGGGGCCCACGCGTGCACGTGCGTGCGCAGCCCCAGGGAGTCGACGGTGCCGAACCGGTGCTCCCGCACCCAGGCGCGCAGCATGGAGCCGAAGAGGTCCGTGCCCAGCAGGTGCCGCAGCGCCTCCACGGTGAGCGCGCCGCGCTTGTACACCCAGTCCTCGAACATCTCCTCCGGCCCGGGCTCGGCCAGCGCCTGCTCCACCGGGTGCGCGGCCAGCTTCTGCCAGGCCCGCCGCGCCATCGAGGTGATGCTGGACCGCCCCGAGGCCTCGGCCCACAGCCACTCGGACCAGCAGGCGAAGCCCTCGTGCAGCCACAGGTCGGACCAGCGGCCCAGGGTCACGGCGTTGCCGAACCACTGGTGGGACATCTCGTGGGCGATCAGCCGCTCGGACTCCCACGAGCCGTCCAGGTGGTTGGTGCCGAACAGCGACATGCTCGCGGCCTCGAGCGGGATCTCGAGCTCCTCGTCGGCCACGACCGCGGTGTAGTCCTCGAATGGGTATGGCCCGTAGGCGTCGATGAACGTGGCCATCATGGCCGGCTGGGGGGCAAGGGCCCGGAGGGCCCGCTGCTCGGTCCGCGGGGAGACCACGAGGCGCAGCGGCGGCAGGCCCTCGGCGGGAGGGGCGGCGTCCACGAGCCGGTAGCGGCCGATCTGCACGCTGAGCAGGTAGGCGGGCACGGGCTGGTCGAGCCGCCACCGCCACGTGACCCGCGAGCCGCGCGTGCGCACGGGCGCGCCCACGCCGTTGGCGACGGGCAGGTAGCCCGCGTCGCAGGTGAGGGTGATCTCCGCCGTCGAGCGGGAGGTGGGGGAGTCCACGCACGGCAGCCACGTGGAGGCGCCGTGGGGCTGCCCGGCCACGAGCACGCCGTCCGTGAGCTCCTCCCAGCCGATCGTGCCCCACGGGCTGCGCCGCAGCGTGGGCGTGCCCGCGTAGACCACGGTCAGCTCCACGAGCGTGCCCTCCGGCCGGCTCTCGTCCAGGTCGACGACGAGGCGGCTCGGGGCGCGGCCCGGCTGGGTGAACGAGGAGGCGACGGCGCGGCCGTCGACGACGGCGTCCACCCGGGACACGCGCAGCCGGTACAGGTCCAGCTCGATGCGGCGGCTCTGCTTCGTCAGGCGCACGCGCAGGACGGCGGTGCCGGAGACCCGGTTCGCGGCCAGGCGCACGTCGAGGTCCAGTGCGATGTGCTCGACGGTGGCGGCGTCGGTGCCGACGCCCGGGACGTAGGGATCGGTGCTCATGCTTCCTCTCGGGAGGGGGTGGCCGCGGCGGCGGGGTCGCCGTCGGGACGACGCCACGGGGAGACCGGGTTGCCGAGCCACCACGTGCCGGCGGGCAGCTCCTCGCCGCGCATCACGAGGGACCCGGCACCGACGGTGGTGCCGCGGCCCAGGCGGGCGGCGGGCAGCACCACGGAGTGGGGGCCGAGGGTGGCGCCGTCCTCCAGGACGACGGCGTCCAGGGACATCACGCGGTCGTGGAACAGGTGGGTCTGGACGACGCAGCCGCGGTTCACGGTGGCGCCGTCGCCGAGCTCCACGAGGTCGGCCTCGGGCAGCCAGTAGGACTCGACCCAGGCGCCGTGGCCGATGCGGGCGCCCATCGCGCGCAGGAACCAGACCAGGGCGGGGGTGCCGGCCGCGGCCCGGCTGAACCACGGGGCGGCGAGGAACTCGGTGAAGGTGTCCGCGACCTCGTTGCGCCAGATGAACGAGGACCACAGCGGGTGCTCGCCCGCGCGGATCCGGCCGACGAAGACCCGCTTGGCGAGCACGGTCAGGCTCGCCGCGACCGCGCCGGCCGCGAGCAGGACGACGCCGCCCAGGACGAAGGCCAGCGCCCACGTGCCGACCGCGATGAGGGCGGCCAGCGTCGCGCCGACGGCGAGGGACAGGGCCACGTGCAGCCACACCGGGATCGCGCGCAGCAGCTCCCAGGCGGTGCGGGCGGCCTTGAGTCGGGCCGGCGGGTCGTAGGTGAGGGCGGCGTCTGCGGTGACCTCGTTGCGGCGCAGGCGCACGGGCGGGGAGCCCATCCAGGACGTGCCCGCCTTGGTCTTGGCCGGGGTGGTGGACAGCACCGCCACGAGCGAGTCGCGGCGCAGGGTGCGGCCGCCGGGCACCATGCCGGAGTTGCCCACGAACGAGCGCTTGCCGACCTTCGCGGGGGCCACGTGCATCCACCCGCCGTCGAGGGAGTAGGAGGAGACCATCGTGTCGTCGGCGAGGAACGCGCCGTCGCCCACGCGGGTCATGCAGGGCAGGAGCACCACGGTGGAGGCCTCGACGCCGCGGCCCACCTCGGCGCCCAGCAGGCGCAGCCACGTCGGCGTGAAGCGGGAGGCGTAGATCGGGAACAGCTGGTCGCGGGCGGCGTCGAGGACGCGCTCGGTGGCCCACACCTGCCAGCCGACCCGGGAGCGCACGGGGTGGTGCCCCTCCGTGATGCCGAGCGCGAGCAGGCGCACGGTGACGAGCACGAGCAGCATCTGGGTCAGGAACCAGACGCCGGCCACCAGGGGGCTTGCGGCCAGCAGGCGCGCCGCGGTGGTCCCGACGGCGGCCAGCGGCCCCGCCTCCGGGGCCGGCGGCCACCAGGTCAGCGACCACGCGGCCACCGCGGCCGCCGCGGCGGCGGAGACGAGCGGAAGGAGGGAGATGAGGGTCGAGAGGACGGTCGCCATCAGGCGCCAGCCCGGGGTCTCCCGCGGCGCCTCGGCGGGGCCGCGGGACTTCACCTTGCCCACCTTGACGGCGGGGGAGCCGGCGTGGCGCTGGCCGCCGCGCACCCGCCCGGCGACGGTGGACCCGGCCTCGACGTGCGCCCCGGCGCCGACCTGGGCGCCCGGCAGGAGCGTGGAGCGGGCGCCCACGACGGCGTCCGCGCCGATGCGCACCTCGCCGAGCCGGACGACGTCGCCGTCGACCCAGTAGCCGGACAGGTCCACCTCAGGCTCGATCGCGGCGCCCTCCTCGACCGTGAGCATGCCGGTGACCGGTGGCACGGTGTGCATGTCCACGTCCTTGCCGATCCGGTTGCCCAGCAGTCGCGCGTAGGCGGGCACCCACGTGGCGCCGGCCAGCGAGTAGGGGTCCACGAGGTCGCTGATCTGCTGGGCGAGCCACAGGCGCAGGTGGACGCGGCCACCGCGCGGGTAGGACCCGGGGCTCACGCCGCGCAGCAGCAGCCGGGCCGTCGCGGCGGTGAGCAGCATGCGGCCGGGCACGGTCACCACCAGCAGACCGGCCACGATCAGCACCCACCACGGCACGGTGGGCAGCCCGGGCGCGAGCCCGGAGAGCGTCAGCAGGTTCAGGGCCAGGCCGGTCCACACGCCCAGGCGCAGGGCGGGCAGGACGAACACGGGCAGTCCCACGAGGGTCTGGACCCACTGGGTGCGGTGGCGGGTGCGGTCGACGTGCCGGTCGTGCACCTCGATGCCGCGGGGGCCGTCGTCGCCCACGACGGCGGCCACGAGGGCCCCGGCGGTGGGGTTGCGGTAGACGTCCTGGACGGTCACGGCCGGGTGGCGCAGGCGCAGGCGGGCCACGAGCTGGGCAGCGGCGAGCGAGCCGCCGCCGGCCTCGAAGAAGTCGGTGTCGGCGTCCTTGGGGGGCGCGCCGAGCACGTCCGCCCACTGGCGCAGCACCCAGCCGTCGGCGGTGTCCTCGTTCGGCTGGGGCGCGTCCTCGTCCACCTCGGCGCCGGGCAGGGGCCACGGCAGCGCGTGGCGGTCCACCTTGCCGGAGGTCTTCGTGGGCAGGGAGTCCACGACGGCCAGCCGGGGCACGAGGGCGGCCGGCAGCTCCGCCGCGAGGTGCTCGCGGGCCATGTGCAGGTCGAGCTCGGCCTCGGGGTCCGCGGGGACGAGGTAGCCGACGAGGATCTGGTGGCCCGCCGGGGTGGTCTGCACGGCCGCGGCGCCGCCGTGGACGCCGGGCAGGGCCTGGAGGGCCGCGTCCACCTCGCCGAGCTCGATGCGGCGGCCGCCGAGCTTCACCTGGTCGTCGGCGCGGCCGACGAACAGCAGGCCCTCCGGCTCGAAGACCACGAGGTCACCGGAGCGGTAGGCACGCTCCCAGCCGAGGGAGGGCATGGGGGCGTACTTCTCGGCGTCCTTGGCCGGGTCGAGGTAGCGGGCCAGGCCGACGCCGCCGATGATCAGCTCGCCCGTCTCGCCCTCGGCCACGGGCAGCGTGGTCTGCGGGTCGACGACGGCCAGGTCCCAGCCGTCCAGGGGCAGGCCGATGCGGACCGGGCCGAGACCCGTGAGCGGGGCCGCGCACGCGACGACGGTGGCCTCCGTGGGGCCGTAGGTGTTCCAGACCTCGCGGCCGTCCTCCGCCAGGCGCGCGGCGAGCTCGGGCGGGCAGGCCTCGCCGCCGAAGATCAGCAGCCGGACGTTGTCCATGGCCTCGGTGGGCCACATCGCGGCGAGGGTCGGCACGGTGGACACGGCGGTGATGCGCCGCTCGGCGAGCCACGGGCCGAGGTCCATGCCGGAGCGCACGAGCGAGCGGGGGGCCGGGACCAGGCACGCACCGTGACGCCACAGGCGAGCCACATCTCCTCGCACGAGGCGTCGAACGCGACGGACAGTCCCGCCAGCACGCGGTCGCCCGGGGCGAGCGGATCGTCCGCCAGGAAGATCCGCGCCTCGGCGTCCACGAAGGCCGCGGCCGAGCGGTGGCTCACCGCCACGCCCTTGGGGGTGCCCGTCGAGCCAGAGGTGAAGATGATCCACGCGTCGTCCTCGAGCCCGGGGGCGCGGGCCTCCGCGGCCGGGTCCGCGGTGTGCTCGGGGTGCGGGGCGTAGACCCGCTCGTCGGTGAGGACGCCGGCCACCTTCGCCTCGCCGAACACGAGGCGGGCGCGCTCCTCCGGATCGTCCGCGTCCACGGGGACGTAGGCCGCGCCGGCGGCGAGCACGCCGAGGATCGAGACGTACAGCGCGGCCGTGCCCGAGGCGATCCGCACGCCGACCCGGTCTCCCGCCCGCACGCCGGCGGCCCACAGGTGGCGGGCGGTCTCGTCGACGCGCTCCCGCAGCTCCGCGTACGTCAGCGGCTCGACGCCGTCGTCCAGGGCGGTCGCGTCCGGGTGCTCGCGCGCCGTGGCGTCGAAGAGCTCCACGAGCGTCCGGGCGGGCGGGGTGCGCTCGGAGCCGGGCAGCTGCGGCCGATGCGGCGCGCCCGCGGGGTCGAGGGGGACGGAGGGCGGGGTGGGCGCGGCGGACGAAAGGGACACAGGGGCCTCCGGGGGTGTGAGCGGCAAACCGAGGGTCGGACGCGGACCAGGCCGCAGCGGGACATTCTATGCCCCGCCCGCGGCCGCGCGGGGCGCCTGGAAGGCACCGGGCGGGTCCGGCTCAGGACAGGGTGAGCAGCACCTTGCCCGTCGTCGACCGGGACTCGAGTGCGGCGTGCGCGGCGGCCGCGTCCGCCAGCGGGAAGCGCTCGCCGATCCGTACGTCGAGCTCGCCGGAGGCCCACGCCCCGAACACCTCTCCACCACGCCAGCGGGTCTCCTCGCCCGTGCGCGTGTAGTGCACCAGCGAGGGCCGGGTGACGTACAGCGAGCCGGCCGCGTTGAGCCGCTGCAGGTCGAAGGGGGGCACCTGCCCGGAGGCCCCGCCGAAGAGCACGAGTGTGCCGCGCACGCGCAGCACCTCGAGCGAGGTGTCGAAGGTGTCCTTCCCCACGCCGTCGTACACGGCGTGCGCGCCCTCGCCGTCGGTCAGCTCCGCCACCGTGGCGGCGAGGTCCGGATAGTCCACCGCGGCGACGGCGCCCGCGCCCCGGGACAGCTCCCGCTTCTCCTCCGTGGACGCCGTGGTGACCACGCGGGCGCCGCGGGCCGTCGCGAGCTGGGTGAGCAGGAGCCCCACCCCGCCGGCACCGGCCGTCACGACCACCGTGTGGCCCTCCTCCACCGGGAAGGTGGACCGGCAGAGGTAGTGGGCCGTCATGCCCTGCAGCGGAAGGGCGGCGGCCTCGGCCAGGTCGATGCCCTCCGGGACGGTGAGGAGACGATCCGCGGGGGCGGTGAAGTGCTCGGCGTACGCACCGGTGGCCGTCGCGGTGGCGACACGGGCCCCCAGGAGCCCGGCGTCCACGCCCTCGCCGAGCGCGACGACCTCGCCGGAGCCCTCCGTACCGGGGGTGAAGGGCAGGTCCATCGTGTAGACCCCGGAGCGCTGGTACGTCTCGATGAAGTTCAGGCCCGCCGCGGCGGTGCGCACCAGCACGTGCCCCGGCGCGGGGGAGGGCACCTCCGTCTCGGTCCACTGCAGGACCTCGGGGCCGCCCGTGGCGGACACGACGACGGCGTGGTGGGTGCGGGGGACGGCGGGGGTGTTCGCAGTGGTCATGGCCCCACTCTAGGAGCGGGCCGGGCCATCCGGCCCGGCCCGAGGGACCCGAGGCGCCGCATAGATATTCGGTGCAACGCATATCTGCGCTAGGATGAAGCCATGACCCACACCGTCGCCGTCTCCGGAGCCAGCGGCTACGCCGGGGGAGAGGCCCTGCGCCTGCTCGCCGGCCACCCGTCCGTCACCGTCGGAGCCATCACGGCCCACTCGAACGCGGGGGAGCGCCTCGGCGCTCTCCAGCCGCACCTGCACGCCCTGGCGGACCGCGTCCTCGCCGAGACCACCGCGGAGGTCCTCGCCGGCCACGACGTCGTGATCCTCGCGCTGCCCCACGGGGCCTCCGGGGCGCTGGCGGCCGAGATCGCAGAGCGATCCCCGGACACCCTGGTGATCGACGCGGGCGCCGACCACCGCCTCGAGTCCGCCGCAGACTGGGAGGCCTTCTACGGCACCGCGCACGCCGGGACCTGGCCCTACGGCCTGCCCGAGCTGCCCGGTCAGCGTGAGCGACTCGCCGGCACCCGCCGCATCGCCGTCCCCGGGTGCTACCCGACCACCTCGATCCTCGCCCTCGCGCCCGGCTTCGCCGCGGGGCTGCTCGAGCCGCAGGACGTGGTGATCGTCGCCGCCTCGGGCACCTCCGGGGCGGGCAAGGCGCTCAAGCCGCACCTGCTCGGCGCCGAGGTCATGGGAGGGATGAGCCCGTACGGCGTCGGCGGCGGGCACCGGCACACCCCGGAGATCGAGCAGGGCCTGGCCCAGGCGGCCGGCGAGCCGGTCCGCGTCTCCTTCACGCCCACGCTCGCGCCGATGTCGCGCGGCATCCTCGCGACGGCCACGGCGCGGCTGCGCCCCGGCGTCGCCGCCGCGGACGTGCGCGACGCATGGGCCGAGGCCTACGGCGGCGAACGCTTCGTGCACCTGCTGCCCGAGGGCCAGTGGCCCACCACGAAGGCGGTCCTCGGCTCCAACCACGTGCAGCTGCAGCTCGCCGTGGACGAGCGGGCCGGCCGCGTGATCGTCTGCGCGGCGCTCGACAACCTCACCAAGGGCACGGCCGGCGGCGCCGTGCAGTCCATGAACATCGCCCTGGGCCTGCCGGAGCAGGCGGGGCTCGAACAGCAGGGGGTCGCACCGTGAGCGTCACCGCGGCACAGGGGTTCCGGGCGGCCGGCGTCACCGCGGGGCTGAAGGCCTCGGGCACGCCCGACGTCGCCGTCGTCGTCAACGAGGGCCCGCGCCGCGCGGCGGCCGCCGTCCTCACCGAGAACCGGGTGGCGGCCGCCCCCGTGGTCTGGACCCGCCGCGCCGTGCGGGACGGCCGCGCGACCGCGGTCGTCCTGAACTCCGGCGGGGCGAACGCGGCCACCGGCGCCGAGGGCCTCGCGGACGCCCGTCGCACCGCCGAGCACGCGGCCGCGGCCCTCGCGACCGCCGCCGACGACGTGCTCGTCTGCTCGACCGGCCTCATCGGCGAACGCCTGCCGATGGACACCCTCACCGCGGGCGTGTCCGAGGCGGTCGCCGCCCTCAGTCCGGACGGCGGCGAGGACGCCGCCGTCGCGATCAAGACCACGGACACCGTGGCCAAGACCGCCGTGGCCCGCGGCGCGGGCTTCACCGTGGGCGGCATGGCCAAGGGGGCGGGCATGCTGGCACCCGGCATGGCCACCATGCTCAGCGTCATCACCACGGACGCCGACGTCCCCGCCCCCGCCCTCGACGCGGCCCTGCGCGAGGCCGTGCGCGCCACCTTCAACCGGGTCGACTCGGACGGGTGCATGTCCACCAACGACACCGTGATCCTGCTGGCCTCGGGCGCGTCCGGGACCGCGCCCGAGCCCGAGGCGTTCGCCGCGGCCCTCCACGAGGTCTGCGCGGACCTGTCCCGCCAGCTCGTCGCCGACGCCGAGGGCGCCCGGCACGACATCGCCGTGCGCGTGGTCCACGCCGAGACCGAGGAAGCGGCCGAGGCCGTCGCCCGCGCCGTCGGCCGCTCCAACCTGTTCAAGACCGCGATCTTCGGCCAGGACCCGAACTGGGGACGCGTGATCGCCGCCGTCGGCACGGTCCCGGAGTCGGTCGCCGCCTTCGACCCGTACGCCCTCGACGTGCGCTTCAACGGCGTCCAGGTGTGCCGCGCCTCCGGTGTGGGGGAGGACCGCTCCCGCGTGGACCTGACGGCCCGCGAGGTGCTCGTCGAGGTCGACCTGCACGCCGGCGACGCCGAGGCCACGGTCTGGACCAACGACCTGACGCACGACTACGTCCACGAGAACTCCGCCTACTCCACGTGAGGACCCCCAGCATGAGCCCGCACACCGACCCGGCCACGGCGGCCGCACCCGTCCTGTCCACCGCGGACCGGCTCGACCGCGCCGAGTCCAAGGCGGAGGTCCTCGTCGAGGCCCTGCCCTGGATCCGGCGGTTCGCCGGCACCGTCATGGTCGTCAAGTACGGCGGCAACGCCATGGTGTCGGAGGAGCTGCGCCGGGCGTTCGCCGAGGACATCGTGTTCCTGCACCACGTGGGGGTCCACCCCGTGGTGGTGCACGGCGGCGGCCCGCAGATCAACGCGATGCTCGACCGCCTCGGCATCGCGTCCGAGTTCCGCGGCGGCCTGCGCGTGACCACCGAGGAGGCCATGGACGTGGTCCGCATGGTGCTCACGGGACAGGTGGGCCGCGAGCTGGTCGGCCTCGTGAACTCCCACGGCCCGTACGCCGTCGGCTTCTCCGGCGAGGACGCGGGGCTGCTGCGCGCCCGCCGCACGGGCGCCGTCGTGGACGGGCAGGAGGTGGACCTCGGCCTCGTGGGCGAGGTCACCGGCGTCGACCCGACCGCGATCCTCGACGTGATCGAGTCCGGGCGGATCCCCGTGGTCTCGTCGGTCGCCCCCGAGATCGACGACGACGGCCAGCCCACCGGGCAGGTCCTCAACGTCAATGCGGACACCGCCGCCGCGGCCCTGGCCGCCGCCCTCGGCGCCGCGAAGCTCGTGCTGCTCACCGACGTCGAGGGCCTCTACGCGGACTGGCCGGACCGGGACTCCCTCATCAGCTCGCTCACCGCCGCCCAGCTGCGTGCGCTGCTGCCCTCCCTGGCCTCCGGGATGATCCCGAAGATGGCCGCGTGCCTGGCGGCCGTCGACGCCGGCGTGCAGCGCGCCCACGTCGTGGACGGCCGCCGCCCCCACTCGATGCTGCTGGAGGTCTTCACCTCCGCGGGCGTCGGCACCCAGGTGGTGCCCGACGCCGAACCCACCGCCCCGACCACCCCCGAGGAGGACGCATGAGCACCGACCAGTCCGCGCTGCTGGAGCGCTACCACGCCGCCCTGACCGGCGTCTTCGGCCGCCCCACCCGCGTGCTCGTGCGCGGCGAGGGGGTCCACGTGTGGGACGCCGACGGCCGGCGCTACACGGACCTGCTGGCCGGCATCGCCGTGAATGCGCTCGGCCACGGCCACCCGGCGCTGGTGCGGGCCGTGTCCGAGCAGATCGCCACGCTCGGCCACGTGTCCAACCTCTTCACGTCCGAGCCGCAGATCCGCCTGGCCGAGCGCCTGCTGGAACTGGCCGGCGTGCCCGCGGGCTCCACCGTGTTCTTCGCGAACTCCGGCACGGAGGCCAACGAGGCCGCGTTCAAGCTCGCCCGCCGCCACGGTGCGGACGACCCGTCCGGCCGCCGGACGCGGGTGATCGCGCTCGAGCGGGCCTTCCACGGCCGCACGATGGGCGCCCTCGCGCTCACGCACAAGGAGGCCTACCGGGCGCCCTTCGAGCCGCTGCCCGGCGGCGTGGAGCACGTGCCGGGCGGGGACGCCGCAGCCCTGCGGGCGGCCCTGGCCCCGGACGACGACGGCGCCACCGTCGCCGCCGTCATCCTCGAGCCGGTCCAGGGCGAGGCCGGCGTGCACGGCTGGCCGGCCGGCTACCTGGCCGAGGTGCGGGCCGCGACCCGCGAGGCCGGCGCCCTGATGATCCTCGACGAGGTGCAGTCCGGCGTGGGCCGCACCGGCACGTGGTTCGGCTTCCAGAACCCGGCCGTCACCGGTGCGGCAGAGCCGGTGGTGCCCGACGCCTTCACCCTGGCGAAGGGACTGGGCGGCGGCGTGCCGATCGGGGCGCTCGTGTGCGTCGGCCCCGCCGTCTCCGGGCTGCTCACCGCCGGCCAGCACGGCACCACGTTCGGCGGCAACCCCCTGGCCACCGCCGCGGGCCTGGCCGTGCTCCAGACCGTCGAGGACGAGGGCCTGCTCGGCCACGTCCGCGCCGCGGGCGAGGCCGTGGCCGCCCTGCTGGAGGACCTGCCCGAGGTGGCCGCGGTGCGCGGTCACGGCCTGTGGATCGGCGTCGACCTGGCCGACCCCGCGGGACCGGTCCCGGCCGGCGGGCTGGCCCCCGCCGTCGTCGCCGCCGGCCTCGAGGCGGGCTGGATCCTCAACGCCACCGGCCCGTCCACCCTGCGCCTGGCCCCGCCGCTCACCGTGCCCGTGGCCGAGCTCGAGCGCTTCGCCGCCGCCCTGCCCGGGCTCGTGGCCGCCGCCCTGACCCCCGCCGAAGGAGACCGCCCATGACCCCCGCCACCGCCGTCCGCCACTTCCTGGTGGACACGGACCTCACCCCGGCCGAGCAGGCCGAGGTGCTCGACCTCGCCGCGCAGATGAAGGCCGACCGGTTCCGGCACCGCCCGCTGGCCGGGCCCCGGACCGGCATCGTGTTCTTCGACAAGACCTCCACGCGCACCCGCGTCTCGTTCGCGGCCGGCATCGCCGAGCTCGGCGGGACGCCCTTGATCGTGAACCCGGGGGAGTCGCAGCTGGGCCACAAGGAGTCCGTGGCGGACACGGCCCGCGTGCTGGAGCGGATGGTCGGCGTCATCGTCTGGCGCACGTTCGCGCAGGCCGGTCTCGAGGAGATGGCCGCCCATTCCTCGGTGCCCGTGGTCAATGCGCTCAGCGACGACTACCACCCCTGTCAGATCCTCGCCGACCTGCTGACGGTGCGCGAGCACCTCGGCGGCACGGCGGGCCGCACTCTGACGTATCTGGGGGACGCGGCGAACAACATGGCCCACTCGTATCTGCTCGGCTGCGCGACGGCCGGCATGCACGTGCGGGTCGCCGGCCCCGAGGGGCACCTGCCTGCCGAGGACGTCGTGGCCGCCGCCCGACGGCGGGCGGCGGAGACGGGCGGTTCCGTCCTCGTCACGACGGACGCGGCCGAGGCCCTGGCGGGCGCGGACGTCGTCGTGACCGACACGTGGGTGTCCATGGGCCAGGAGGAGGAGAAGGAGGCCCGCCTGGCGCTGTTCCGGGACTACCAGGTGGACGCCGCCGCGATGGCGCGGGCGGCCGACGACGCGATCTTCCTGCACTGCCTGCCCGCGTACCGGGGCTACGAGGTCACGGCCGAGGTGATCGACGGGCCGCGGTCCGTGGTGTTCGACGAGGCCGAGAACCGGCTGCACGCGCAGAAGGCGCTCATCGCCTGGCTGCTGTACCGCTCCGGCCTGGCCGAGGAGCCGCGCTGATGGCCGCCCCCACGACGAAGATCGCCCGTCAGGCCGCGATCCGGGAGATCCTGGCCACCCGGGGCATCCGCTCCCAGGCCGAACTCTCGGACGCCCTGGGCGATCGCGGGCTGTCCGTCACCCAGGGCACGCTCTCGCGGGACCTGGTGGACCTCGGCGCGGTGCGGACGCGCGGGCCGGCCGGCATGGTCTACGCCCTTCCGGCGGAGGGCGACGACGCCGCCGTGCCGGGCCGCGGCTCGGACGCGCAGCTGAATCGCCTGGCGAGCATGGCCCGCGAGCTGCTCGTCTCCGCCGAGCCCACCGCGAACCTCGTGGTCCTGCGCACGCCCCCGGGCGCGGCGCAGTTCCTGGCCAGCGTGATCGACCAGGCGCGCGTGGAGCACGTGATGGGCACGATCGCCGGCGACGACACCATCCTCCTCATCACCACGGGGACCACGTCCGCCCCGGCCGTCGCGGCCCACCTGCTGGGTCTGGCGGGCTAACCGACCCGTCCGGCCCCGCCCGCGCGGGTGACGGGCACCAGGCACGAGGAAGGCCCCCGCCGACGGCGGGGGCCTTCCTCGTGTGGTACCGGTCCGGGGGACCGGTCAGGCGTCTCAGGCCTGCGGCAGGACGAGCTCCTGGCCGACGTAGATCACGGCGGCGTCGGAGACGGCGCCCTTGTTGGCCTCGTAGAGGGCGGTCCAGCCACCCTCCACCTCGTACTCGTTGGCGAGCTTCCAGAGGGAGTCACCGGACTTGACGACGATGGTCTCGGCCTCGGCGACGACGGCCTGCTCCGCGGCAGCGGCCTGCTCAGCGGCGGCAGCCTTCTGAGCGGCGGCCTTCTCCGCGGCGGCAGCCTTCTGAGCGGCAGCCTTCTCCGCGGCGGCGGCACGCTGGGCAGCGGCCTTGTCGGCGGCGGCCTGCTCGGCAGCAGCCTGCTCGGCGGCCCAGCGCTCGGCGGCGGCCTGGTCGGCAGCAGCCTGCTCGGCGGCCCAGCGCTCGGCGGCGGCCTGGTCGGCAGCAGCCTGCTCGGCGGCCCAGCGCTCGGCGGCGGCCTGGTCGGCAGCAGCCTGCTCAGCAGCGGCCTGCTCAGCAGCAGCCTCGTCGGCGGCGGACTGGCGCTGCACGGTGGCGGTGCGCTCCACGGCGACCGGGGCGGCCTCGGTGGCGTCCACGTCACCGGCGTCCACGTCACCGGCGTCCGCGTCAGCCTGGGTCAGGCCCAGCTTCTGCGAGCACAGCGGCCAGGCGCCCCAGCCCTGCAGGTCCTGGAGGATCTCGGCGCGCTTGATCTGCTCGGCCTTGGAGGCCTGGTGCGGGTAGCCCTCGCCGCCGACGGCCTGCCAGGAGGACAGGGTGAACTGCACGCCGCCGTAGAAGCCGTTGCCGGTGTTGATGTCCCAGGTGCCGTTGGACTCGCACTCGGCGAGGCGGTCCCAGGTGTCCACGGTGGCGGCCTGGGCCAGGGCGGAGAAGCCCACGGCGGCGGCGCCGGCGAGGGTCATGCCCGCAACGATCGAGGCGGTGGCACGGCGGGAGCGGGTGGCGGAAGTGGTGAAGAGAGTCATGGTGTCCATGGCGAGTCCTCGCTGATCGGTGGCCGAGGCACACCGGGGTCGTCCTTCTCCTTGGTCGGGTCATGCCCTCCGTCGGTTCGAGACGACCCAGCAGCGGGCGACCGTCGGAGGGGGTTCGATGTCGTGGCCTCCCCGTGCCCGACCTCTCGGTCAGATCACGGTTCGATCACGAATCGGCTACGGAAGAGTCAACGACGGGAGCCCCCCTCGCGTCAAATCATGGGTCGACGAATTCTTGCCCGTCTGTCTCACATTTGAGATCGGGTGACGAATCGATCCCTAGAGTCGTGGGCGCGTGGATGAAATGCACGCTACTGGCCGGAGTTGCTGTCATGGTGTCTGATCCACCGGTGTGGACAACCTCCGTCACAGGAGCATGGGCAAAGGTCACGATCGACGGCCGAGGCCGTGACCTGAGTCGCGTTCGACCCGGGATTCGAGGGCGGGGCGATGGTTGCCCGTGGCCGTCGCTGTCGGCGCAGAGGGGCTGCACAGGGGCCATTGAGAGCTGATATTCCGTTAGTTGCATATTTATTCAGGACCCGGGTAGGATCGCCACCGAGCACGCCTCCGACGGCCACGCGCCGCGCTCGGAGACCCCCCTATATAAAGAGGAGAAAACGTGAAGGAACGCATCATCCTTGCCTACTCGGGCGGCCTGGACACCTCGGTGGCCATCGGCTGGATCGCCGAGGCCACGGGCGCCGAGGTCGTCGCCGTCGCGGTCGACGTGGGCCAGGGGGGCGAGTCCCTCGAGACGATCCGCCAGCGCGCCCTGGACTGCGGCGCCGTCGAGGCCTATGTCGCCGACGCGCGTGACGAGTTCGCCGAGCAGTACTGCATGCCCACGCTCAAGGCCAACGCCCTCTACATGGACGCCTACCCGCTGGTCTCCGCGATCTCGCGCCCGGTGATCTCCCGCCACCTGGTCGCGGCGGCCCGCCAGTTCGGCGCCTCGACGGTGGCGCACGGCTGCACCGGCAAGGGCAACGACCAGGTCCGCTTCGAGGTCTCCATCCAGACCCTCGGGCCCGACCTGAAGTGCATCGCCCCGGTGCGCGACCTCGCCCTGACCCGCGAGAAGGCCATCGAGTACGCCGAGCGCAACGACCTGCCGATCGTCACCACCAAGAAGAACCCGTTCTCGATCGACCAGAACGTGTGGGGCCGCGCCGTCGAGACCGGCTTCCTCGAGGACATCTGGAACGGCCCCACGAAGGACGTCTACGACTACACGGACGACCCCGCCTTCCCGCCGGCGCCGGACGTGGTCACGATCGCCTTCGAGCGCGGCGTCCCCACGGCCCTCGACGGCCGCGCGCTGAGCCCGCTGGAGATCATCGAGGAGCTCAACCGCCGGGCCGGTGCCCAGGGCGTGGGCCGGATCGACATCGTCGAGGACCGCCTCGTGGGCATCAAGTCCCGCGAGATCTACGAGGCACCGGGCGCCATGGCGCTGATCGCGGCCCACCGTGAGCTCGAGAACGTCACCCTGGAGCGGGAACAGGCGCGCTTCAAGAAGCATGTGGACCAGCGTTGGACCGAGCTGGTCTACGACGGCCAGTGGTACTCCCCGCTGAAGCGGAACCTGGACACGTTCATCGACGCGACCCAGGAGCACGTCAACGGTGAGATCCGCCTGGAGCTCCACGGCGGCCGTGCCACGGTGCAGGGTCGCCGGTCCGAGACCGGCCTGTACGACTTCAACCTCGCCACGTACGACGAGGGCGACTCGTTCGACCAGTCCTCGGCCCGCGGGTTCATCGACATCTTCGGCCTGTCCGCGAAGACGGCCTCGGAGCGCGAGCAGCGCCTGCGCGGCGGCGACGACCTCCAGGACGTCGCCCGCCTGTCCAACGACTGACCCCGCACGCCCCGCGCACGACGGCGGCCCGCCCGCGCCCGGGCCGGCCGCCGTCGGCCTGTCACCGACCTCGAGGAGACCTTCGATGACCGAGAACACCGACGCCCGCCACGGGACCAACGAGGGCGCCCTGTGGGGCGGCCGCTTCGCCGGCGGCCCTTCCGAGGCGCTCGCCGCGCTCAGCAAGTCCACGCACTTCGACTGGCGCCTGGCGCCCTATGACATCGCCGGCTCCCGTGCCCACGCCCGGGTGCTGCACACCGCCGGTCTGCTCAGTGCGGACGACCTGGACGGGATGATCGCGGCCCTCGACCGGCTCGAGGCGGACGTGCGTTCCGGTGCCTACACCCCGGCGGCGTCCGATGAGGACGTGCACGGCTCGCTCGAGCGCGGCCTCATCGAGCGGGCCGGTCCCGAGCTCGGCGGCCGCCTGCGGGCCGGCCGATCCCGCAACGACCAGGTCGCCACCCTCGGCCGGATGTTCCTGCGCGACCACGCCCGCATCATCGCGCGGGGCGTGATCGCCACGGTGGACGCGCTGCTCGATCAGGCGCGGGCGCACCCGTACGCGCCGATGCCGGGCCGCACCCACCTGCAGCACGCGCAGCCCGTCCTGCTCTCGCACCACCTGCTCGCGCACGCCTGGGCGTTCGCGCGGGACCTGCAGCGGCTCGTGGACTGGGACGCGCGCGCGGCCGTCTCGCCGTACGGCTCCGGGGCCCTGGCCGGCTCCTCCCTGGGTCTGGACCCGAACGCCGTGGCCACCGAGCTCGGCTTCGAGTCGGCCGTGTGGAACTCGATCGACGGCACCGCCGCCCGCGACGTGTACGCGGAGTTCGCGTGGGTCGCCGCGATGGTCGGCGTCGACCTGTCCCGCATCTCGGAGGAGGTCATCTTCTGGGCCACCAAGGAGGCGGGCTTCGTGACGCTGCACGACGCGTACTCCACGGGGTCCTCGATCATGCCGCAGAAGAAGAACCCGGACGTCGCCGAGCTGGCCCGCGGCAAGTCCGGCCGCCTCATCGGCGACCTCACGGGGCTGCTGGCCACGCTCAAGGGCATGCCGCTGGCCTACAACCGCGACCTGCAGGAGGACAAGGAGCCCGTCTTCGACGCCGCGGACACCCTCGAGCTGCTGCTGCCCGCCGTCTCCGGGATGATCGCCACCCTCGAGTTCCAGACGGAGCGCATGGCGGAGCTGGCCCCGCAGGGCTTCGCGCTGGCCACCGACGTCGCCGAGTGGCTCGTCCGCCAGGGGGTCCCGTTCCGCGAGGCCCACGAGCTGTCGGGCGAGGCCGTGAAGGCGGCCGAGGCCCGGGGCGTGGAGCTGTGGGACCTCACGGACGACGAGTACGCGGCCATCTCGCCGGCGCTGACCCCGCAGGTCCGCGAGGTGCTCAGCACGGAGGGCTCGCTCGCCTCTCGCGACGCCCAGGGCGGGACCGCGCCGACGGCCGTCGCGGCGCAGATCGGGGCGCTCGAGGACGCCCTGGCGCCGCTGCGCCGCTGGGCCGACACGCCGGGCTCCGTCGTCGACGCCCGCTGACGCGGTCGCCCGGCCGAGGCGGCGCCGACCGGGCCGGACGCGGCGGCGCCCCCAGGGCACCGCCGCGTCACCCGCCGTTCACCGCGGTCGGCGTAGCATGGGTGGTCACTTTTCCGCCGGGCGGGCCGCAGCGTGGTCCGCCCCTCACCGCACCGCGAGGGCCCCCGATGACCGATACCGTGTCCGTCCGCCAGTCCGAGCTCGACCTCGAGCGGGGTCGGGTCGCCGAGCGGTACGCCCGCCTCGACGCCCTGCGTGAGGAGAAGGAGCGCCAGCTCGCGGCCGTGCGCCGGACCGGCCCGCAGGGGTCGCTGCAGAACCACTCCGAGCGCGACGCCTTCGCCAGCCTCTACGAGGACCGACTCGCCCAGCTCTACGCCGTGGACGACCGCCTCGTCTTCGGCCGGCTCGACCTCGACGCCGAGCGGGAGGGTGGGGCCGACGAGCAGCGGTACATCGGGCGCATCGGCCTCACCACCGAGGACCACGAGCGCCTCCTCGTCGACTGGCGCGCGGCCGAGGCCGGCGCCTTCTACCAGGCGACGGCGGCCCACCGGGGCCGCGTGCGCCGTCGTCGTCACCTGATGCTGCGGGGGCGCGAGGTGCGCGACCTCGAGGACGACATCCTGGACCCGACGCTGCTGGGCGAGGACGGCGTGCGCGCCGATGCCCAGGGTGCGCTGCTGGCCGCCGTCACCGCCCGACGCACGGGACGGATGGGGGACATCGTCGCCACGATCCAGGCGGAGCAGGACGAGGTGATCCGCGCGCCCCTGCCCGGGGCGGTCGTGGTGCAGGGCGGGCCCGGCACGGGGAAGACCGCCGTCGCCCTGCACCGCGCCGCCTACCTGCTGTACACCCACCGGGAGCGCCTCGCGCGCTCGGGCGTGCTGATCGTCGGCCCGTCGACCGCGTTCATGCGGTACATCGAGCGGGTGCTGCCCTCGCTGGGCGAGACCGGTGTCGTGATGTCCTCGCTGGGGACGCTGATGCCGGGTGTGCGGGCCGTCCCGGAGCGGGACCTCGACGCGGCGGCGGTGAAGGGCCGGCTGGACATGGTGGACGCCGTCGCCCACGCGGTCGCGCAGCGCCAGCGCCTGCTCGTCGAGCCGCGGCGCCTGATGATCGACGGCACGGCCGTCAAGCTCAAGCCGGCCATGGTCCGGCGCGCCCGGGACAAGGCGCGGGCCACCCGCAAGCCCCACAACGAGGCCCGGGTGACGTTCGTGAAGATCCTCGTCCGCGAGCTCGCGGAGAAGCTGCGCAAGAAGCTGGAGAAGTCCTCGGGCACCCCGGTGCAGCGTGACCTCCTGCTGGAGGACGTGCGCACCTCGCGCGACGTGCGCATCGCGCTCAACCTCTGCTGGATGCCGCTGACGCCGGAGAAGCTGATCGGCGACCTCCTCACCCGGGAGGACCTGCTCCGGGCGGCCGCCCCGTGGCTCTCCGACGCCGAGGTCGGCACGCTCCTGCGGCCGGCCGACGCCCCCTGGACCGAGGCCGACGTGCCCCTGCTGGACGAGGCGGCCGAGCTGCTCGGACGCCTCGAGACCCCGGGCCGGGGCGGTGAGTTCGCGGCCCAGCACGAGCGCAACCTCGAGAACGCCAGGGCGTCCCTGGAGAACATGCACCAGACGCTCGCGGACCTGGGCGTCGACGGCGTCGTGGACGCCGAGCAGCTGGCCGCGGCCAATGAGGCACGCGGGGTGCGACGGACCACCGCTGAGACCGCGGCCCACGACCGCACCTGGACGTACGGGCACGTGGTGGTGGACGAGGCTCAGGAGCTCTCTCCGATGCAGTGGCGCCTGCTGGCGCGCCGCTGCCCGATGAAGTCGTTCACCATCGTGGGGGACATCGCGCAGTCCTCCCGTCGTGACGCGGCCGGCTCGTGGGCGTCCGTCCTCGCCCCGGAGTTCGGGGACCGCTGGCGCCTGGAAGAGCTGACCGTGAACTACCGCTCGCCCGCGCGCGTGATGCGCTGGGCCGCGCAGGTCGCACGGGCGGCCGGGCTCGAGGTCTCCCATCCGCGCGCCGTGCGCGAGGGCGACCACCGCCCGCGCCTGGTGACGGAGCCGGGCGGGGACGTCGCGGCCCTGGCCCTCGACGCGGTCGAGGTCGAGCGGGACCGCGTGCCCGAGGCCCTGACCGCCGTGATCGCCCCCGCCGGGCGGACGGGGGAGCTGCTCACGGTCCTCCGGGAGCGGTGGGGGGAGGCGGCCGTGGACACCGCGCCGCTGCCCGGCGTCGAGATCGTCGTCGCCACCCCGTGGGAGACCAAGGGACTGGAGTTCGACACCGTCGTCCTCGTCTCGCCCGAGCGGATCGTGGCCGACGCGCGCGGCGTGGTGGGCGATCTGTACGTGGCGATGACCCGCGCCACCCAGTCGTTGTCCGTCGTCGCCGGGACGGACGCGGCCGCGCTGCCGGCCGGGCTGGCGGACGTCCCGGAGTGAGCCCCGCGGGCGACGTCGCACGTGCGCGGCGTCGCGGAGGCGCGCGGGCGCGTCGCTAGGCTGGGGGCTATGGCACCCCAGAACGAGGAGCGCGCGGCCCGACTGCGCGCACAGGCGAACGACCCGAGCTTCGAGAACGTCTGGCAGGAGCTGCGCTGGCGCGGGCTCGTGCACGTCTCGACGGACGAGGCCGCGCTGGAACAGGCGCTGGCCGGGGAGCCCGTCTCGTATTACTGCGGCTTCGACCCGACCGCTCCGTCTCTCCACCTGGGACACCTGGTCCAGCTGCTCACCCTGCGCCGCCTGCAGCTCGCCGGCCACCGCCCGTATGCCCTCGTGGGCGGCGCCACCGGCCTCATCGGCGACCCGCGGCAGACCTCGGAGCGCGTCCTGAACTCGCAGGAGACCGTGGCGGCGTGGGTGGAGTCGCTGCGCGCGCAGATCGAGCCGTACCTCTCCTTCGAGGGGGAGAACGCGGCGACCATGGTCAACAACCTGGACTGGACCGCGGGCATGAGCGCGCTGGACTTCCTGCGGGACGTCGGCAAGAACTTCCGCGTCGGCACGATGGTGAAGAAGGAGATCGTGGCCAAGCGCCTGAACTCTGATGAGGGCATCTCCTACACGGAGTTCTCCTACCAGGTGCTGCAGGGCAACGACTTCCTCGAGCTGCACCGCCGGCACGGCGTGACCCTCCAGACCGGCGGCTCCGACCAGTGGGGCAACCTCACCGCCGGCACCGAGCTGATCCGCAAGGTGGAGGGGACCCACGCCCATGCGCTGGGCACGCCGCTGATCACGAACGCGGACGGCACCAAGTTCGGCAAGTCCGAGGGCAACGCCGTCTGGCTCGACGCGGAGATGTGCTCCCCGTACGCCTTCTACCAGTTCTGGCTCAACACGGCGGACGCGGACGTCGTCGACCGACTCAAGGTCTTCACGTTCCTGACCCGCGCGGAGATCGAGGAGTACGCGCAGAAGGTGGCCGACGAGCCGTTCCGCCGGGAAGCCCAGAGGCGCCTGGCGTGGGAGGTCACGGCGCTGGCCCACGGAGAGGAGACGACGACGAAGGTCATCGAGGCCTCCCAGGCGGTGTTCGGAGGCGGCGACCTCACCACGGTGGACCCGGACACGCTGACCGCCGTGCTGGCCGAGCTGCCGCAGGCCGACCGGACCCAGTGGGAGGGGGAGCCGGGCACCGTGACCGCGGTCGAGCTGCTGGTCTCCACCGGGCTGGTCGCCTCGCGCTCCGAGGCGCGTCGGACGGTGCGCGACGGCGGCGCCTCGGTGAACAACGTGCGGGTGACGGATGCCGACCAGGTGTTCACCCGAGACGACGCCTTCGCCGGCCGGCACCTGCTGGTGCGCCGGGGCAAGAAGAACATGGCGGGTGCGGACCTGGGGGAGGCCTGACCACGGCCGCAGACCACCGGTGTCCACCGGGTCGCCAGAAGTGACCGAGGACACGACGGGCGGCGACGGCGGAGGAACCGCCCACGGGAGGAGCACAGGGCCCCGTTCTCCGCAGGATTCTGCGGAGAACGGGGCCCTCCCTCGTGCCCGGACGCCGGGTGTCACCCCTGATTTTGTGTTCGGTGGGATTCGTGTGTAGAGTTCCATCTCGTGCTCAAGACGCCGACCGGGTGACAGGGAGGCGGGGTGAAGAACACAGAATCCGCGGATTCATGCCGAGAATGGCAGGTCCAGGGCGGGTGGTGCTCACCGGGTGCGCGGCCGGCAGTGATGCGGGTCGGGATTCCTGAAGAAGATGATCTGGTTTGACAGCCGGCAATCATGTGGTAAGCTTTTCGAGGCCTTCCACGTGGATGGTCCGGTGAGTGTCTGACACCGCGTTGAGCGGAGTTGACATGGTCGGATCACGTGGTAAGGTTTTCTAGCCCGGCCACGTGAACG
>NZ_JBQPDO010000008.1:0-114567 GCF_052220525.1 Micrococcus sp. TCR-5
CACCCGAAACCGCCCCCGACGCGCCAGAGGGAGGAGGAACACGGTCCGTCGGTCCCGGCGTCAGCCCTTCCGGGTCACGGTGAGGCCGTTCTCGCCCTCGACACGGTCCACGACCACGGTGTCCCCGTCCGCGATCTCCCCGGCGAGGATGCCGCGGGCCAGCTGGTCGCCGATCTCGCGCTGCACCAGGCGGCGCAGCGGGCGGGCGCCGTAGGCCGGGTCGAACCCGGTCTCGGCGAGCCACGCCTTGGCGGCGTCGGACACCTCGAGGGTGAGGCGGCGGTCCGTCAGGCGCGCCTGCAGGGAGGCGACCTGCAGGTCCACGATCCGCGTCAGCTCGGCCACGGTGAGCGCGTCGAACAGCACGATCTCGTCCAGGCGGTTGAGGAACTCGGGCTTGAACGCCCCGCGCACCACGGACATCACGGACTCGCGCTTGGCGGCCTCATCCAGGGTCGGGTCCACGAGGAACTGCGAGCCCAGGTTCGAGGTGAGGATCAGGATCACGTTGCGGAAGTCCACGGTGCGGCCCTGGCCGTCGGTGAGGCGGCCGTCGTCGAGCACCTGGAGCAGGATGTCGAAGACCTCGGGATGGGCCTTCTCCACCTCGTCCAGCAGCACCACCGAGTACGGCCGGCGCCGCACGGCCTCCGTGAGCTGGCCGCCCTCGTCGTAGCCGACGTAGCCCGGAGGGGCGCCGACCAGGCGGGAGACGGAGTGCTTCTCCGCGTACTCGGACATGTCGATCCGCACCATGGCGCGCTCGTCGTCGAAGAGGAACTCCGCGAGCGCCTTGGCGAGCTCGGTCTTGCCCACGCCCGTGGGGCCCAGGAACAGGAACGAGCCGGTGGGCCGATTCGGGTCCGCGATGCCGGCCCGCGAGCGGCGCACCGCGTCCGCGACGGCGACGACGGCGTCCCGCTGCCCGATCAGCCGCTCGCCGAGGTGCTCCTCCATGGTGAGCAGCTTCTCGGACTCGGCGGTGAGCATGCGACCCGCGGGGATGCCGGTCCACGCGGAGACCACTTCGGCGATGTCGTCCGCCGTGACCTCCTCGGAGACCATCGGCTCGGTGGCCGAGCGGTCGGCCTCGCGGGCGGCGCGGTCCGCCTCCTCGAGCTGCTTCTCCAGCGCGGGGATCTCGCCGTACAGCAGGCGGGAGGCCTCGGCGAGGTCGCCGTCGCGCTGGGCCTTCTCGGCCAGCGAGCGCAGCTCGTCCACCTTGGCGCGCAGGTCACCGGCCTCGTTCAGGGTGGCCTTCTCCGCGTCCCAGCGGGCGGTGAGGGCGGTGAGCTCCTCCTCGCGGTCCGCCTTCTCGGCACGCAGGGCCTCGAGCCGCTCGACGGATGCCGGGTCCGTCTCGCCCTCGAGGGCGAGCTCCTCCATGGTCAGGCGGTCCACCTGGCGGCGCAGGACGTCGATCTCCTCGGGGGCGGAGTCGATCTCCATGCGCAGGCGCGAGGCGGCCTCGTCCACGAGGTCGATGGCCTTGTCGGGCAGCTGGCGGCCGGTGATGTACCGGTCGGACAGCGCGGCCGCGGCCACGAGCGCGGAGTCGGCGATGGCCACCTTGTGGTGGGCCTCGTAGCGCTCCTTGAGCCCGCGCAGGATGGCGATCGTGTCGTCCACGCTGGGCTCGCCCACGAAGACCTGCTGGAAGCGGCGCTCCAGGGCGGGGTCCTTCTCGATGTTCTCGCGGTACTCGTCCAAGGTGGTCGCGCCGATCAGGCGCAGCTCGCCGCGGGCCAGCATGGGCTTGAGCATGTTGCCGGCGTCCATGGCGCCCTCGGACGCGCCCGCGCCCACGACGGTGTGGATCTCGTCGATGAACGTGACGACCTGCCCCTCGGCGGCCTTGATCTCCTCGAGGACGGCCTTCAGGCGCTCCTCGAACTCGCCGCGGTACTTGGCGCCGGCGACCATGGCGCCCAGGTCCAGGCTGATCAGCGTCTTGCCGCGCAGGGACTCGGGGACGTCCCCGGCCACCATCCGCTGGGCCAGGCCCTCGACGACGGCGGTCTTGCCGACGCCGGGCTCGCCGATGAGCACGGGGTTGTTCTTGGTGCGGCGCGAGAGCACCTGCACCACACGGCGGATCTCGGCGTCGCGGCCGATCACCGGGTCGAGCTTGCCGGAGCGGGCGATCTCGGTGAGGTCCGTGCCGTACTTCTCCAGGGACTGGAAGGTGGTCTCCGGGTCCTGGGTGGTGACGCGGGAGTCGCCGCGCACCAGGGTCAGGGCGGCGGCGAGCGCCTCGAGGCTCGCCCCGTTCGAGCGCAGTGCCTCACCGGCCTCGCCGGAGTCCGCTGCCACGCCGAGCAGCAGGTGCTCGGTGGAGACGAACTCGTCCGAGCGCTGCTCGGCCTGGGTGCGCGCGTTCTGCACGACCTGCAGGGCGGCGCGCGAGAACTGGGGCTGGGCCACCGTGCTGCCCTGGGTGGAGGGCAGGCGTCGGATGGCCGAGGAGGCCGCCGTGGAGACGGCGTCGGGGTCGGCCCCGGCGGCCTTCAGGACGGCCACGGCGACGGACTCCCGCTGGTCCATCAGGGCCTTCAGCAGGTGGGCCGGCTCGACCTGGGGGTTGCCGGCGGTGGAGGCGTTCATGGCCGCAGCCGAGAGCGCCTCCTGGCTCTTGGTGGTGAACTTGGCATCCATGGACTATTGGCTCCTTCTCTCCCGTGTCCCGGGGTGTCGGACAACCGTCGACCGCGGGCCGTTCCCGCCGCAGACGAAGTTGAGTCTATATAGCTCAACCCTCCACGCACCAGGGCTATTCCCCCTCGCGCCGGTACGTTGGTGCCATGGCCGGCTCCACAGCGGCGCCCCGGCGCCTCCGCACGTACACCCGACCGCGGGTGTCCCTGCTGTACGTCCTGCGCCGCACCCTGCACCGGCTCTTCGAGCTGCAGGTCTGGGATGTGGCCGCCGCCATGACCTTCTTCGGGGCGCTGTCCCTGCTGCCCACCGTGGTCGCCCTGCTCTCCGTGGTCTCGCTGCTGGGCGTCGAGGAGGAGACCGTGGACGCCGCGGCGCACCTGGCCGCCGAGATCTGGCCGTCGCTGACGCCCGACGTCGTCCGCGAGTGGATCCTGACCCTCGGCTCGGCCGGGCCCGGCACCGGCGCCGTCGTCCTGGGGGCCGTCGGCACCGTGGTGTCCGCCTCGGGCGCCGTCGCCGCGTTCCACCGGGCCATGCACCGCATCCACGACACCCGCGAGGGCCGGCCCTTCCTCCACTTCCGCCTCGTGGTCTTCGTCGAGACCCTCGCCCTCATGCTCGGCGCCGTGCTGATCACGATCCTGGTGGTCGTCGGCGGGGACCTCTCCCAGCGCCTCGGCCAGGCCGTCGGCCTGCCGGAGGAGACGGTCCAGACGTGGAACGTGGTGAAGTGGCCGGTCATCCTCGTGGTGATCGCCCTGATCGTGACCCTCGCCTACCGCCTGGGTCCCAACGTCCGGCAGCCCCGCTACCGCCCGCTCTCGCTCGGCGCCGTGGCCGTGGTGGTCCTGCTCTTCGGCGCCACCGTGGCCCTGGGCTGGATCACGGACCGGTTCGGCCAGTTCGCCGTGGTCGGGCGGATCAACTCCGCGATCGGCGTGCTCGCCCTCGCGTGGGTGGCGTGCATCGTGCTGTTGGCCGGGGCCGCCTTCGACGCGGAGGTGCTGCGTGCCCGCCAGCTGGCCGTCGGCATCGACGCCTCCGTCGAGATCCAGCTGGCGACGCGGCACACCGCGGTGCTCGAGGACTCCGAACGGTACGAGGCCCGCAACCGCCGCCTGGCCCGGCTCGTAGCCGACGCCGTGCGCGCCGGCGAGGACCTCACGATCGAGGCCACACCCCTGCTCTCCGAGGAGGGGCGCCTCCTCGCGGTCGAGTCGGGACGGCGAGGCCCGGAGGACGTCAGCTCGGGCAGCCCGTTCCACGCGGACCCGGTGTCCGACGACGGCGCCCGCCTCGAGCCGACGCCCCGGCCCGACGACTGAGAGGTCAGCGCTCCCGCTTCTCGAACGCCTCGACCTGGGCACGCAGCGTCTCGGCCGCGATCTCCTCGTCGAGGCCCACCATGCCGAGGTACACGAGCTCGTCCCCGTCCGTGACGCCGCCGACGGTCATGGTGAACACGGCCGTGTCCATGCCCGAGTTCCCCAGGGCGATGTGGACCGCGTCCGGCACGCCGGGCACCTTCGTGAAGGCCGCCTCGACGCCGTCCGGGTCGCCGAACGTGCCGCACGTGTCGGCCAGCTCGCCGAAGGGCGCCAGCAGATCGGTGCCGTCGTCGGTGACCGCGACCATGCCGAACGCCCCGGCCTGGGAGCCGGCCAGGCCGGTGACGGCGTCCGGGTCCACCTCGTACTGGGCCAGCGCACCGCCGAGCCCGGGCGCCTGCTGCGTGTTGATCTGCTCGATGAGGTCCGCGCAGGCGCCCGTGGGGGTGACGCCCGTCAGGCTCAGGCTGGTGCTGATCGGCTCCCCGCCGCCGCCGGCCTGGGTCTCCATGTCCGTGAACACGCCGTCGGGCGCGGTCTCGGGGGTGAGCAGGACGTCCTCGAGCGCCTCCACGCGCTCCTCCTGCTCGGCCGTGAGGCCCGAGCCGGCCCCCGTCGGGGCGGACTCGGACGCGTCGGCCGAGGAGGACGAGGCCTCGCCGCCTCCCCCACCGCAGCCGACGAGCGCGAGGGCGCCCACGGCGAGCAGGGACAGGGGGGCAGCGGGGCGAGCGGGGGCGGCGGTGCGGAGCATGAGAGACCTCTCAGACCGGGTGACGACGATGTGACCAGCCTGACAATCTCCACAGCGCAAGGCCAGTCTTCGTCTGCCGAGGCGGGCCGCGGCAGGGCCACCGGTCGATCGGCTCGCTCCGCGGGGACGAGTCGTCTCCCGGCGCCCGCGACGGCCCCCGACGCACTACGATGACCACCAATCACGGCGGAACACGTCACTCTGCCGGCTCCCTCCGACCCGCACGCCCGTCCTCCCGACGGCGGCCCAGAAGGCACTCCATGACCCGCATCCACTCCCGCCTCCTCGGCGCCGTGGGGCTCACCGCGTCGGCGGCGCTGCTCACCGGCTGCGCCGTCCTCGGCGGCGACGCCGGATCCGCCGGCATCGTGTCCGACGACGACCTGAGCACCTCGTACGGCCTCGTCCAGCCCGGCGTCCTGACGGTCTGCTCCGACATCCCCTACCCGCCCTTCGAGTTCGAGGAGAACGGTGAGCTGACCGGCTACGACATCCAGCTGGTCGAGGCGGTGGCGGAGGAGCTGGGTCTCGGGGTGAACGTGATCGACTCCTCCTTCGAGGCCATCGAGTCGGGTGCCTCGCTCACCGGCTGCGACGTGAACGCCTCGTCGATCTCCATCACCGAGGCCCGCCAGCGCGTCATGGCCTTCACCCTCCCCTACCTCGACGACGACCTCGTCCTGGTCGCGAAGAAGGGCTCCGGCATCACCGACGTCGACTCCGCGAAGGGCCGTCGGATCGGCGTGCAGGCCGCGACCACCGGCGACGAGTACGCCCAGCAGAACGGCCTGAGCCCCGTGCAGTTCGAGGACGGCGGCATGCAGATCCAGGCCCTCCAGGCCGGCACCGTGGACGCCGCCCTGGGCAACCAGTCCGTGCTCCTCTACTCCCTCAAGGACGACGATCGCTTCGAGGTGGTCGAGTCGCTGCCCACGGGCGAGCAGCTCGGCATGGCGGTCGGCCCGCAGAAGGCGCAGCTCGGCTCCGCCGTGAACCGCGCGCTGCAGGAGCTGCGCAACGACGGCACCGTGGCCGAGCTCCAGGAGCGCTGGTTCGGTCAGGCACAGGAGGACTACCGATGAGCACGCAGGCCCCCGTCTCGCCGGCACCGGCCCTGAAGCCCGGCCGCGCGCGCCGCCGTCGTCGGCTGTCCCTGATCATCCAGGCGGCCGTCTTCGTCCTCGCCCTCGTCGTCCTGGCCGTCCTCATCGACTGGGGCGCGCTCGCCGAGAACGTCCTGAACTTCCCCGCCGTGGCCCCGATGTTCCCCAACGTGATCCTCGTGGGGCTGGGCAACACGCTGTTCTACACGGTCACCTCGTTCGTCGTCGGCCTGCTGGGCGGCATCGTGCTCGCGCTCATGCGTTTGAGCTCGTTCGGCCCGTACCGGTGGCTGGCCACCGCCTACGTGGAGTTCTTCCGCGGCGTCCCCGCGCTGCTGGTGTTCCTCGCCTTCGGCTACGGGGTGCCCTTCGCGTTCGGGGTGTCCTGGCCGATCCCCGTCGTCGTGATGGCGGCCCTGGGCATGGTCTCGGCCGCCTACATCGCCGAGACCCTGCGTGCCGGCCTGCAGGCCGTGCCCCGCGGCCAGATGGAGGCGGCCCGGTCCCTCGGCATGCCGACGTGGCGGGCCATGGTCACCATCGTGATCCCCCAGGCGTTCCGCATCGTGCTGCCGCCGCTCACCAATGAGGTCATCCTCCTGACCAAGGATTCCTCGCTGGTCTACGTGCTCGGCCTGGCCGCGCACGAGTACGAGCTCACCAAGTTCGGCCGCGACGGCATCTCCGCCCTCGACGCCGGCATGACGCCGATCCTCGTGGCCGGCCTGTTCTACCTCGTGATCACCGTGCCGCTGTCCCTGCTGGCCCGCCGGTTCGAGGCCCGTTCGACCAAGAAGGGGCACTGAGATGGCCCAGCAGAACCCCATCACCGGATCCTTCGGCGCGGTGGCCGCCGCGGACGCCGCCGGCGTGCATGTGGCCGGCCTCAACAAGTCCTTCGGCGCCAACCACGTGCTGCGCGGCATCGACCTCGAGGTCGCCCCTGGCGAGGTCGTGTGCCTGATCGGCCCGTCCGGCTCGGGCAAGTCCACCCTCCTGCGCTGCGTGAACCTGCTGGAGAAGCCCGACTCGGGCGTCGTCACGGTCGGTGAGTTCACGGTCACGGACGAGGACGTGGACCTGGACGTGCTGCGCCGCCACGTGGGCATGGTGTTCCAGCAGTTCAACCTGTTCCCGCACCTGTCCGTGCTGGAGAACTGCACCGTGGCCCAGCTCAAGGTGCTCAAGCGGGGCAAGGCCGAGGCGGCGGACATCGCCCGTCGGCAGCTGGCCCGCGTGGGCCTGGCCGAGCTCGAGGACCGCTACCCGGACCAGCTCTCCGGCGGCCAGCAGCAGCGCGTGGCGATCGCCCGTGCGCTGGCCATGGACCCGCAGCTGATGCTCTTCGACGAGCCCACCTCGGCCCTCGACCCCGAGACCGTCGGCGACGTCCTGGCGATCATGCGTCAGCTGGCCCGCGACGGCATGACCATGCTCGTGGTCACCCACGAGATGGGCTTCGCCCGTGAGGTGGCCGACCGGGTCGTGTTCATGGACGGCGGCGTCGTGGTGGAGGCCGGCCCGGCCGCCGCGGTGATCTCCGACCCCCAGCAGCCGCGCACCCAGGACTTCCTGCGCCGCGTGCTGCACCCCACCGAGATCGACCTCTGAGCCTGCCCGCCCGGTGGGCGGGCGCATGCGTGAGGGGCCCCGCCTGGACCGTGGTCCGGGCGGGGCCCCTCAGGCATGCGGCGGGGGCGTCAGGCCTTCTTGCGCAGCTTCTTCAGCTCGTCACGGGCCTCGCGCAGCGCGGCGACCTGCTCCTCACGGGCGGCGTGGATCGCGGCGACCTTCTCGTCCTGGGCGTCGCGGATGGCCTGCACCTTGGCGTCGCGGGCGCCCTCGATGCGGGCGGCGCGCTTCTTGGCGGCCTTGCGGCGCTTGCCGGGGCGGTTGGCCACGGAGTCGGCGGCGATGGCCAGGCCGGAGCCGACCAGGAAGATGTCCTTGGCGACGGCGGTGCCCTCCTGGGACGGGCGCACGCCGTCCGCCTCGGTCATCTCCGGGGTGTTCAGGTACATGGAGAACAGGCCGCCGGAGAACGCGGTCAGGGCGGAGCCGGCGAGCCAGCCCGGGACGAACGGGGCCAGCAGGGCCGAGCCCACGCCGATCTCGGTGGTCACGAGGAACTTCTTGAACTGCTCCGGTGACAGGTTGGCCAGCGCGGGCAGGCCGCGGGCGCTCATGTCGCGCAGGCCCTGGGCCTGCTCCGCGGAGATGCCGCGCTTGTTCAGGCCGGAGTTCAGGATGAACGCGCCGGAGGCCAGGCGCAGCGGAATCTGGACGATGCTCATGGAGTCTTCCTTCCAGTAGGGCCCGCGGCACGCACGTGGAGTGGGGTGTGGCGCGAACGGTCGGTGAGCGGTCTGCACCTCCGACAGTACCAATGGCAGCCCGCTCCCGCCCGCCCGGAGGCGCGGCTGTGCGCGCAGAGCGGACGACGTCGGCGCCTCCACCACGTCGCGGAGGCGGTCGATGATGGACAATGGGGCGCATGCTCCCCCTCGTCGCACCCCTGACCGTGGCCGCCGCCGCGCCCACCGACTACGGCTGGCTCGGCAACATCGTCGTGGACATCATGGAGGCGGTCGGCCCGATCGGCGTCGGCCTGGCCGTCTTCGCGGAGAACATCTTCCCGCCCATCCCGTCCGAGGTGATCCTGCCCCTGGCAGGCTTCACCGCGGCCGGCGGCGCCTTCAGCCCGCATGCCGCGCTGGTCTGGGCGACGGTCGGCTCGATCGTCGGAGCGCTGGCCCTCTACGGCCTCGGCGCGTGGCTCGGCCGCCACCGCATGTACCGCCTCGCGGACCGCATGCCGCTGGTGGACATGGAGGACGTGGCCAAGACCGAGCGCTGGTTCATCCGATACGGCTACTGGACCGTGTTCCTGGGCCGCATGGTCCCCGTGTTCCGCTCCCTGATCTCCATCCCCGCGGGCATCGAGCGGATGAACCTCGCGAAGTTCACCCTGTTCACGGCGCTGGGCTCCCTGATCTGGAACGCGATCTTCGTCTACGGCGGCTACGCGCTCGGGGAGCGGTTCCACGTCGTCTCCGAGTACGCGGACGTCTTCTCCAACATCGTCCTGGTCCTGATCCTGGCCTTCCTCGCGATCTGGGTGGTCCTGCGCCTGCGCCGTGACGCCCGCCGCCGGAACGACCCGGACTGGCGCCCGCCGACCGCGGATGAGATGGCCGCCCGCGTCGAGGCCATCCTGGAGTCCTCCGACCACCGGAAGTGAATCGCATGCACCCCGTCCTGCCCTCCCCCCGCCGTGGCCGCGCGGCCCTCGGCCTGGCCGCCGTCGCCCTGGTGGCGCTGAGCGCCTGTGCTCGCACCGAGCCGCAGCCCGAGCCTGCGCCCGCCACGACGGCGGCCTCCGCCCTGCCGTCCATGGACATGGCCCCGTTCACGGTCGAGGTCCCCTCACACGACCTCGAGCGGGTGCCGGAGGCGAGCGTCGCCGTGCTCGAGGGCGAGGACCCGGACCACCACGGGGCGTGGCTGCAGGTGTCCGGGGCGCCGGCCTGGACGGACGCCATGGCCGGGGCCGTGCGCGACCAGATCGACCAGTACCGCCGGGACACCGACCCGAGCGCGGACCCGCGCCTGGAGATCCAGCCGCAGCTCGCCGTCGTGGCCGAGGACATCGCCGCGGCCCGCCTGCTCGCCACGGAGCGGCGCGGCACGGACTCCGTGTCCACCTCGCACGTGATCTGGTACTCGGCCCGCGAGGACCGCGTGCTCGAGACCGCCGATCTCTTCACCCCCGACGGCTGGGACGCGTTCCGCGCCGAGGTGCGCCAGCGCATGGCCAACGACCCGGACGTGATCGGCTCGCGCCTGGACTCGGCGGTCGACGCCCCGGAGCAGGTGGAGAACCGTCGCGTCTGGGACGCGGTGGTCTTCCTGCCGGACGGCAGCCTGATGCTCGAGGCGGACCAGGCGTCCATGGCGCCGGCCGCCGCGGGCGTGCTGACGGTGCGGATCCCTCGGGACACGGCGACCGCCTGGCTGTCCGACCTGGGCCACGTCGCCGCGGACGCCGCCTCCGCCCCCGCCGACCTGCGTCTGCCGGACCGCTCCACCCCGACCCCCGAGGAGCAGCAGCCGGAGCCCGCCCCCGAGCCGGAGCCCGAGACGTCCTCGTGGACGGAGGAGGCCACCGGCGCACCCGTGCCGCCCCCGTCCGCGCCCGCCGACACGGCGGCCCCGACGCCCAGCGTGACCACCCCGGTGCCGAGCAGCACGGCCCCGTCCTCCTCGGCCCCCGCGCCCACCCGCTCGGCCACGCCGTCCTCCCCGTCGTCTCCCCCCACCTCGTCCTCGCCGTCGGGCACGGGATCCGGCAGTCCGACGCCGAGCACCCCCGACCCGACGCCGACCTCCGCGACGCCGACCCCGACGTCCCCGACCCCGACGTCCCCGAGCCCGTCCGGTCCGTCCACGAGCGCGTCCGGTCCGTCCACGAGCGCGCCGGCCACGGACCCTGCGCCGGACCCGACCGAGTCCGCACCCGAGCCGACCGCCACCACGGCCTCCGCGTCCGCGTCGCCCACGTCGGGGGACCGCTCCAGCAGCACCCCCTGACCCCGGCGCCGGGCGCCGTCGTCGGCCGCGGTCTGCACCGTCGACGCGCGGCCGTGGCAGGATCGGGGCGATGACTGAGCACCTGCCCCGCCCCTGCCCGGACGCACCCGGCCCCGACGCCGTGCCGCCGCCCGCCGAGCGCGTCCACGCGCACGACCACAATCGGGACAAGGACCCCGCCCTCGTCCGACGGGAGCCGGTCTCCTTCGTCCGACGTGGTGCGCGCCTGAACGCGGGGCGGCAGGCCGTGTGGGACCGCCAGGCGGAGCGGGTCCTCGTGGACGTGCCTCGCGGCCGCGGCGCCACCTCGGTGGACGGCCAGGCCCGACTGGACTGGGCGGGGGTGTTCGGGCGCGAGGCCCCCCTGCTGGTCGACATCGGCTCCGGGCTGGGCGAGTCAACGGCGCAGGCCGCCGCCGACCGGCCGGACTGGAACGTGCTCGCCGTCGAGGTCTACGTGCCCGGCCTGGCCGCGCTCATGACGCGCGTGGAGCAGCAGGGCCTGGAGAACGTCCGCGCCGTGGAGGCCAACGCCCCCGAGCTGCTGGACGCCCTGCTCACGCCCGGCTCCGTCTCCGAGGTGTGGGTGTTCTTCCCGGACCCGTGGCACAAGAAGCGGCACCACAAGCGCCGCCTGGTCTCCCCCGCCTTCGCGGACCGCGTGGCGCGGGTGCTCACCCCCGGCGGGGTGCTGCGGCTGGCGACGGACTGGTCGGGCTACGCCGTGCAGATGCGCGAGGTGCTCGAGGCGCACCCGGAGTTCGAGAACCTCTTCCCCGGGCGCGCCGCGGGCGAGGGCTCCCCGCTCACGCGGGTGCGCCGCGAGGGCAGGGAGACCGAGGTGGGGGCCCAGCCGCTGCCCTCGGGATGGGAGAGCGCGGCCGAGGAGGAGCGCCCGCTGCGGGCCGGCCTGGGTGAGGCGCGGGCCGGCGCGGCGGCCGCGGACCCCGTGGACCACGCGGGCGGCTGGGCGCCCCGGTTCGAGGGCCGACCGATCACGAGCTTCGAGGCGAAGTCCCAGCGGGCCGGACGCCTCGTGTTCGACCTGGCGTACCGCCGCCGCTGAGCACGGGGCCCGACGGGGCCGCTCAGGCCGGGGCGACCGGCCCGGCCGGGTCGGCGCCGTCCGGGACGGGCGGCACCGGCAGGCCGGCGGTCACCCGCGCGGTCGCCGCGAGCGTCACGGACCCGGCGTCCCGGTAGCCCCTCGGGGCGTCCCCGGGGGCCGTCGGCGACCAGCGGGCCGTGCGGTGGCCGCGGACGGCGGCCCCCGCCAGGCCGGGCCGCGGGGCCACCGGCAGCACGGCGGCGTCCGTCCAGTCCCGACGACGGCCGACCGCGCGGCCGACCCGGGCGAGGAGATCGCCCGGGGCCAGGGCGCGGAACGTCCGCCCGGACCGCAGGCCGAGGTGCGCGGCCCGGGCTGCCAGGGCGGCGGGCAGGCCGACCGCGCCCGAGACCACGAGGGCCTCGACGGGACGCTCGGCCGGCCACGGGGCGTCGGCGTCGTCGGGCTGCAGGCCCCGGTCCGCGAGCAGGCGCAGGGCGTGCGCGGCCACGAGCGAGCCGTACGAGTGGGCCTCCACGGCCCCGTGCACGGCGGTCCCGCGGGCGCGCAGGGCCGGGGCGGCGTCGTCGTCCTCCCCCGGCCCGTGGCGCAGGAACTCCCACCAGGCCCGGACATCCGCGGCGAGCATCGCGCCGCCGCGCCGGCCGGGGCCGTCGAGCACCACCCGCCAGGGTGTGGGCGCGGGGTAGCCGAGCCACGCGATGACGACGGGGCGGGGTGCGCCGGCGGCGCGCTGGGCGGCGGCGAGGTGGGCGGCCTCCCGGGCCGTCCCCCACATGGCCGTCTGGGGGCGGATGCCCATGCCGGAGACGAGCCAGGTCAGATGCGTGGCGGTCGCGGGGTCCCCCGCGGCGACCACCGCGCGCGGACCGTCCGGGCCGTCGAGGACGTAGTCCAGCAGATGCCGGGCGGGCAGGTGCGGGTCCATGCCCTCCGGCTTGAGGGCGTGGACGATCCCGTCCAGGGCGCTGCGGGCCTGCCGGCCGAGGCCGTCGCGCCGGGCCATGTCGGCGCGCAGCCGCTCCTGCACGCGGGACCGCGCGGCCGCCCCGAACGACGCCCGGCTCAGTCCTGCTCGGACTGCCACGTGGGCACCCGTCGGAGGCGGGCGCCGCCGGAGGGCAGCCTCCGCAGGCCGCTCGGGCGGGCCTCGCCCGCGGTGTCCGCCCCGGCCCGTGCCGCGGCGTGACGGCGGGCGGCCATCCGGTCGGCGTAGCGGGCCGAGACGTCGCCGCCGGAGCCCACGGTGAAGACGCGGGCCAGGCGGGAGGCGTGGTGGAGGCGGTCCACCTGGGCAGCCAGCTCGACCACGGTGTCCTGCAGCTGCTCGACCTCGCGCTGCAGCGCGATCACGCGGCGGATGCCCTCCAGCGAGATGCCTTCACGGCTCAGGGTCTGCACGGTCTGCAGCCGCTCGACGTCGGCGAGGGAGTAGCGGCGGTGCCGTCCGTCCTGGCGGGCGGGGACCACGAGGCCGAGCCGGTCGTACTGGCGCAGGGTCTGCGGATGCATGTCCGCCATCTCGGCGGCCACGGAGATCACGAAGACCGGGGCGTGCCGGTCGGGACCCCCCTCGCGGCCCCGGTCCGCACGGGCGGCGCCGTCGCGGGCGCTCACCAGGCTGCCTTCCGGGCCAGCTCCCGCCGCGGATCGTCGCCGGCAGTGGCGGACTGCAGGGCCTCGACGGCGGCGCGGGCGTCGTCGTTGAGCGTGGTGGGCACGGTGACGCGCAGCTCCACGAGCAGGTCACCCGTCGTCTTCCCGCGCTCGACACCGCGGCCCTTCAGGCGCAGCACGCGGCCACACTGGGAGCCCGCCGGCACCTTCACCTTCACGGGGCGCTCCAGCGTCGGCACCTCGATCGTGGCGCCGAGGGCGGCCTCGGGGAAGGTGATCGGCACGGTGATCCGCAGGTCGTCCCCGTCCCGGCGGAAGAACTCGTGCTCGCGCACGTGCACGGTGACCAGCAGGTCGCCGCGGCCGGCCGGGCCGGGCGAGCCCTTGCCGCGGGCACGGACCTTCTGGCCGTCGCGGATGCCCTTCGGGATCTTCACCTCGATCGTCTCGCCGTCCGGGCCGCGCAGGGACACCGTGGTGCCCTGAATCGAGCCGCGGAAGGAGATCGTGGTGGTGGCGGTGCGGTCCGCGCCCTTCGTGGGGCGCGGCCGTGCGTAGCCGGCGTCGCCGAAGCCGCCGGGGCCGAAGCCGCCGGGCTGGCCGGCGGCGCCACTGAACATCCCGCTGAACAGGTCGGACAGGTCGGGCTCGGACTGCGTGGCGCGGGGGCCGCCCCCGCCGCCGAACATGCCGCCGAAGACGTCCTCGAAGCCTCCGCCGCCGGCACCGCCCGGGGCGGAGAACCGGGCCCCGCCGCCCATCGCGCGGATCGCGTCGTATTCCTGCCGCTCCTGGGGGTCGCTCAGGACGGCGTACGCCTCCGAGATCTCCTTGAACTTCTTCTCGGCCGCCTCGTCCCCGGGGTTCTGGTCCGGGTGGTACATGCGGGCGAGCTTGCGGTAGGCCTTCTTCACGTCCGCGTCGGAGGCGTCCTTGGACACCCCCAGGGTCGCGTAGAAGTCCTTGTCCATCCAATCCTGCGAGGCCATGGTGCCTCCTCTCGTGTGCATCGGTCAGGGGGGTCGGCCGGCGGCGGGGGGGGCCGCCGGCCGACGGGGTCACTCGTCTCCGGCGGAGACCATCACCTGGGCGGCGCGCAGCACGCGGCCGTCCCGGAGATAGCCGTTGCGGAAGACCTGGACCACGTGGTCCGCGGGCACCTCTGCGTGCGGCTGGCGCATCACGGCCTCGTGCACGGCCGGGTCGAACTCGACGCCGGCCAGCGCCTCCTGGTCGTGGCGCTCGAGGCCGAGGCCGGCCAGGGCGGTGTCGAGCTTGGTCGCGATCGCGGCGAACGGACCGTCCGTCAGGTCGCCGGCGGCGCGGGCGGCGTCGATGTCGTCGAGCACCGGCAGCAGCGCGGTCACGGCCTTGACCACACCGGCGTCCCTGGCCAGGTCGCGGTCGCGGTCCACGCGACGCTTGTAGTTCACGAACTCGGCCTGCAGCCGGCGCAGGTCGGTCTCGAGCTCGGCCTCGCGGTCCGAGGCCGCGGGCTGCGGCGCCTCGGTCCCGGCCTGCGCGCCGGCCTCGTCGAGGATGCGCTCGGCCTGGGCGAGGGCGTCGCCGTCCTCGGCCTGCTCGGCCGCGCTCTCGGCGGAGACCCGGGGCTCACCGGTCTCGGGGTCGATGCGGCGACGGTCGTTGAACACGATGGGCTCCTCCTCGGAGCCGCGCTCGGCATCGGAGGAGCCGTGCGGACGCTGCTGGTCGGCGCTCATGGTGTGTCCTTTCGAAGCGGGTGGGCGCGGCGGGTCCGCCGCGCGGGGGGGTGGTGCGGGAAGGCCGGCGGGCCGGCCCGGCAGGGGCGCTGCCGGGCCGGCCCGCCGGCGTCGTGGGCCTCCGGGCGGGGCGGGCGTGGACGCCCGCCCCGGCACCGGGGTGTCAGGCCTTCTTCTCGTCGTCCTCGTCGACCACCTCGGCGTCGACGATGTCCTCGTCGTCGTCCTGCGGGGCGGCGGACTCGGCGCCGGCGTCGGCCGACTCCGCGCCCTGCTGGGCGTAGAGGGCTTCGCCGATCTTGACCTGGGAGGCCTGGAGCTTCTCGAACGCGGCGGCGACCTCGTCGTCGTTGTCCTGCTTCTCCAGGGCGGCCTTCAGGGCGTCGACGTCGGCCTGCACCTCGGTCTTGACGTCCTCGGGCAGCTTGTCCGCGTTGTCCTGCAGGAGCTTGTCCACGGAGTACGCGGACTGCTCCGCCTGGTTGCGGCGGTCGGCGGCCTCACGGCGCTTCCTGTCCTCGTCCGCGTGGGCCTCGGCGTCCTTGACCATGCGGTCGATGTCCTCCTTGGACAGCGAGGAGCCGCCCGTGATGGTCATCGACTGCTCGGTGCCAGTGCCCTTGTCCTTCGCGGAGACGTGCACGATGCCGTTCGCGTCGATGTCGAAGGTGACCTCGATCTGGGGCATGCCGCGCGGGGCCGGGGCGATGCCGGTCAGCTCGAAGGTGCCCAGCGCCTTGTTGTCCCGGGTGAACTCGCGCTCGCCCTGGAAGACCTGGATGGACACGGAGGGCTGGTTGTCCTCGGCCGTGGTGAACGTCTCGGAGCGCTTGGTCGGGATGGCCGTGTTGCGCTCGATGAGCTTGGCCATCACACCGCCCTTGGTCTCGATGCCCAGCGACAGCGGGGTCACGTCGATCAGGAGCACGTCCTTGCGCTCGCCGGCGAGCACGCCGGCCTGCACCGCGGCGCCGATGGCGACGACCTCGTCCGGGTTCACGCTCTTGTTGGGCTCCTTGCCGCCGGTCAGCTCCTTCACCAGGTCGGAGACGGCGGGCATGCGAGTCGAGCCGCCGACGAGGACCACGTGGTCGATGTCGGAGACCTTGACGCCGGCCTCCTTGATGACGTCCTCGAACGGCTTGCGGGTGCGCTCGAGCAGGTCCTTGGTGAGGTCCTGGAACTTGGCGCGGGAGAGGTGCTCGTCCAGGTGCACCGGGCCCTCGGGGGTCACGGACAGGTACTGCAGCGAGATGTTGGTGGAGGTGGCCGAGGAGAGCTCCTTCTTGGCCTGCTCCGCGGCCTCCTTCAGGCGCTGCAGGGCGATCTTGTCCTTGGACAGGTCCGCGCCCTTGGACTTGGCCTGCTGGAGCAGCCAGTCCACGATCCGCTGGTCCCAGTCGTCGCCGCCGAGGCGGTTGTCGCCTGCGGTGGCGCGCACCTGGATGGTGGCGAAGTCGTCCTCGTCCTTGGCGACCTCGAGCAGGGACACGTCGAAGGTGCCGCCGCCCAGGTCGAAGACCAGGATGAGCTCGTCCTCCTTGCCCTTCTCCAGGCCGTAGGCCAGGGCGGCCGCGGTGGGCTCGTTGATGATGCGCTTGACGTTCAGGCCCGCGATCTCGCCGGCCTCCTTGGTGGCCTGGCGCTCGGCGTCGTTGAAGTAGGCGGGCACGGTGATCACCGCGTCGGTGACCTTCTCGCCCAGGTACTCCTCGGCGTCGTGCTTGAGCTTCATCAGCGTGCGGGCCGAGATCTCCTGCGGGGTGTACTTCTTGCCGTCCACCTCGGTGGTCCAGTCGGTGCCCATGTGGCGCTTGATGGACGCGAAGGTGCGCTCCGGGTTGTTGACGGCCTGGCGCTTAGCGACCTCGCCGACCAGGACGTCCCCGCCCTTGGAGAACGCGACGACGGACGGGGTGGTGCGGGCGCCCTCGGCGTTCGCGATGACGACCGGGTCGCCACCCTCGAGGACGGCAACCACGGAGTTGGTGGTGCCAAGATCGATACCCACTGCTCGCGACATCATGTGTCCTTTCGTCGACTGCTGCTCGAGGTGACCGCGGCCGACCGGTGCCGGCCGCCCTTGAGCGTTCTGGACTCAACCTGCCACCGGGGCGGAAGGTCTGTCAAGAAACCTGAGTCACCTCGACTCATGTTCTGGTGTCGTGCAGTGCAACCACACCCCCGTGCGCTTCATTCCCGCCCGTCGGTGATCCTCGTCACACCCTCCGTGAATCCCCCTCTCAGGCATCTCGCGGGCGCCCTGCCGAGCCCCTCTCGGTGCCGGCGCACAGGTGCTGACTAGACTTCTGGAAATCGGACCCGCAACCCAGGAGTGACACGTGCTCATCCTCTCGAGTCGCATGCGACCCAAAGAGCAGTTCGAGGGATACGCCTTCGTCGGCACGGACTACGTGCACGGGCCCGCGGGCATGACTGCGTATCGCGCGCGCACCGGCCGCACCGTCGGCCCCGGCGAGGACGGCTGCTACGTGGTCGCACGCCGGGCGGGCAGGCTCTTCGGCCGCCGTTTCGAGGTGGGCACGGACGCCAGCGGTCTGGGCCGTCTCTTCCTTTACCGCAGCGGCGACGATTGGGCGCTCGGCTCCTCCTACAGCGGGCTGGTGGAGCACCTGCGCACCGAGGGCATGACGCTCACGCCCCGGCTCGGCAGGCTCCGTCCGTTCGCCCTCCGCCAGACGCTGACCATGCAGCTGTCCATCTTCCAGACCCCGTTCGACGAGATCCGACTCCTGCCGGTCGGCACCGTCGTGGTGATCCGCGGCAGCGTCCTCTCCCTCGAGCGCGCCCCCGAGCTCCAGCCGCTCGAGTACGAGGCGGCGCTCCAGGAGTACCTCGACGTCTGGCGCGGGCGCACCCGCGCCCTGCTCGCGGACCCGCGGGTCACCTTCACCGCGGACCTCAGCGGCGGCGTGGACTCCCGCACGGTGTTCGCGTTCCTCCTCGAGTCCGGCCTGTTCCGCACGGACTCGGACCGGTTCTGGCTGCACTCGGGCGTCAACCAGAAGGAGGATCTGGCCGTCGCAAAGGGGATCGCCGAGGCCCACGGCCTGACGGTGAACGGCCCCAAGCCGCCCACCCGCACCCTGGTGTCCGGGTCCCGCGCCTACCGCCACTGGCGGGAGAACAGCCTCGGCGTGTACACCCCGGTCTACATGTCGTCGACGTTCCAGAACCCGTTCGAGGTGCATGCACACGGCGGCGGTGGCGGCACCATCAAGCAGTACTACCGGCATGCCGAGCCGCTGCGCCTGCTGGAGCCGTTCAAGGAGAAGATGCCCGCCGCCGACTTCGCCCTCTGGCAGGAGGAGATGGCCACCACGCAGGAGCAACTGAAGCAGACCGCCCCGGGCGTCGTGCCGAGCATCCAACACTACCTCGAGTTCCGGAACCGCTTCCACTTCGGCCACATCCCGAAGGCCCGCCCGCTGTTCATGCCGCTCAACTCGAAGTACGCGATCCGGGCCCTCACCTCCCTCCCCCAGGACGTGCGCCGCCGCTTCTACTTCGACGTCATGGAGTCCCTCGCCCCCGGGCTCAAGGACGTGGACTACGACAACGCCCGCAAGGCACCCACCGCGCAGGAGCTCGAGAGCCTGCTCGTCCTGCCCGCCTCGGACCGGCTCGCCGCCGGCACGGCCTACGGCGACGACACGGTCGAGACAGCCGACCCGGACGATCCCCTGTCCGCCGGCTTCCAGCGCTGGCTGCAGGACATCGACCGGGCCGCCGCCCGCCCGGAGGTGCGTCGCTTCATCATGGGCCGTGCCATGGCGCGCACAGACCGCACAGTGGAGGCCCTGCGCGCGCTGGGCAAGCCCTTCCACTCCCACTCCGGTCACTCCGTGGCGCTGTCCCACCTGCTGATGGTGGACTTCACCCTCGGCGACTGACCGACGCCCCACGCCCGCCGTGTCGGGACGACGACGGCCCGCACCTCGGCGGAGGAGGTGCGGGCCGTCGTCGGGAAGGGTCCGGGACCGACCAGGTCAGGCGGCCTTGGCCGGCCACCAGACCTTCGGGCCGATGTCCCACACGAGGGCCGGGATCAGCAGCGTGCGCACCACCAGGGTGTCCAGCAGCACGCCGAAGGCCACGATGAACGCCAACTGCACCATGAACATCAGCGGGATCACCGCGAGCGCGGCGAAGGTGGCCGCCAGCACGACGCCGGCCGAGGTGATGACCCCGCCCGTGACGGTGAGGGCGCGCAGCACGCCCGCCCGCGTGCCGTGCCGCGGGGTCTCCTCCCGCGCCCGGGTCATCAGGAAGATCGTGTAGTCGATCCCGAGCGCCACGAGGAAGACGAAGCCGTACAGCGGCACGGTGGGGTCGGCGTCCTCGAAGCCGAACACGTGCCGGAACACGAGGGCCGAGACGCCCAGGGCCGCACCGAAGCTGACCACGGTGGCCGCCACGAGCAGCACGGGCGCCAGGAGCGAGCGCAGCAGCACCGCGAGGATGACCAGCAGCATCGCGAGGATCAGCGGGATGACGACCCGCAGGTCGCGCTGCGTGGTGACGTTCGTGTCCAACGCCTGGGCCGCCGGGCCGCCCACGAGGATCTCGCCCGAGGTGGGGAGATCCGCGAGCCGGTCGCGCAGGCGGGCCACGGTCTGCTGCGCGGCGAGGGACTCGCCCGGGTCCGCCAGGGTGGCCGAGACCAGCACGCGGCCGTCCACCACGCGAGGCTGCGGCTCCGGCGCGGACGCGGCGCCCGTCCCGCCCTCCGCCTCGAGCGCGCTCGGGGGCGGGACCGCGGCGGTCCCGGGGGCGTCCGCGGTGACCTCCGCCTCGGCCACGCCGGGGTCCTCCGCGACGGCGGCGAGCACCGCCTCGGCGTCCCCGGCCGGCGCGAGGATCTGGGCGGGAGCGCCCGCGCCGGCGTCGAAGTGCTCGCTCAGCAGGGCCTGGGCCTGCCGGGCGTCGGAGTCGCCGAGCAGCACGTCCTCCTGGGCGACGCCGTCCGCGCGCAGCTGCAGCAGGCCGCCGCAGAGGGCGAGGAGCCCGACTGTCGTGGCGACCCAGACGGGGCGGGGCCGGCGCGCGACAACGGTGCCCACCCGCGTCCACACCCCGTGGTCCTCCTCGAGGCCGGCGATGGGCCGGCCCGCGCCGTCGCGCGGCGGGGTGAAGGCCCGGCCCCGGGCGGCGCGGCGCTCCGTGCGACGGCGCGCGCGCTCGGGGGACGGGATCGTGGGCCAGAAGGCGGCACGCCCGGTCAGCCGCAGCAGCGCCGGCAGCAGGGTCAGGGCGGCGAGCCACGCGAAGGCCACACCCGTGGCGGCCACGGGGCCGAGGGAGCGCGTCGAGTTGAGGTCCGAGGCCATCAGGATCAGCAGGGCGAGGGCCACGGTGGAGGCGGACGCGGTGATCGCGCCGAAGGACCCGCGCACGGCGGCCCGCAGCGCCTCCCCGACCTCCGCGCGGACCAGCAGCTCCTCGCGGTGCCGGGCCACGAGCAGGAGGCAGTAGTCCGTGGCCGCGCCGATCACGAGGATCGAGAGGATGCCCTGGGCCTGGCCGTTGAGCTGGATCCAGCCCGCCAGGGCCATCCCGTAGACGGCCACGATCGCGCCGCAGAGCGCGGCCACGGCCGTCAGGAGCACGAGGACCGGCAGCAGGACGGAGCGGTAGACCGCCACGAGGATCACGAACACCACCACGAGCGCCACGAGCAGCAGCAGCCCGTCGATCCCCGCGAACGCGCCGCCCAGCTCCGCGACCAGGCCCGCCGGACCGCCCACGTGCCACTCGGTGTCCGCGGCCACGGTCCCGGCGAGGGCGGGGGCGGCGGCCGCCGGGTCCGCCACGACCTCCCGCAGGTCGGCCACCACGTCGGCCACGGGTCGCTCAGCCCCGGCCGAGGAGTCGACGAAGGCCAGGAACTGCACCGCCGCACCGTCTTCGGAGGGGATCGGACCGGCGACGTCGACCACGCCCGGCACCTCGCCCAACAGGCCCGCGAGGTCCGCGAGCGCGGGGAAGGCGGCCGCGGGGTCCGCGGTGCTCGCCGGGCCCACGACGACGGCGGGCACGGCCTCACCGTCCTGGAACGCCGCCGCCTCCTCCCCCGCGCGGGTGGACTCGGCCGACGCCGGCAGGAAGGTGGCCTGGTCGTTCGAGGAGACGTCGCCGATCGCGCCGAACACGGGGCCGCCCAGGCCGAGCACGGCGAACCAGACCACGGCGAGCGCCGCGGCCAGGCCCAGCCGCAGCCCCCGAGAGGGACGCCCCGGCGCGGCGGGGGTGCGGAAGGCGGACAGGTCGGGCGCGGTGGGCATGCCCCCGAGCGTAGGGGATGGTTCGATGATCAAACAACCATGGGGGCTGGCTAGACTCCCGGCCATGACCACGCAGCCCCCCTCCGCCCCCGCGGAGCATCTCGCCGTGGTCCACGCGCTGCGCGTCTTCAGCGAGAGCGCGGAGCACGCCGTCGACGAGGCCGGCCGCGGCGTCGGCCTGCATCGCACGGACCTCAGAGCCCTCGCGTACCTGATGGCCCGCGCGGCGGCCGGTGAGCCCGTCACCGCCTCGGACCTCGGCGCCCACCTGCACCTCACCCGGGCCTCGGCCACCGCCCTCGTGGACCGCCTGGCCGCCGCGGGCCACGTCCGCCGCCGCCGGGACGAGGGCGACCGGCGGCGCGTGCTGGTGGAGCACACGGACACGGCCCGCCGCGACGGGCAGCGCGCGTTCCAACCGATGTCCCAGCGGCTGAGCGCCGCCCTCGAGGGGTTCTCCGTCGCGGAGCTGCGGGCCGCGGTGCGGGTGCTCGAGGCGGCCACCGCCGCGCTGACGGACCCCACCCCGGAGGACCCGTGACCCGACCGGCGCTCATCGGCCTGGACGGCCGCTCGGGGTCGGGCAAGACCGTCCTCGCCGCCGCGCTCGCGGCCCGGATCGCGCCGTTCGCGCGCGTCGAGGTGATCGAGATCGAGTCCATGTACCAGGGCTGGGACGGGCTGGCCGCCGCGGTGGGCGACGACGGCCCCTACCCGGCCGTCGTGCGCGCGCTGCGGGAGCGGGGCACGGCGACCTGGACCACGTGGGACTGGCACCGCGCCGCCCCCGGTCCGCCGCGGCGGACCGCGCCGGCCGACGTCGTGGTGTGCGAGGGCGTGGGTGCGCTCAGCACCGCCGCCCGACCGCTGCTCGACCTGGCGGTGTGGCTCGAGCTCGAGACCCCCGCGCGGCGCACGCGGGCGCTGGCCCGGGACGGTGAGACCTTCGCCCCGCACTGGGACCGCTGGGCCGCACAGGAGGAGGACTACCTGGCCCGGCACGCCCCGCGCGCCGCGGCGGACCTGGTCCTGCGCCTGCCCTCCGCCTGACGGGGGCGCCGCCCGGACCGGAGCGGTTCGCTCCGCTTAGGTGTAGCATCGGAGGCGGCGCGCCGCGTCCGGCCGCGTCCCACCCCAGCGCAAGGAGACCTCCCCTTCCCATGGCGACACTGCTCTACCGTCTCGGCCTCGGCGCCGCCCGCCGCCCCCTCCTCGTGATCCTCGCCTGGGTGCTCGCCCTGGCCCTCGCCGTCGGCGGGTTCCTCGCCTTCGGCGGCACGCTCTCCTCCACCGTCACCATCCCCGGCACCCCCACCGCCCAGGTCACGGACCGTCTCAAGGAGGAGTTCCCCGAAGCCTCCCGCGGCAGGGGCCAGGTCGTGTTCACCACCGAGGACGGCTCCCCCCTGACCGACGCCCAGCGCGAGCAGATCACCGCCCTGCTGGACGACGTCGCCGAGCAGCCGGCCGTGGAGGGCGTCGTGGACCCGTTCGAGGCCCAGGCCCAGCAGGACGACGCCCGCACCCGGCTGGACGAGGGCCGCACCGAGCTGGCCGACGGCGAGCAGCGCCTCGCGGACGGACGCCAGGAGATCGAGGACGGCCGGGCCGAGCTCGAGCGTCGCACGGCCGAGGCCGACGCGGGCGAGCAGCGCCTGGCCGAGGCCGCCGCCCAGCTGGAGGAGGGGCAGGCGAAGCTCGACGCCGCGCGCGCCGACCTCGAGGAGCGTGGCCTGGACGCCCTGCCGGCCGAGGCCCTGGCCCCGCTCCGGGAGGCCGAGCAGCAGGTGGCCGAAGGCCAGGAGCAGCTCGACGCCGGCCGCGCCGAGCTCGAGGAGCAGGCGGAGCGCCTCGAGGCCGGCCAGGCCAAGCTCGACGCACAGCGTCAGGAGCTCGAGGCCGCGCAGGCCGAGCTCGACGCCCGGTGGGCCGAGCTCGAGGCCGGGCAGGCCGAGCTCGACGCCCAGGCCGAGCAGCTGGCCGCGGGCCGCGCCGAGCTCGAGCAGGCCCGGGACGCCGCGCTGGCCGAGGCCGAGGCCGCCGGCATCCCGGCGGAGCAGGTCGCCGCGCAGTTCGCCGACCAGGAGGCGCAGCTCGCCGCCGGCGAGGCACAGCTGGCGGCCGGTCAGGACCAGGCCGACGCCGCCCGCGCGCAGCTGGAGGCCGCCCAGGCCGAGGCCGACGCGGGCGCCGAACAGCTCGCGGCCGCCCAGGCGGAGGCCGACGACGGCGCCGCCCGACTCGCCGCCGGCCGGCAGCAGCTGCAGGAGTCCGAGGCCGAGCTCGAGGCCGGCCGCGAGCAGGTGGCCGCGGGACGGCAGCAGGCCCTGGACGCGGCCGAGGCCGAGCTCGACGCGCAGCAGCAGAAGATCGACGAGGGCCGGGCCGAGTACGAGCGCGGCGTCGCCGAGCTCGAGGACGGCCGGGCCCAGCTGGCCGCCGGCGCGGAGCGCCTGGACCAGGCCGAGGCCGACCTCGCCGACGGCCGCGCCGAGCTGGACGACGGCCGCGTCGAGGCCGAGCGCGGCGAGCGCACCCTGGCCCTCGCGGAGGACTTCCGCACCGTGTCCGAGGACGGCAGCACCGCCGTCGGGATCGTCACCTTCACCACGCCGACCCCGGACGTCACCGCCGAGGACAAGGAGGCGGTCACCGGCGCCCTCACCGGCGCGGACATCGACGGCGTCGCCGTGCATCCCTCCCAGGAGCTCAACGCCACCGTGTCCTCCCTGCTCGGCCCGGGCGAGGTCGTGGGCCTCGTGGTCGCCGCGATCGTGCTGGTGGTCATGCTCGGCACCCTCGTGGGCGCGGGTCTGCCGCTGGTCAACGCGCTGGTGGGCGTGGGCGTGGGCGCCGCCGGGGCGCTCGCGTTCTCCTCCGCCGTGGAGATGATCTCCGTGACCCCGGTGCTCGGGGTGATGCTGGGCCTGGCCGTGGGCATCGACTACGCGCTGTTCATCGTCAACCGGCACCGCCAGGAGCTGCGTCGCGGCACGGGCCTGCACGAGTCGATCGCGCTGGCCAACGGCACCTCCGGCAACGCCGTGGTGTTTGCCGGCATCACCGTGATCGTCGCCCTCGTGGGCCTGAACGTCACCGGCATCCCGTTCCTGGGCCTGATGGGCACCGTGGGCGCGGTCTGCGTGGCCGTGGCCGTGCTGGTGGCCGTCACCCTGACCCCGGCCCTGCTCTCCCTGGCCGGGATGCGGATCCTCTCGAAGAAGGAGCGGGCCCGCCTCGCCGACGAGGGTCCCGCCTCCGTCGCCGAGGGCTCCGCCGCCGTGCGCCGCGCCGGGCGCCGCTCGACCATGTCCACCCCGGCCGCGATCGCCTCGGCCCTGGCGGCCGTCGCCCTGCTGGTGCTCGTGGCCCTGCCGGTCGGCTCGATGCGCCTGGGCCTGCCGGACGGCGGGTCCGAGCCGGAGGGCTCCGACTCGCAGGTTGCGTACGAGCTCACCGCCGAGAAGTTCGGCGAGGGCTACAACGGCCCGCTCGTGGTGACCGTGGACCTGCCCGCCGGCCTGGACGAGGACGCGGCCGAGGACGCCCGCCTGGCGGTGGGCGAGCAGCTCGCCGGCCTCGAGCACGCGCACGCCGTGGTGCCCGCGGGCTTCAACGAGGACCGCACCGTCACCATGTTCCAGGTGCTGCCCGAGGAGGGCCCGAACGCCGTCTCCACCGAGGAGCTGGTGCGCGACCTGCGCGCCACCGAGCCGGCCGGCGAGGCCTCCAACCTCGGCGTGGCCGGCATGACCAGCGGGTTCATCGACGTCTCGGAGAAGCTCTCCGACGCCCTGCCCCTCTACCTGGGCGTGGTGGTGGGCCTGTCCCTGCTGATCATGGTGCTGGTGTTCCGCTCGATCCTGGTGCCGCTGATCGCCACCGGCGGGTTCGTGCTCTCCATGTTCGCCGCCATGGGCGGCGTGGTGGCCATCTACCAGTGGGGCTGGCTCGGCTCGGTGTTCGGGGTCCACAACCCCGGCCCCGTGCTCAGCTTCCTGCCGACCATCATGATCGGCGTGCTGTTCGGCCTGGCCATGGACTACCAGCTGTTCATCGCCTCCGGCATGCGCGAGGCCTACGCCCACGGCCTGCCCGCCCGCCAGGCCGTGCTGACCGGCCTGCGCTCGGGCCGGGCCGTCGTGATCGCCGCGGCGATCATCATGATCTCCGTGTTCGGCGGGTTCATCTTCGCCCACGACGCGATGATCCGCCCGATGGGCTTCGGCCTGGCCTTCGGCGTGCTGCTGGACGCGTTCGTGGTGCGCCTGCTCCTGATGCCGGCGCTGATGCACCTGCTCGGCGAGAAGGCGTGGTGGCTGCCGCGCTGGCTCGACCGGATCATGCCGGACGTGGACGTGGAGGGCGCCCAGCTCGAGCGCGCCCACGCCCCGGCGCAGCCCTCCGTCCCCGCCCCGGACGGCGGCGCCCACCGGGCCTGACCGCCCCCGACTGATGCCCGCCCCCGGCCCCGATCGGCCGGGGGCGGGCGTCTATCCTGGGCGGATGCGTCCCACCGCCTTCTCCCCCGCCGCCGGCTCGCCCGTCCTCGTCCTGCTCGAGACGGACGCGGACGGCGCCCCCGCCCCGCGGCTCGCGGACCCGGCCGTCCCGCACCTGAGCGTCACGGACCAGGGGGTCACGCGCGGCGACGGCATCTTCGAGACGGCGCTCGCCGTCGCCGACGGGCTCGGGACCCTGCGCATGCGCAAGCTCGGAGCCCACCTCGGCCGGCTGGCCGCGTCCGCCGCCGCCCTGCAGCTGGCCGCCCCCGAGGCGGCGGCGTGGGAGGCCGCCGTCGCGCTCGGCCTGCGGGCGTTCACCGAGGCCAACGACGTCGCGCCCGGGGACCGTCTCGCCGTGCGCCTGACCGTCACCCGCGGCCCGGACGCGGCTCCCGGCGCGGTGCCCACGCCCACCGCGTGGGCGCTGCTGAGCCCGGCCCCGGCGATCCAGGACGAGGAGCGGCAGCGGGGGCTGCGGGTGCTGCTGCTGGACCGCGGCATCGACTCGCAGGCCCCCGAGCGCTCCCCGTGGCTGCTCACCGGCGCGAAGACCCTCTCCTACGCCGTGAACATGGCCGCCCTGCGCTACGCCCGCGCGCACGGCGCCGACGACGTCGTCTTCACCAGCGCGGACGGCTACCTGCTCGAGGGCCCCACCTCCACGGTGCTGATCGTGCGCACCGGGGAGGACGGCGTCCGCCGCCTCCTCACCCCGCTGCGCCAGAAGGGCATCCTCGCCGGCACGTCGCAGGCCGTGATCTTCGCGGCCGCCCACGCGGACGGCTGGGAGCTCGGCTACGGCCCGCTCGTCCCGGCGGACCTCCAGGGCGCCGAGGGCGTCTGGCTCGTCTCCTCGGTGCGCGGCGTCCTGCCGGTGCGCGCCGTCGACGGCGTCGAGATCCCCGTGGACCACGAGCTCACCGGCATGCTGCAGGCCCATCTGGACGCCGACGGCGACCCCGGCCGGCACGTCAGCGGCGACCCGGTGCCCACCGCGGGCTAGGCTGGGGACCGGCCCGTCCGGCGTCGTCGGCCGCGGCCGCAACCGCACGTGAGATCCCCGACCACGGAAGGCGCACCATGAACACGCTCGCCCAGAAGGCCCTGTCCGCCGGCATCACGCTGGTCGGCGGCATCGTCGGCTCCCGCGTGGTGGCGGGCGGCTGGCGGCTCGTCACCGGCCACAGCGCCCCGAACGACGCGGCCGACGAGACGCTGCCCCTCATCGAGGCCCTGTCCTTCGCGTTCATCTCCGCGGGCGTCGCGGCGCTGCTGAAGGTCGCCGGCCAGCGCGGCGCCGGCGCCGCGATCCGCAAGGTGTCCGAGTCCACCGCGCACCGCGTGGACCACGAGGTCTGAGCCGCCCCGCCACCACCACGACGACGGCCGCCGCCCGGAGGGATCCGGACGGCGGCCGTCGTGCTATGCGGGGTGGTGTCAGCGGCGCCCGCGCGGCCGGGCGCCGGCGCGGCGCGGCCCGGGGTCCGCCGGGGGCTCGGCGCGACGGACGACGGCGGCCAGCTCGTCCCGGTGCAACAGCTCACGGCGGGCGTGCTTGGTGCGGTAGCCCGTACGGCCCACCAGGTGGGAGGCCACCGGGGCCGTGACCATCTGGGTGACCCACGCCAGCAACAGCACGGGCAGCCACACCCACGACCGCCACTCGATCGCCAGCCCGGCGAGCATGAGCAGCAGGCCGAGGACCTGCGGCTTGGCGGCGGCGTGCATGCGGGCCAGCAGGTCCGGGAGCACGAACAGGCCCACGCCGGCCACCAGGGAGAAGAAGGCACCGCTGACGAGCAGGAACGCGGCCAGCCAGTCCAGGAGCGTGGCGGTGTCGGTCATCGGCCCTCCTCCCCGCCCGGCACGTCCGTGGTGCCGGGCACGCGCGCCTGGTCCTCGAGCGAGTGGTCCGGGCGCCGGTCCTCCGCGAAGCGCGCCACCGTCACCGAGCCGACGAAGCCGACGGTGGCGGCCAGCACCACGAGGACCACGTGGTGGGTGTGGCGGTGCACGGCCATCTCCAGGACGAGCATCCCGGAGAACACCACGAGCAGCACGTCCGTGGCGACCGCCCGGTCCAGCAGCGAGGGGCCGCGCACGATCCGGTAGAGCGCACCGACGGCGCCGACCACGAGCAGCGCCCCGCCGGCCCACGTGGCCAGGTCCATGGGGTCCATCAGGCCTCCTCCTTCGGGGGGCGGGCGGCGGGGGGCGCCGAACTCGGGAAGCGGCGGACCAGCTCGAGGTCCTCACGCGTGCCGACGGCGCGGATGATGCCCGCCTCCACGTCGAGGGCCTTGGCGCGGAAGCCCGCCACGTCCTCGTCCGTGGTCGCGTCGAGCACGTGCAGGTACAGGACGGAGCGGACCCGGTCCACGTCCAGCACGATCGAGCCCGGCACCAGGGCCAGGGCGTGGCTGACGAGCGTGATGATGAGGTCGTCGTGGCTGCGCAGCGGGACGCCCACGATCGAGCCGCGGGCGCGGCGGCCACGCAGCAGCACCGTCCCGGCCACGTTGACTGAGGCGCGCACGACGTCGACGAGGAACCGCACCGTGAACACGAGGGACCACCAGGGGTTCAGACGGCCGCTGAACGGGATGCTCGGCATCGGGAAGAGCCCGATGATCAGCAGCGCGAAGGCGAGGCCGGTCAGGGCCACGTGCGGAGCGAAGTCCTGCCACAGGGCGCACCACACGGCCACCATCACGAGGATCAGCGGCCACTGGGCCACGATGCCCCGGATCCGGTCGGGGCGCACCACGCCGCGGCGGGCGGAGTCACTTCCGGGCATCGTGCACCTCCGTCGGGTCGACGCTGAGGGTGGCCGCGGCCCGCTCGGCCGCGGCGTCGTCGAGCACCGCCGCGATGTAGGGCGAGCGGTCGAGCATGTCCGTGGCGGCCTCGTCGGCCAGCGCGAACAGCGGACCGGCGGCCACCGTGAACACCAGCGTCAGGCCCACGAGCGCCGTGGTGGGCAGCACGAGGCCCGGCTCGAGCGGGCGGGGGCGCTCGCCACGGGCGACGGCCCGCTCGTAGGCGGCCACGAGCTGGGCGGGCGGGTGCTCCACGTCCTCGACGCGGCGCCAGAACGCGCGGGTCCACACGCGCACCACCACGAGCAGGGTCAGCAGGGACACGAGCAGGGACACGCCCACCAGCGTGTAGGCCAGGGGCGTGGCCTGCTCGACGCCGCCGCGCAGCAGGCCGACCTTGCCGAGGAAGCCGGAGAACGGCGGGATGCCGCCGAGGTTGAGCGCGGGCACGAGGAACAGGACGCTCACGAACGGGGAGACCTTCGCCAGGGACCCGAGGCGGTCGATGTTCGCGGTGCCGGCGCGGTTCTCGATCAGGCCCGTGACGAGGAAGAGCGCGGTCTGCACGGTGATGTGATGGGCCACGTAGTACACGGTGGCCGCCAGCCCCGCCTCCGTGGCCAGGCCCAGGCCGAAGATCATGTAGCCGATGTGGGAGACGAGGATGAAGGACAGGATGCGCTTGATGTCCGTCTGGGCCAGCGCGCCGAGGATGCCCACCACCATGGTCAGCGCGGCCACCACGAGCAGGAGCGCGTTGACGTGCTCCCCCGGGAAGAGCAGCGTCTCGGTGCGGATCATCGCGTACACGCCCACCTTGGTGAGCAGGCCCGCGAACACCGCGGTCACCGGGGCGGGCGCGGTGGGGTACGAGTCCGGCAGCCAGAAGGACAGCGGGAACACGGCCGCCTTGATGCCGAAGCCCACCAGGAGCAGCACGTGCAGGACCATCTGCACGTCGGTGGGCAGCTCGCCCAGCTTCACGGCCAGGTCCGCCATGTTCACGGTGCCGGTGGCCGCGTAGATCATCGCGATCGCGATCAGGAACACCACCGAGGAGAGCACGGAGACCACCACGTAGGTGACGCCCGCGCGGATGCGCTGGGCGGTGCCCCCCATGGTCAGCAGCACGTAGGAGGACGTCAGGAGGATCTCGAAGCCCACGTAGAGGTTGAACAGGTCGCCGGCGAGGAACGCGTTGGACACGCCCGCCACGAGGATCAGGAACGTGGGGTGGAAGATCGAGACCGGCCCACCCTCGTCCCGGTTGATCAGCCCCTGCGCCGAGGCGTACAGCAGCACCGCCAGGGTGATCAGCGCCGACACCACGAGCATGAGGGCCGAGAGCCGATCCACCACGAGGCTGATGCCCAGCGGGGCCGGCCAGCCGCCGAGGTGGACGGCCGCGACCCCGGTGTCCCAGACCGCGGCCAGCAGCAGCGCGTCCAGCACGAGGGTGAGCACGAGCGCGGAGACCGTGACGGTGATCTGCGCGCGGGGGCGGCGCACGAGCATGAAGGTCACGGCCGCGCCCAGCACGGGCAGCATGACGGCCAGCGGGGCCAGGTCGGTCAGGGGGACGGAACCGATGCTCATGCGCGCTCCCCGCCCTCGGGACGGCGGCCGCGGGACGCTGCCCCGGATCCGGTGGGCGCCTGGGGGGCGGGCGTGGCGTGCTGCACCTGGGGCCGTGCCTCCGTCGCGTGCTCGTAGTGGGCGTTGGGGTCCGCGGCGTCGTCCAGGAACTCGGAGGACTCCTCCACGAGCTCCGCGTCGTCCTCCGCGTCCCAGGCGGGCATCCGGGCGATCTTGACGTCCTCCGCGTCCACCTCGACCTCGTCCTCGCGGACGAGCAGCCACGAGCGGTAGATCATGGCGGTCAGGAACGCGACCACGGCGAAGCCGATCACGATCGCGGTGAGGATCAGCGCCTGCGGCAGCGTGTCCGCGTACTCGTGCGGGTCCCGTCCGCGCACGAACAGCGGGGCCAGGCCCGTGCCGCCCGAGGAGAGGAACAGCAGCATGATGGCGCCGTTGTTGATCAGCACGATGCCGAGCAGGATGCGCGTCAGGCTGCGCTCGAGCACCAGGTAGATCCCCCCGGCGAACATCACGCCCATCGCCAGGAGCAGGGCCAGGTCGACGGTCATCATCGGGCGGCCTCCGGGGCGTCGGGGGTGGACGGGGTGGGCATGCGCGGATGACGACGGCGGGCCGCGGCGCGCAGGCGGGCGCGGCGGGCCTCCTCGCCCCGGCGGTCCACCTCACCGCCGAGCGAGCGCAGCACGTCGATCACGAGCCCGACCACCACGAGGTACACGCCGATGTCGAACGCCGTGGCCGAGACCAGCTTGAGGGCGTCGCCGAACAGCGGCAGGTCGGTGAACTCCACCACATAGGACTGCAGGATCTGCCCGCCGAAGAAGAGCGGGGCGATCCCGGTGAGCGTGGCGATCGCCAGGCCCAGGCCGATCATGGGCCCGGCCGGGATCACGGAGGCCTCCTGCAGCTCGTACCGGCCGCCGGCGAGGAAGCGCAGCGTGAGGGCCAGGCCTGCGAGCAGGCCGCCGGCGAAGCCGCCGCCGGGGGTGTTGTGCCCGGCCAGCAGCAGGTAGACGGAGAGCAGCATCATGATCGGGAACATGAAGCGGGTGACGACCTCGAGGATGATCGAGCGCCGCTCGGGGGCCATCGTGTGGCCGGCCACGAGCCACTGGCCCTTGCGATCGTCCACAGCGAAGCTGCGCACGACGGACAGCTCGCGGGCCCCGAGCGAGGAGTCGGCGCCGAAGTCGCCGACGGAGCCGGGGGCGACGTCGTCGATGCTGCGGGTGCGCCCGTCGCGGTGCTGCAGGAAGATCAGGGAGGCCACGCCGGTGGCCGCGGCGGCCAGCACCGTGATCTCGCCCCACGTGTCCCACGCGCGGATGTCCACGAGGGTGACGTTCACGGCGTTCGTGCCGTAGCCGTCCGTGTAGGCGAGCTCCGGCATGGGCAGCGAGATCCGCTCCGCCGTGCGGGCGGCCAGCGCGGTGGCGGCGATCCACATCATGGTCAGCGCGAACCCGACGGCCACGGCCAGGCGGCCCAGCCGCCGCGAGCCGGTGCGGCGGTCGTACCAGTCCGGCGGCAGCACGCGCAGGCCCAGGATGAGGGTGACCAGGATGATGGTCTCCACGAGCACCTGGGTGATCGCGAGGTCCGGGGCGCCGCGCATCGCGAACAGGGCGGCGGCGCCGTAGCCGGTCACGGACACCAGCATGATCGCCTTGAAGCGGCGGCGCGCGCGGACGGCGAACACGGTGGCGACGGCGATCATCAGCACCACGACCAGCTGCGCCGGGGTCTGGAACCAGGCGACGTCCGCGGAGAGGAACGAGGTGGCCAGCGTGCGCTCGCTGCGCCCCACGGGGAAGAGCAGGAACGCGGCCGGCAGCAGGAACGCGGTGGCCAGGATGATGCCCAGGTAGCGGCGCAGGGAGCCGGTCTGGGTGCGCCCCGTGACCCAGATGGCGACCTCGTCGAGGGCGCCGGTGATCTTCCGGTACGTGCGCAGGGCGTCGACCGGGAACTCGACGCGGCGCTGGAACGCCTCGACTCCCGGCCGGCCGAGGGCGAGCAGCGCGCCGAGCACCCAGACCCCCGCGGAGAGGGCGAGGATGGGCGTCCAGCCGTGCCACAGGGCCAGGTAGGCCGGCGCCTCCTCCGGGTCCAGCGGCGGCAGGGAGCCCGTGTGGGCGGTGATGATCCCCTCCACCGGGCCGGGCAGGAAGGCGAGCACCAGGCCGGCGAGCGCGAGCAGCGCGGCCGGGGCCAGCTCGAGGGTGGTGACGCGGGTGTGGAAGCGCGTGACGGGGACCGCGGCCCCCTCCTCGTCCCGCTTGGCGGCGAACGAGCCCCACAGGAACCGCCACGTGTAGGCGAAGGTGAGCACCGAGCCCACGGTCATGAGCACGAGCGGCGTCCAGCCCCACACGCCGCCGTGGGCGGCCCCGTGGGCGGCCAGCGACTCGAGCACGGACTCCTTGGCCACGAAGCCGAACAGCGGGGGCAGCCCGGCCATGGACAGCCCCGCCGCCACGGCGACGGCGGCCAGGACCGGATGGCGGCGCCCGATGCCGGAGAGCTGGCGCAGGTCGCGGGTGCCGGTCTCATGGTCGATGATGCCGACGATCATGAACAGCGGCGCCTTGAACACCGCGTGGGCCAGGAGCATGGCGAGCCCGGCCATCGCCGCGTCCCGGGTGCCCAGGCCGTTGGCCACCATGAGGAAGCCGAGCTGGGAGACCGTGCCGTAGGCGAGCACGAGCTTGACGTCCGTCTGCCGCAGGGCGCGCCAGCCGCCGAGCACCAGGGTCCACAGGCCGACGCCGAGCACCAGGACCTGCCAGGACGTGAGGTCGTGGAACTCCGGGGCCAGGCGGGCCACGAGGAACACGCCGGCCTTCACCATGGCCGCCGCGTGCAGGTACGCGGACACGGGGGTGGGCGCGGCCATGGCGGCCGGGAGCCAGAAGTGGAACGGCGCCTGGGCCGACTTGGTCAGGGCGCCGATCAGCACGAGCGCGACGGCGACCTCGAGCAGCCCGCGCATCCCGGGGTCCGCCATGAGGGCCGGGGCCGCCTCGAGCACGCCGGAGATCCGCCAGGAGCCGGAGACGTGGGCCAGCATGATGAGGCCGGCGAGCATGGCCAGGCCGCCGAACGTGGTGACGATCAGGGCGGTGATGGCGGAGCGGCGGGCGAAGATGCGGTGGCCCGAGTAGCCGATCAGCAGGAAGGACAGGACGGACGTGATCTCCCAGAAGGTGTAGAGCACCATCAGGTCGTCCGTGGTGACGAGCCCGAACATCGCGCCGGCGAACGCCAGCAGCTGCCCGCCGAACACCGCGTTGCGCGGCTCGTGCTCCCGGAAGTAGCGGGCGCAGTAGGCCAGGACCAGCGCGCCGACTCCCAGCACGATCAGGGACATGAACGCGGCCAGCATGTCCATGCGGAACGCGAGCTCGATCTCGAGGTACGGCACCCACGGCACGGCGCGGTCCAGGCGCGCCGCCGAGGCCGGGACCGGCCGGCCGGCGTCGAGCGCCTCCTGCAGCGCGAACACGTGCGGCAGCTGAGTGAGCAGCCAGACGAAGCCCGCCGCGGGAGCGGCGGCGAGCAGATAGAACCCCTGACGTCCCGTCCACCGGAAGAGCACCGGGGCGGCGAGCGCGACGACGAAGAGCGCGGTCAGGATGACGAGCATGCGGTCCCTTCGTCAGGCACGGGCGAGGGTCCGGTCCAGCCTAACGGAGGGATGCGCCCCACCCGGGGTCAGCGGACCGATTCCGCGCTCCGCGTGATCGGCTCCGTGACCCGGGCGAACAGCAGCCCACCGGCCACGAGCACGACGGCGATCACGGGGATGACCACCCGGTTGTCCGGGTGCAGGGCGAGCGCGAGCGTGACGAGCGCGGGCGTGATGAACCCGACCGCGCGGCCCGTGGTGGCGTACAGCCCGAACACCTCGCCAGCCGTCCGCGGCGTGGTGAGCCGGCCCAGGAACGCGCGCGAGGCCGACTGCACCGGGCCCACGAACAGGCACAGCGCCAGCCCGCCGACCCAGAACGCGAGGGTGCCCGAGGCGAAGAACAGCGCCCCGGCCACGAGGACCATGGCGGCCAGCGAACCGAGGATCACCCGGCGCGGACCGACCGCGTCGTCGAGCCGCCCGCCCACGAAGGCGCCCAGGGCGGCCACCACGTTGGCCGCGATCGCGAACAGGATCACGTCCGAGGTCGCCAGCCCGTAGACCGTGGTGCCCAGGATGGCGCCGTAGACGAACACCGCGCCCACGCCGTCGCGGAACACCGCCGAGGCCACGAGGAACCACAGCGTGTTCCGATCCTCGCGCCACATCCGGGCCAGCGTGGCCCCCAGCTCGCGGTAGGAGCCCAGCACCGACTCACGGCGCGGCCCGCCGTCCGCCGCCGGGGCGGGGGCCGGGTCCGGCACGGCCACCAGCACGGGGATCGCGAACACGAGGAACCACGCGGCGGCCACGAGCGCGACCACCCGGATGTTCAGCGCCGCGTCCTCCGTGACGCCGAACCAGTGCGCGTCACCCGAGACGAAGCCCACGAACACGATCAGCAGCAGCAGGATGCCGCCGAGATACCCCGCGCCCCAGCCGATGCCCGAGATCCGGCCGATCGTGGCCGGCGTCGAGATGTGCACGAGGATCGCGTTGACCTGCACCTCCGCGAACTCGAAGAACACCGTGCCCAGGGCGATCAGGGTGACGCCCAGCAGAAGGGAGGACTCCTCCGGGGTGACCCAGAAGCAAGCTGCGGTGCACGCGATCACGGCGCCCGTGGTCAGCGCCAGCCCCCGCCGGCGCCGTCCCGCGCCGTCCGCCCGACGCCCCAGCACGGGCGCGGTGACCGCGATGACGACGCCGGCCACCGCCATCGCCGTCGAGAGCCAGGCCGTGCCCCGCTCGTCCGGCCCGAACGCGTCCGAGGCCAGGTAGGTGCCGAACACGAAGGTGACCATGACCGCGTTGAACGCGGCCGAGCCCCAGTCCCACAGCGCCCACGCGGCCACCTGGCGGCGCGGGGCGGCGGAGGCGACCGGCGGGAGCGCGACGTCGGTCATCGCTCGATGCGGGTGAGGTGGAAGTCCCGGTGCGCCCGGGAGGCCGTGGGCCCGCGCTGACCCTGGTACCGGTTCTGGTTGGCCCCGGTGCCGTACGGCGACTGGGCCGACGAGGAGAGCCGGAAGAAGCACAGCTGGCCGATCTTCATCCCCGGCCACAGCGTGATGGGCAGCGTGGCCACGTTGGACAGCTCGAGCGTGACGTGCCCGGAGAACCCGGGGTCGATGAACCCGGCGGTCGAGTGCGTCAGCAGGCCCAGCCGCCCCAGCGAGGACTTGCCCTCGAGGCGGGCGGCGAGGTCGTCCGGCAGCGTGACCTGCTCATAGGTGGAGCCGAGCACGAACTCCCCCGGATGCAGGATGAACGCCTCGTCCGGGTCCACCTCCACCAGCCGGGTCAGCTCGTCCTGCTCCTGGCGCGGGTCGATGTGCGCGTACCGGTGGTTGTCGAAGAGCCGGAAGAACCGGTCCAGGCGCACGTCCACGGACGCGGGCTGGACCATCGCCGGGTCGAGGGGGTCCAGGCCCACGCGCCCGGAGTCGAGCTCGGCGCGGATGTCGCGGTCGGAGAGCAGCACGGCTCAGTCCATTCGCACGACGACGGCCAGCGGGGTGCGCTCGCGGCCCTGGCCCAGCGGGTTGTCCGCGAAGGCGGCCTCGAGGACGGCGGCGGAGGCCTCCGTGTCCCGGCCGAGGGCGTTGCGGCCGATGTCGTTGGCGTCCATCACGACGGTGCCGGCGAAGGATGCCTTCGCCCAGGCCGGGATGTCCGCCGCCCGGATCATCGCCGAGACCTCGGCGGCCACCCGGTCCGGCTCGGCCGGCGGCAGCTTGGCCGAGACGTTGGCCGGGAACGTGGAGTAGGTGGTGGGCCCGTCGATCGCGCGGACGTTGCCGCCCACCACGTTGTAGAACACACCGCGCTTGCCGGCGACCTTGCCGGCGGCGCCGGCCGCCGCGGAGAGCACGATGCGCGGCAGGCCCGCCTCCTGGATGGCCAGCTGCATGGTGGTGGGATCGCCCAGGCCGATGCCCGCGGGCGTGCGGGTGACCAGGCGGGAGAGGACGCGGGCGGCCACGGAGGGGCGGACCTCCCACGTGTAGTAGGAGCGACCCTGGGTGATGGCCACGATCTTCTCGGACACGGAGAAGTGCCACGGGGCGTCCTGCGGCATCGCGTCCGCGGGCAGGTCGCGGAAGAAGTCCTCGATCTCGCCGCGCAGGTAGGCCTGCAGGTCCGTGTCCCGGTCCACCAGGCCGGTCTGCACCGGGAAGCGGCGGTAGCGGCGGCCGTCCTCGGCGGAGACCAGGTCGAGCTCCTTGCCCGGGTTCGGCTCGTGGTCCGGTTTGGCCGGTGCCGGGGCGGTGGGGGCCTCGTCGACCGCGGTGGCGGGGCCGGCCGGGGCGGCGTCCGCGTCCACCGCGTCGCGCAGCCAGAGCTCGAGGTTGAGCAGGCGCCAGAAGCGCTCGGGGTCGTGCCGGCGCGGGTGGGCGAGGAAGTCCTCGAAGAGCGCGCGGACGGTGGGCGCGTCGGCGTACGGGCGGGCGGCGAACGAGTCGGAGGCGAACACCTCGCGGACCGGCTCGCGCAGGGCGAGCAGCAGGCCGGCCGCGGCGTCGTCGTCCGCGTGGCGGGCCGGCGGGAGGACGGCGTCCACCAGGCCGGCGAGCCGCCCGCGCGGCACGCCGCGATCGGCGGGGCGCTCGTCCGCGTGGGCGTCGACGAAGGCCGAGTTCAGCAGCGCCTCGACGGGCACGTCGGCGCGCTCGCGGGAGTCGGCCAGGCGTGCGGCGACGTCGCGGCGGGTCGCGGTCAGGGTGCGCGCGGCACCGCGCAGGCCGCGGGGCGCGTCGGCGGCCGAAGGCGTCGGGGCGGGGCGGCCGCACACGTGCGCGGTCGAGGCCAGGGGGCCGCCGTGGGCGCGGATCGCGGCGCGGACCGACTCGAGGTCGGCGACCGGGGACGGCGTCGCGGCGGGGGCCAGCGGTGCGGGCCGGGGACCGCCGACGAGGAAGGGGCGGTCCGCCTCCCCGAACGCGAGGTAGCGGTACACCGCCGCGTCGTCGGGGCGGGCGGGGACCTGGGCCGCGTCGGCCGTGGTGTCGCGCATGGGACGTCCTTCCGGGACAGGGGCTGCCGGACGCGTCCGGCCGCGGCCGGGCGCGGTTCGGACTCTACCAGCGGCCCCCGGCGCGCTTTCGTTCGGGAAACGGCGGCCCCTGGTGCGCTTTCGTTCGGGAAACGGCGTGGCCGGCCGCTGGCGCGCGGGTGCGGCCCTGACCATCCGCGGGGAGTTCTCCATCGTGATCGCCGGGCCGGTGCTCACGCGGTACGCGGACGCGTTCGGTCGCTCGCGCGCCCGGGCGGCGACGCGGCGGGTGCGGGCGCGCGAGGTCGCCGCAGCGGACCCGGTGCACTGACGTACGGGTCCGCGGGGCTCGATGACGACGCGGGGCCGGTGCACCGGCCGGGCTGGTGTATGGTGGTGCCCGCGCCGCAGGCGGAAGCTGAGCGGTTGCGCGGGCGTAGCTCAATGGTAGAGCGCTTGCTTCCCAAGCAAGATACGCGGGTTCGATTCCCGTCGCCCGCTCCACACCACGACGACGGCCCCGGGCCCCTCACGCGAGGGACCCGGGGCCGTGTCGGTCCACGTCGCCCCGCCACGGCCGCACCGGGAACGCGAGACGTCGGAATGCGGCCACATTCCGGCGTCATGGCGACCGCTGGCGTTCCAGGTCGACGTGCGGGGTCCCGCTCCCCTCAACGGCCCGCGCGGATCTCGCGCAGCCGGCGTTCCAGGTCGACCGGCAGGTCCGCGGCGAAGCGCGGGTCGAGGTCGGGCCCGGCGTCCGCCAGCCGGTAGACGCCGTCGGCGCGGTCGAGGAACCCGTAGTCCACGAGTTCGCGACGCAGCGTGGCCACGTCCTCGTGGGCGGGGCGCAGCAGGTCGTTGACCTCGGCCTCCGCGTAGGCGCGGCCCGCTCTGAAGCGACGCAGCAGCTCGAGAAGGACGGCCACCCGCGGCTTGCGACGCGCAGGGATGGAGCGCAGCCGGTCCCCGTCGAAGAAGCGGGTGAGCACGGTCGCGTGGTAGCGCTCGGCGGACTGCCACTCGTCAGCGAGGGCCGCCGCCGCGGCGGTGTACCGCTCACCGGTGACGGCCATGCGGGCACGGATCAGGGTCTTGAGGTCGGACTGACGGGTCATGGTGCATCCTCGCCGGCGCGCTCCCGGCCATGCCGCGCCGCGGGTCGGGGACGACGTCCGTCGCGTGCGGGTGGGCCCGAGGATCCGCTCCCCTTCGCGCCGGGCTGCAGGGCCCTGCCGCGCGGGACCGGGCCGCGTGGCGCGCTCGGCGGTGGGCGCCGCCGTCGTGATCCAGGCTAGCCGACGCCCGCGACGTAGGATCGCGCCATGCCCCTGACCCCGCCGCGGACCGCCCCACCCCGACCTGTGGAGGCCCGTCCGTGACCCAGGTGCTCTCCGGCTTCGCGGTCGTGTGGGTGATCATCCTCGTGGGCGTCCTGGTGGGGCGCACGGGGGTGCTCGGCGAGCACGGCCGCACCGTGCTCTCCCGCGCGGCGTTCTTCATCGGCAACCCGGCGCTGCTGTTCGGCACGCTCTCCCGCGCGGACGTGGGCGCCGTGCTGGGCCCCCAGCTGTGGGTGGCCACGCTGTCCGCGTTCACCGCGGCCGCACTGTACCTCGCGGTGACGGTCCCGCTGCTGAAGGGCAGGTCGGCCTCGGAGCGGATCATGTCCGCGCTCAGCGCCTCGCTCGTGAACTCGGCGAACCTCGGCATCCCCATCGCGGCCTACGTCCTCGGCGACGCCGCCCTGGCCGCCCCGGCGCTCATCTTCCAGCTGGCGATCTACACGCCGCTCTACGTGGCCGCGATGGACGCCGCCACCGCGCGCGAGGTCCGGCGACGCACGACGGCGGGCCGGCGCCGGGCGGTGCGCCGCTCCCCCGGGCGCGCCGTGGCCGACCAGGTCCGCCACACGGTCACCAACCCCCTGATCCTGGGCTCGGTGGCCGGCCTGGTCTTCTCCCTCACCGGCTGGTCGTTGCCGGGCCCCCTCATGGAGTCCGTGGAGCTCATCGGCGGGCTGTCCATCCCGGCGATGCTCCTGGCGTTCGGCATGTCGCTGGTCGGCTCGCGGCCGCTCGAGCGGGCCGGCGGGCGACGCGCGGACGTGCTGCTCGCCTCGGCGGTGAAGCTGGTGGTGCATCCGCTGCTGGCCTGGCTGCTCGCGCAGTTCGTGTTCGGCCTGGATGCGCGGCACGTGTTCGTCGCCGTCGTCCTGGCCTCCCTGCCGACCGCACAGAACGTGTTCGTCACCGCCGTGCGCTACGACGCGGGGCTGCGCGTCTCGAAGGACACGATCCTGGTCACCACGATCGTCGCGATCCCGGCGATGATCGCCGTCGCCCTGCTGCTGGCCTGAGGCCGACGACGGCGGCGCCCGGCCCGGTGTCACGCGCCGGACGCCTCGCCGCGGCTCAGACGTCCCGGCGGATCAGCTCGTCCAGCCCCGTGGGCGAGAGCAGGTACGGGGCGACCTCGAGCACGGTGCGCGCCCCCGTCTCCCCCTGGGCCTTCAGACGCGCGGCGGCACGGCCGTAGGCGACCTGCGCGGCGGCGGTGAAGTCGGGGTTGGACTCCAGCTCCAGCACGAACTCGACAGCGCTGCGCGAGCCGCCGAGGTCGCCCGAGGTGACGACGTGGCCGCCGTGCGGCATGCCCTGGTGGTCGCGCTCGAACTCCTCCTCGGAGATGAAGTGCACGGTGGTCTCGTACGGGGCGAAGTAGTCGGGCATCGTGGTGATGGCCTCGGTGATGGCCGCGTGGTCGGCCTCGTCGGCCACCACGTAGCACTCACGCACGTGCGCGGAGGCGCCGGTGATCTCGGCGCCCCGTCCGGCGCGGGCCTCGGCGATCGCCTCCTCGCTGGGGATCGTGTACTGCACGCCGCGCCGGACGCCGGGGACCCGCCGGACGGCGTCGGAATGGCCCTGCGAGAGGCCCTTGCCCCAGAACGTGTTCTGCTGCGGCTGCGGGAACAGCGCCGCGCCCAGCACCCGGTTCACCGAGAACAGGCCCGGGTCCCAGCCGGTGGAGATCATCGCCACGTGCCCGCCCTCCCGGGCCGCGGCGTCCATCTCGGCGCGGTGCCGCGGGATGAGCTGGTGGTTGTCGTAGGTGTCCACGGTGGTGAAGTGCCGCGCGTAGCCGGCCGCCTGCTCGGGGATGTCCGTGGCGCTGCCGAGGCAGAGGAACAGCACGTCGATCTCCCCGGCGTGCTCGGCGGCCCGCTCCGCCGGGAGCACGGGCGTGTCCGTGTCCAGGCCGGTGCGGCGCGAGAAGATGCCCACCAGCTCCATGTCCGGCTGGAGCTTCACGAGCTTCTCCACACTGCGGCCGAGGTTCCCGTATCCGACGATGCCGGCGCGGATGGTCATGTGCGTCCTCCTGGTGGGGTCGTGGTCAGGTCGGTCCCGCCAGCCTAGGCCCGGCGCCGCGGGGCGCCGGGTCCGCCCACCGGACCGCGCAGCAGGAGCACGACGACGGCGACCAGCCCCGCCGACGCCAGCACGCTGACCACGTAGATCGGCCAGGCCCACGGGCTGTGGTCGCCCCCGCCGATGCCGTAGGTGTCCGCGAGCGCCATGCCCGGCCCGAACGAGGCCATGAAGTAGGCCGGGGACGCGGCGACGAGCGAGGCGAGGCCCAGGGCGAGGACCGCCAGCGGGTCGACCTCCTCGCGACGCCACGTGAGGAACCACAGGATCGCGGCCACACCGAACCCGGCCGCTAGGATCACGGCCGGAAGGACGAAGGGGACGCCGAGCTGGCCCGCCGCGCTCAGGTCCGCGTAGATCCTCCCGAGGCCGCGGTCGCCGGGCGCGGCGGCCAACGGGTTGAGGACGAACACCTGCAGGGCCGCGAGCGCCGCGACCGCCGCGACGACGCCCGGGACCACCGCACCCGCGGCGAGCCGCACCCAGCCGGGCCGGTCGGGCAGAGCGAGGGGCGCCGTCGTCGGGCGGGGCCGGGCGGGGCGGGAGGACGCGGCGGGGCGACGGGCGGCATGGGACATGCGGCCAGGTTAACCGCTCGCCTCGGCTGCGGACACGAGAGCCTCCGTCGCCGTTTCGTCAACGACAGCGTCTGCGGAGGCGCCCCCACCGTCTCGTCGACGACAGCGGCAGGTGAGGTCAGCGGACGCCGGCGCCGGAGAGGGTCTTGGCCCAGGCCTCGATGGCGTCCCAGTCGCGGTAGTCGCCGTAGTGCTCGTTGCGGGAGAGCTTGAGCTTGAGCTTCTCCAGCCGGCCCAGGCGCTCCTCGACGAGCGCCCCGCGGAAGTACGCCACCTCGCGCGGACCGTAGGACTCGAGCTTCTTCCGCACCGGCGGGGCCAGCTCGGGCGCGCCGCCGGAGGCCAGGATCACGAGCGGCAGGTCCGCCAGCTCGGCCCGACGGGTGTCGAGGAACGCCCGCGCGTCGGCGGCGAGCGAGCCCGTGTAGACCGGGGCCGCGACGATCACCGCGTCCGCCGTGGCCAGCCACGCGGCGGCGCCCTCGACGTCCTCCACCACGGTCGGGACGGCCTGCGACGTGCGCAGCACCTCCGCGACACGCTCGGCGATCTCTCGCGTGGATCCGTGGGCGGACGAGGTGACGATGAGCGTGGTCATGGTGGGGCGCAGCCTTCGGGGTCGGGGGCGGACGACGCGCTCAGTGTATCCCGCGCAGGTCCAGGTCCAGGCGGGTCTCGGCGCCCTCCGGGGCCCGGTCCGGGGTGTGCACCGTGACCGGGATGCCCCAGTCCTGCTGGTACAGGTGGCAGGCGGCGTGGTCGGGGATCGGCTGCCCCTTCTCCCCGTCGCACGCGGCGGCCCGGGCGGTGATGTGCAGGACGCCCTCCTCGACCTCGGGGTTCAGCCGCAGCGTCCGGTGCAGCCCCGTGGACGTGCCCGCGCCCTCGAGCAGCAGCTCCTCCGGGGACGAGGAGACCTTCAGCTGCGTGGGGTCGCCCCAGCGGTCGTCCAGCTTCTGCCCCGTGGGCGCGGCGAAGCCGATCGTCAGGTCCAGGTCGCCGGCCACCACCGGGGTGCGGGGACGCTGCGTCTGCCGCGCGCCCTCGTCCACGGTGAGGAACTCCTCCGGCACCGCCAGCCGCGTGAGCCGGTGGGCGTTGGACTCGACCACCACGATCGCAGTGTCGTTCCCGTCCGCGTCGTGCTCCACGAGCACGTCCGAGGGCTCGAGCAGCCCGCGCGCCACCGTGGTCACCGTGGCCGGGACCGCCCGGCCCGCGGCATCCTCGCCGGCCGGGGCGTACCGGCGGATCGCGCCGTTGTACGTGTCCGCGATCAGCACGGAGCCGTCCGGCAGGGCCGTGACGCCCAGCGCGTGCTGCAGGCGCGCGCGGTCCGCCTCCCCGTCCACGTGGCCGAAGTCGAACAGGCCCGCCCCGACGGCGGTCCCGACCTCGCGGCGCCCGTCCTCCCCGGTCCGCACCCAGCGCACCGCGGAGGTCTCCGAGTCCGCGACCCACAGCGTGCCGTCCGCGCCCACGGACAGCCCCGAGGGCTGCGCAAACCAGGCCCGTCCGGCGTCGCCGTCCAGCAGGCCCTCGAGCGCCGTGCCCGCGTGCACCGCGAGCGCGTCTGTGACGGGGTCGAAGTCGAAGAGCTGGTGCGTGCCGGCCATCGCGATCACCACACGCCCCAGGGCGGGGTGCCACACGACGTCCCACGGGGAGGACAGCGAGATCGCGGTCGGCTCCCCGGGCAGGTCCGCGAGGTCGACGGCGACGTCCCCCTCGTCGTCGACGGCGGCGGCCTCCTTGGCGCGCTCGGAGTCGATGAGCTTCTGCACGCCGTTGCCGGCGAGGGTGCTGACGTGCCCGTCCGACAGGCGCAGGCCCCGCAGCCGGTGGTTGACGGAGTCCGCCACGACGACGTCGTAGCCGACGCGCTGGGCGACGTCCTCGGGCAGCAGCGCCAGGCCCTGCGGCTCGTTGAACAGCGCCTGGTCCGGCCCGCCGTCCGCGTGGCCCTTCTCCCCGGGCGTGGGGAATGCGAGCTCGGCCTGGCCCGCGTCCGCCGTGGCGGGGTCCCCGCCGCCGAACGCGCGGAGCACCGTGGTCAGGTCCTCGGCGACCTCCAGGAGGCGGTGGTGGCCGGTGTCCGAGACGAGGAACGTGCCCGGGCGGGAGCCGCGGCCGCCGAGCGACACGGCCTTGCCGGGGAACGACAGGTCCCGGGCCACGGGGGCGGGCGGGACGTAGGGGCCCGAGCCGCGGTGCAGCGTGCCCTTGGCCTCGTGCTCGGCCACGAGCTCGCGCACGAGCCCGTAGAGCCCGGCCACGTGCCCCTCTCCGGACAGGTGCGCGGCGATGTAGCCCTCCGGGTCCACCACCACGAGGGTGGGCCACGCGCGCGCCGAGTACGCCTGCCACGTGGTCAGCTCGGGGTCGTCCAGCACGGGGTGCTCGATGGCGTAGCGCTCGACGGCGGCCGCGAGCGCGTCCGGGTCCGCCTCGTGCTCGAACTTGGGCGAGTGCACGCCCACCGTGACGAGCACGTCCGCGAACTCCTCCTCGAGCGGGCGCAGCTCGTCCAGGACGTGCAGGCAGTTGATGCAGCAGAACGTCCAGAAGTCGAGGAGGACGACCTTGCCGCGCAGGTCCTCGAGGCTCACCTGCTCGCCGCCGGTGTTCAGCCAGCCGCGGCCCACGAGCTCGGACGCGCGCACCCGGGTGGCCGCGCGCGGCACGGCGGCGGGGGCGTCAGCGGTCGGGGCGGGGTTCGGGGTCTGCGGTGCGGTCATGTCCACCATCATGACGCACGCCCCGGACGCGTCAGCCGTGAGCGGACGCCGGCGGCGTCACAGGGGGAAAGACGACGCCGCCGGGCGGGTCCGGCTCAGTCGGCGGCCAGGGCGGCGGCCAGCATCTCCTCGGCGATGAGGGTGAACTCCTTGCGCCCGGCCTCGGGCCGGCCCACGAAGGAGACCATCACCACGGCGTCGGAGGTGACGGCGGTGAGCACCTGGGCCGTGAGCTGGGGCTCGGACTCCGAGGCCACGGTCCGCTCCCACACGAGGGCGGACTGCGCCGGCGTGCCGTCGGACAGCGGCGCGTCGGAGACCTCGAGGCGGTAGTCGACGGTCGCGTCCCCCTCCTGCACGGTCATGGTCATCTCGCGGCAGTCGGCGCGCAGGGCGTTGACGGTCTGGATGTGGCGCTCGACGTCCTGGCGGCCCTGGCCCGTGAGCCGGGCGACCTCCACGGTGCCCGTGCCCGTGAAGGTGTCGGCGCCGACGTCCACGCGCGTGGCCTCGGCCTCGTCGAGGGCGATCGGGGAGAAGTCCAGGGCGGTCAGCGGCGCCTTGCACTGCGCCGGCTGCACGGTGGTCCGGTCCGCGTCCGCGCGCCGGTCCCGGGAGTCCTCGCGGGCCGCGTCGATCTCCTCCGCCGTGGCGGCCCGCTGCCGGACGAAGCCGAACGTGGCCGCACGCTCGGCCGCGGCCTGCGCCATGCGCTCGTCCTGACGGTCGCCCAGGCCGAGCCCCTCCGGGGCCGCCGACTCCGTGGGCGCCGCGGTGCCGGCGTCGCCGTGGACTCCGTCCGCGGGCGCGGACGCGGCGGCCGGATCGCCGTCCCCGGCCCTGCAGCCCGTCAGGGCCAGCAGGCCGGCGGCGACGGCGGCCGCGAGGCGCAGCCGACCACGCCGGGGCGCGGCCGGGCGGCCGAGGGGAGGGAGGAGGTCAGCGGACATCACGGGCCTCCTCGGGGCCGGTGGAGGAGTCACGGGCCACGGGCTCGGCGCCGCTCGGGGCGTCGGTGACCGGGGTGCCGTGCATGCGGGCGTACATCTCGTTCCAGCGGCGCAGCTCCGCGTCGCCGTCGCGGTCGGCCTGCCGGTCCAGCCGGACCGCGTTCTTGCGGTCGCTGCGATACCAGAGCACGGCCACCATCACCGCCATCATCACGGTGGGGAACTCGCCGATGCCCCACATCACCGCGCCGCCGATGCGCTGGTCCTCGAGGGCGGTGGGGCCCCAGTCGCGGCCCATGTTGCCGAACCAGGACGCCTGCATCAGGCCGGTGGAGGAGGTCATGGCGACGCCGATGAAGGCGTGGAAGATCATCGTGGCCATCAGCAGCACGAGCCGCAGGGCGTACGGGGGCCGGCGCGGCAGCGGATCCGAGCCGATCATGACCAGGGCGAACAGGAACCCGGTCAGCAGGAAGTGGACGTTCATGAACTCGTGGCCCACGTGGGTCTCCAGCGAGAACCGGAAGAAGTCCGTGTAGTAGAACACCAGGATCGAGCCGGCGAAGTTGACCCCCGCCACGATCGGGTTCGTGATGAACCGCCCCCACGGGGAGTGCACGATCCACAGGATCCACTCGCGCGGGCCGCGCGTCCCGTCCGTGCGGGACGGCAGGGCCCGCAGCGCCAGGGTGATCGGCGCGCCCAGGACGAGGAAGACGGGGCTGAGCATCGTCAGCGTCATGTGGCCCACCATGTGCGCGCTGAACAGGACGCGGCCGTACACGGCCGGGGACCCGGAGGTCGCCCACAGCAGCACGGCCAGGCCCGCGAGCCACGCGACGGTGCGCAGCACGGGCCAGCGGTCGCCGCGGCGGCGCAGCTGCCACACGGAGCGCAGGTACCAGAGGGTCAGGAACGCGATGATCGCGACCCACAGCCAGTCGAACCGCCACATCGTGATCCACCGGGCGCCCTCGAGGGCCGGCGGCAGCTCGTAGCCGGTGAGGATGCGGGCCGGGGAGGCGTCCGGCGCGAGCTCCTCCGGCACGGGCGGGGCCGTCCGGGAGAGCACGGAGGAGACGCCCATGACGGCGCCCATGATCACGGCCTCCACGGCGATGAGCTGCCACAGCAGGCGACGCGCGGGGGCGGGGCTGGGACGGTCCGGGCCGGCGTCGAGGCGGGGGATCACCCACCGGCGGTGCAGCAGGCCGATCAGGCCGAGGCCCAGGGCCGCCAGGAACTTGGCCGACACGAGGATGCCGTAGGGGCTCAGCAGCTGGGCCGGATCGTCCATGCGGATCGACGCGTTGACCACGCCGGACAGCGCCACCGTGACCAGGCCCAGCCCGGCGAGCACGGAGTAGCGGGTCAGGACCGTGTGCAGCAGGGGCGCCGGGCCCTGCCGGCGCAGGCTGCGGCCCCGCCCCTGCGCCCCGTTGGGCCCCACGAGGGTGTCCGAGATCGCGACGAGCACGAGCAGTCCGCCCACCCACACGACGACGCCGAGCAGGTGCAGGCCGATCGAGTTCACGGCGCCGGTGTGGTCGTCACCGCCCGCCGCGTGCCCGATCAGGGCCAGGGGCACGAGGGCGAGCATCGCCAGGATGCCGGTCCAGAACAGGCCGTTGTGGGAGCGGACGGCGATCGCCAACGTGGTCACGACGGCGGCGATCACGGTGACCCAGAACCACGCCTGGCCCACCGAGATGCCGACCACGTAGGCCGCCAGGCCGTCCGTGAAGCCCTGCCCCGCAGTGACGGGGATGCCGGCGAGATCCGAGTAGGACAGCACGCCGACGGCCAGCGCGGCCACCGTCCACACGCCGGCGCTGACGGCGGCGATCCGCATCACGCGGGTGAACGCGGGGTGCTCGGGCAGCGGTGCGGCGTCCGCGTCCTCGCGCCGCTGCCGGGCGGAGCGGTGCCACCGTTCCGTGCCCGCCGCGTGCGGCGGCAGGACCCCGGCCGCGAAGATCAGCGCCGCGATGGTCAGGGACATCGCCAGGTTGGAGACGAGCTCCCCCACGGGCACGCCCCAGCGGGTGATCCACCCCGGGTCGGAGAGCTGGCGTGCGGCGGTGACCCCGGTCAGCCAGCCGGCGGCGGCGAGGCCGGCGGCTCCCGCGGCGGCCACGAGCACCCAGATCCACCGGGGCACACCGACCGGCCCCGACGGACCGGGGCGGGCGGCGTCGTCGTTCTCGGCGGGGTGGCTGCCCCGGGCGGGGGCGGTGGCGGCGGACATGGGGTCCATCCTCTCAAAGCGTGCGGACGCCCGGCGACGACGGGAGCGGCCCCGCCGTCGTCGGGCCCCTGGGTCAGGCGAACAGGGCGTCGCCCACGAACCCGCCCTCGGCGCAGCCGGGCGGGATCGCGAAGACCGCCGAGCCGACGGGCACGGTCCACAGGTTCAGGTGGTCCGACTCGGCGAGCCGGGCCTGGACGGGGACGAACTGTCGGTCCACGTCCGCCTGGTAGGCGGCGAAGATCAGGCCGGAGCCCGCCTCCAGCGCCCCGCGCGGGTCGTCGTAGTTGTAGCTGCGACGCAGCATCCCGTACTCGGGCTCCTCCCCGCGGGCCCGCCGCAGGTGCGCGATGTCCGAGATGACCGGGAAGCCCGTGGGGCCGACGGCGTCGAAGTCCGGCTCGTCGTGCTCCTGCTCCCCCGTGAGGGGGGCGCCGGTGCCGAGGCGACGGCCGATGACCTTCTCCTTGGCCGGGCGGTCGAGCTCGTCCCACGTGTCCATGAGCATCTCGATGCGCCGGATCACCACGGACGTGCCGTCCGCGATCCACGGGGTGACGCCCACCTGCTCGGCGCCCACGCCCCACACCACGCGATCGAGGTGCGGGGTGTCCGCGGCCGGGTTGCCGGTGCCGTCCACCTGCCCGAAGAGGTTGCGCATGGTGGTGCCGGTGGGGTGGGCGCCGCGGGCGGAGCGGAAGCCCTCCTGCACCCAGCGCTCGGTGGCGAACGGCCGGGCCGCCTTGAGGAGCATGCGCCGGGCGTGGGCCACGGACATCCGGTCGTCGCCGCAGATCTGCAGCAGGAGGTCGCCGTCGCTGAACGCGGGGTCCAGGCGGTCGATCTGCTCGAACGCCGGCAGCGGGCGCAGCCAGGCCGGGGCCCGGTCCGGGGCCACGCGGCGGACGAGCTCCGGGCCGAAGCCGAACGTCACGGTGAGCCGCGCGGGGGCGGCGGCGAGCTCCGGCTCGGTGTCGGCGATCGTGGCGCGGCCCTGGGTCAGGCGCGCCGCGTCGTCGGTGAGCAGGCGCAGCATCCGCTCGATGCGCACCCGGTCCGCGTCCTCGCGCAGGTCGAGGGCGAGGAAGACGGCGTGGGCCTGGGCGGGGGTGTCGACGCCGGCCTGGCGCGGCCCGTGGAACGGCACGGTGTCCGTGCCCACGGGCGAGCTGACGGCCACCCGGGCGGCCTGGCCGCCGGGCTCGGCCCAGCCGGCCCGGCCGACGTCGCCCTCGATGCCGGTGTCGCCCATGACCTCGGACGGCGAGGCCCCCGCCCCGGGCGCGGTAGACGCGCCCGGGGCGGTCGAGGCCGACGCGTGGCCGGCGCCATAGCCGAGTGCCGTGCCCAGCAGGCCGCCGCCCACCGCGCCCGCCCCGAGGAGCAGGCCGCGGCGGGAGGGGCCCCCCGGGGCCGGGCGGGCGCCCTCGCGCCCGCCCGACCCGTGGTGGTCGTCCGGCCGGCCGGCGGGGTCAGTGGTCGGCATGGTCCTCCGATTCGTGGGACTCGCCACCGTGGTACGACTCGTTGGCGCCGGTGAAGGGCCGGACCACGGAGGTGACCTCGAGGGTGGAGCCGTCCTCCAGCTCGAGGTCGTAGGTCACGTCCTCACCCGGCTCGATCGGGTCGGTCAGGCCCAGGAACATCACGTGGTTGCCGCCCGGGGCGAGCTCGAAGCTCCCTCCGGCGGGCACGGTGAAGCCGTCGGGGCTCCGCTGCATCACCATCTGGCCGTCCTCGCCGGAGACCATCTCGTGGAGCTCGACCGTCTCACCCAGCTCCGAGCGGACGCCGACGACGTGCAGGTCCTGGTCCGAGGAGTTCTCGAGCATGCCGAAGGAGCCGGTCATGCCCTCCTCGGTGGCCTTCGTCCAGGGGTCGGTGATCGTGAGGCCGGCGGCCTGGCCGTCCGCGGTGGACGCGGCCGACGAGGAATCCGAGGCCGGGGCGGCGCCCGTGGCCGGCGCGACGCTCGAGGCATCCGACGCGCTCGGGGCGGAGCCGGCCTCGTCTCCGGCGCAGGCCGTCAGGCCGAGGGCGGCAACGGCGAGCACGGCGGCGGCGCCGAGGCGGCGAGGGGCGCGGGGGGAGGAGGTGGTCATGTCTGTGGGGTTCCTTGTCAGGCGGGCGCGCGACGACGCGCGGGGCGTGCGGGCGCGCGAGGGCGGGGCCGGTCCCCTCGTGGGGCCGGCCGGGGGTCAGAGGTCAGCGGCCGTCGTCGAGGTGGCCGAGCGCGCGGGCGCGGCGGCCCATAAGGAGGAAGGCCACCACGAGCACGGCCAGGCCGGCGATGCCGGCGACCCACACCCAGGCGGGCAGCGCGTCGGAGTCCGCGGGCTGCGCGGCGTCGGAGGCGTCCGCCTGCGCGGTCGCCTCGGCCGAGACGGCGTCGCCCTGGCCTGCCGCGGCCTCCGGGGAGGCGGCGATCGAGGCCCCGGAGACGGCGGAGCCGCAGCCCTGGGGCGCGGTGCCGGCGGCCGGTGCGGCCGGGTCGTCCACCGCGAAGTCGAACGAGCGCTCCTCGGAGTGCCCGTCCGAGTAGACGACGCGGTAGGCGACCTCGTAGTCGCCGTTGGGCAGCCCCTCGCACAGCGGCGCGGAGAAGGTGGGGCCGTCCACGGTGCCGGCGGCGGACTGCCACTGGTTGCGGTCGGCGTCGCGGACCTGCAGGAGGTTCTGGATGCCCTCGCCGTCGATCAGGTCGCCGCTGAAGGTCAGCGAGACCTCCGACGGCGCCGTCGTGACGGTCTCGTCGACCGCGGGGGCGGTGCGGATGAGCTCGTCGTGTGCGGCCGCGGGGGCGGCCCCGGCGACGACGAGGGCGGGCAGCAGGGCGAGTCCGGCGGCGGCGCGAGCGGCGCGGCGGACAGGGGTGGTCTGGTGATGCATGGTGGTGTCCTCACGGGTCTGCCGCGGTCCCGGACGGGAGTCGCGGGCGGACCGTTCCGAAGGGTCGTCGGGCGCGGTCGGGCCTCGAGACGCGGACGGAGCCGGCGTCCTCAGGCCGCGAGGGCGAACGGCGGGCCGCGCCGCCCCGGAGAGCTGAGGAGGGCGAGGGACGTCGCCGGCCGGAGCGCCGGCGGGACGGGGACCCGGACGCGGGCCGGCGTCGGCAGGGGGCCGTGCGCGGCCGGCGGCGGGCAGACGGCGGCCACCACGCGTTCGGCGATGGTGAGCACGAGGGCCTCGCCGCGCCGCAGCGCCAGCACGGTGAGGACCGCGGCGATCACGTGGGCCGCGAGCATGCGCAGGTCGGTCAGGTGGCCGGTGGGGGCGCTGGACAGGGCCTCCCCCGACGCCAGGAGGGCCCCGGTGCCGGGACGGGCGTGGCCGAGGTGGGCCGGGTCGACGCCGGCGGCCGGCGCCACGGCGTGCCCGCCGGCGGCGAGCCCGTAGAGCACGTGGAACAGCCCCTGGGCGATCGCGACGGCCGCGGCGGTGCGCCACAGCGAGAGGGCGCGGCCCGCCAGGGCGGTGCAGAGCGGGGCGGCGAGGACGGCCGCGAAGGCGACCACGCCGACCTCGGGGAACCCGTGACCGGGCTCGGCGGCGGTGTGGAACAGCGCGGCCAGGGCGGTCATCGCCAGGGCCCCGGCCCAGCCCCGGGCCAGACGGGCCGGCCCACGCACGACGCGCGGAGGGGCGTCCTCGAGGCCGGACGGGGCCCACGGAGCGGCGGCGACGGCGCTGCGCATGCCACGACTCCTCTCCTGACGGCCCCGGCCCACGTCGGCCGGACGATCGTCCGCCCATCCTACGCGGCCGGAGACGACGACGGGCGCCCCACCCGAGGGTGGGACGCCCGTCCTGCGGCCTGCGGCGTGGGTCCGGGGACGCGCACCGCGACCGGGATCACTCGGAGGCGGCGGCCTTGAGCTTGGAGCCGGCGGTCACCTTCACGGAGTGGCCGGCCGGGATGGTGATCTCCTCGCCGGTGCGCGGGTTGCGGCCGGTGCGCTCCTTGCGCTCGGTGCGCTCCACGGCCAGCCAGCCCGGGATCGAGACCTTCTCGCCCTTCTTGACCTGGGCGGTGAACACCTCGAAGAGGGCGTCCAGCACATCGCTGACGGCGGCCTGGGTGTTGCCGGAGCGCTCGGCGACGGCGGCGACGAGTTCCTTGCGGTTCATGGCCATGGGTCCTCCCTATGGGACGTCGGTTACGGTTCCCGGGCCGTTCGGACCGGGCTGCCAGTTGTGAACGTACCACCTCTCCGCGGGCGAATCGCCCCCTGAACCGCGAGAATCCGCGATTTCCCGTGACCCGGGTGGCCCTCATCCCCGGGGCACGACGACGGCGGCGCCCCTCCTGAGGAGGGACGCCGCCGTCGCGGTGGTGCCGAGCGCCCGGAGACCGGGCCTCAGGTCACCAGGAGGACTTGGTCACGCCGGGCAGCTCGCCACGGTGCGCCATGTCGCGGAAGCGCACGCGGGAGATGCCGAAGCGCTGGAAGGTGCCGCGGGGGCGACCGTCGATGGCGTCGCGGTTGCGCACGCGGACCGGGGAGGCGTCGCGGGGCAGCTTCTGCAGGCCCAGGCGGGCGGCCTCGCGGGCCTCATCCGACGCGTTCGGGTCCACGAGGGTCTTGCGCAGCTCGAGACGCTTCTCGGCGTAACGGGCCACGATGGCCTTGCGCTGCTCGTTCTTGGCGATCTTGGACTTCTTGGCCATCTCAGCGCTCCTCTCGGAAGTCGACGTGCTTGCGGACCACCGGGTCGTACTTCTTCAGGGTGATGCGGTCCGGGTTGTTCCGGCGGTTCTTGCGGGTCACGTAGGTGAACCCGGTGCCGGCGGTGGACTTCAGCTTGATGATCGGACGAACGTCCTTGTCCTTGGCCATGTCAGAGCTTCACTCCCTTCGCGATCAGGTCCGCCACGACGGCGTCGATCCCGCGCACGTCGATGGTCTTGATGCCCTTGGCGGACAGCGTCAGCGTGACGTTGCGGCGCAGGGAGGGGACCCAGTAGGTCTTCTTCTGGATGTTCGGGTCGAACCGGCGCTTGGTGCGACGGTGCGAGTGGGAGATGCTGTGGCCGAATCCCGGCCCAGCCCCGGTTACCTGGCAGTGAGCTGCCATGATCACTCCTCGTGGCAAGTAGTAGTAAAAGGACGGGCGGAACCCGCATGGCGGCGAGCCGCGGACCTGTCCGCGGACACCTGTTGTGAGCCCCGCCCCGGGTGTGGACACCGCACTCTTACTGCGACTTCTCGAAAAGGTGGACCAGGCTGGGTGAGAGCCAACCGAAGTTCCTTATGGGATCGCTGGTGTGGACGGTGAGCCCCGGTCCGCCCTGAGGGCGTCCCGGGATCCGGTCTGCGGGAGCGCGTTGCTTTTCCGACCCGCCGTCCGCCCGGTCACCTGACCGATGGAACGACGAGAACAACGCGGCGTGCGCCGTCCTATCTTACGCGAACCGTGGGCGTCGCTTCAACTCGACGGGGGGCGCCTGTGGTATGCGCACGGTCCTCGGCTTCCAGGACCGCTCCGCGCGCGCCACGGCGCGGCCACGGGCGCTGGGCCGGCCCACCCCTCCGGCGTGTATCAGGCGACCGACGCCCCCAGCAGCGAGCCCACCGCGAAGGTCAGGCCGAGCGCCAGGGCGCCGCCGAGGACGACGCGCACGGCCGCCCGCAGCGCGGGCGCGTCGCCGAGCCGGGCCCCGACCCAGCCGGTGACGGCGAGGGCCAGGAGGGTGACGCCGAACGTGAACGGGACGCGGAGGCCCACCGGCGCCAGGACGACCGTCAGGAAGGGCAGCAGTGCGCCCACGAGGAACGCGAGGAAGGACGCTCCGGCGGCGGCCCAGGGGCTGACGACGTCCTCCTCCGCCATGCCCAGCTCCATGCGCAGATGCGCGGCGAGCGCATCCTTCTCGGTGAGCTCCCGCGCGGCGGCCTCGGCCGTGGCCCGGCTCAGGCCGTCCGCCTCGTAGAGCCGCACGAGCTCCTCCAGCTCGCCCTCGGGATCCTCCTCGATCTCACGGCGCTCCTTGGCGATCAGCGACTTCTGCGAGTCGGAGGACGAGGAGACGGACACGTACTCGCCCAGCGCCATGGAGAAGGCGCCGCCGACCACGGCGGCGGCGCCGGCCAGCAGGATCGGGGTGAGCGCCGTCGTCGCGCCGGCGACACCGACGACGGTGGCGGCGACGGACACGATGCCGTCGTTGGCGCCGAGCACGCCCGCGCGGAGCCAGTTGAGGCGTGCATGCACGCCGCCGGTGGCGTGCGGCTCGTCGGGACCGCCCGGCGGGAGCTGATCTGCCAGGGGCGAGGACTGTTCAGACGTGTGCGACATGTCTCCATGGTCGCGGCGCCGGGCGGGGCGCGCCAGGCAGGTGAGGCGTTCCTTCGGACGGGGTGCCACGACACTCGCTCTTCCTGTTGCCAGGATTGTTCAACAACAGCTACCGTCTCCCCCAGCGCCTCGTGACGCCCGTCACCTCGCCCGGCGCCCTCGACGAAGGTGACCACCGTGTCCCACGCAGACATCCCCCACGCCGGGCCGGACGGCTCGACCCCCTCGGGCACCGCACCGAAGACGGACTCCCGTGCCGCGAGCGCCACCCGGCGCACCGCGCTGCTCGGCGCCATGTTCCTCATGGCCACCTCGGCCATCGGCCCCGGCTTCATCACGCAGACCGCCACGTTCACCGTCCGGATGGGCGCCGCGTTCGCGTTCGCCATCCTGGTCTCGATCCTCATCGACATCGCCGTCCAGATGAACGTGTGGCGCGTCATCGGCGTCTCCGGCATGCGCGCCCAGGAGCTGGCGAACCGCGTCCTGCCCGGCCTCGGCTGGGTCCTCGCCGCGCTCGTGTTCCTCGGCGGCATGGTCTTCAACATCGGCAACATCGCCGGCACCGGCCTCGGCGCGAACGCCATGCTCGGCGTCGACCCCCTGATCGGCGGCGGCGTCTCCGCGCTCATCGCGCTGTTGATCTTCCTCTCCAAGCGCGCCGGCGTGGCCCTGGACCGGATCGTGGTGGCGCTCGGCGCCGTCATGATCCTGCTGATGCTGTACGTGGCCATCACCTCCGCCCCGCCCGTGGGCGAGGCCCTGCGCCAGTCCGTGATGCCGGAGGAGGTCGACTTCTTCGTGATCGTCACCCTCGTGGGCGGCACCATCGGCGGCTACATCACCTACGCGGGCGCCCACCGCATGATCGACTCCGGAGTGAAGGGCGTGGACGACGTCCAGGACATCACCCGCAGCTCCGTGGCCTCGATCCTCGTGACCGGCCTGATGCGCGCCCTCCTGTTCCTGGCGATCCTCGGCGTCGTCGCCTCGGGGGCGGTGCTGTCCAAGGACAACCTGGCCGCCTCCGCCTTCCAGGCCGCCGCCGGCGACATCGGCCTGCGCATGTTCGGCATCGTCCTGTGGGCCGCCGCCGTCACCTCCGTGATCGGCGCGTCGTACACCTCGATCAGCTTCGTCACCCGCTCCACCACCAGCGCCCGCACCCGCAACCTGCTGACGGTCGCCTTCATCGTGGTCTGCACCGCCCTCTACCTGGCGCTGCGCCAGGCACCGCAGACGCTGCTCGTGTTCGCCGGCGCGTTCAACGGCATGATCCTGCCGGTCGGCTTCGCCGCCCTCCTGTACGTGGCCTGGCGCCGCCGCGACCTGCTGCACGGCTACCGCTACCCCGGGTGGCTGCTCGTGATCGGCGCGCTCGCGTGGATCGTCTCCGTGTTCATCGCGGTGCGCGGGTTCATCCCCATGGTCGAGATGATCACCGGTGCCTGAGATGACCACGACGAAACCGCTGCCGCCGCTGGACGGCGCCACGACCCCCGCGCAGGCCCGCGAGCGCTTCCGCGCGGGGCTCGTGCGGCCGACCTCGGGGATCGCCGACGGCTACGCGCAGGCGAACCTCGTCTCGATCCCGCAGGACCACGCCTACGACGTCCTGCTCTTCGCCCAGCGCAACCCCCAGGCCCTGCCGCTGCTCGGCGTGTTCGAGGCCGGCGAGGTCAACGGCCCCGCACTGGACGGCGACGTCCGCACGGACGTACCGCAGTACGTGGTGTACCGCGACGGCGTCGAGACGGACCGCCCCACGGATCTGCTCGACGTGTGGCGGGACGACCTCGTGACGTTCGTGATCGGCTGCTCGTTCACCTTCGAGTCCGCCCTGGTGGCCGAGGGCATGCGGATGGCCCACCAGGACGCCGGTGTGAACGTGCCGATGTACCGCACCACGCGGCGCTGCGCCTCGGCGGGCCGCCTCTCGGGCCCGCTCGTGGTCTCGATGCGCCCCCTCCCCGCCGACCGCGTGGCCGACGCCGTGCGCATCACCTCCCGCTACCCCGCGGTGCACGGCGCGCCCGTGCACGTGGGCGACCCGGCCGGCCTCGGGATCACGGACCTGGCGGCACCGGACTTCGGCGACGCCGTCGAGGTCCCGCAGGGCCACCTGCCCGTGTTCTGGGCGTGCGGGGTGACGCCGCAGGCGGCGATCATGGAGTCCCGCCCGCCGCTGGCCATCACCCACGCTCCCGGGCACATGCTCATCACGGACCTGCCGGACCGGATGTTCCAGGTCCCGTGACCGCCCGGGCCCGGGGAGGCGGTCAGTCCCCCGCGGCGGCGAGGTGCGCCAGGACGAAGTGCTCCGCCTCGTCCAGGTAATCGCCGAACATGGCGTGCACCGCGGGCAGGTCGCCGGCCAGCAGCCGCTCCACGATCCACCGGTTGCGGTCCGCGAACTGCATGTGCAGGCGCGTCTGCTCGTCCATGGGGTGGAACGCCAGGCGCACGCGGGCCTGCACCGACGCCATGAGGCGGGTGAGCTCGGGGGCGCCGGCCAGGTCCACGATGCCGACGTGGACGCGATGGTTGGCGTCGCCCAGGACCCGCGCGGGGGTGTCCGGGCCGCCCGAGAGCAGGTCCTGAGCACAGCGCAGGTGGCGCGCCGCGCCGGGGGTGAGCTCGCCGTGCTCGAGGGCGCCGAGCTGGATCACCCGACGCGTGCGGTACAGCCCACGCACGTCCTCCGGACCCGGCGCCGTCACGAACACCCCGCGGTGCGGCCGTCGCTCCACGAGGCCCTCCGAGGCCAGCATGGTGAACGCCTCGCGCAGGCTGTTGCGGCTGACCTGGAGCTCGGCGGCCAGCGCCACCTCTCCCAGTCGCTCCCCCGGCACGAGCCCGGCCGCCGCGATCCGCTGCCGCAGCTGTGCGGCCGCGGCCACGGGAGCCGGAGCCGGGGCGGACTCGCCGCCGCCGACGCCGGGCGCGAGGCCTTCCCCGGTGACACCGCCGCGCGCCGGCACCGTCACGCCCCCAGCCGGGCGATCGCCTGGCCGCGCGTCACCGAGGCCGGGGTCTCGGCCACGAGGAGCTGGATCCGGCCCGCACGCGGGGCACGGATCGGCGTCTCCATCTTCATCGCCTCCACGATCGCGACCGTGTCACCCTCGGCCACCTCGGCGCCGTCCTCGACCTTCCACGAGGCCAGGGTGCCGGTGACCGGCGAGGCCACGGCGCCGTCGTCGTCGGCCTTCCCGGCGCCTGCGGCAGCGCCGGCCGGGGCCGCGGCACCCGCGCCGCCGCCTCCGAGGAGGGCCGCGTAGAGATCGGCGGGCAGGCCCAGGCGCACGGCGCGGCCGTCCAGCTCGACGGTGACGGCGGTGCGGCCGCCGGCGGGCACCTCGGCGCCCAGGTAGGGGGACTCGGCCAGCGGCTCGGCGAACTCGGACTCGATCCACGTGGTGTAGACGCCGAGGCGGTCCCCCGAGGTGAAGGCGTCCTGCTCGAGCACGGCGCGGTGGAACGGCACCACGGTGGGCACGCCGTCGACGCGCAGCTCGGCCAGGGCGTCGCGGGCGCGGGCGATGGCCTGGGCGCGGTCCTCGCCCCACACGATGAGCTTGGCGAGCAGGGAGTCGTACTCGCCCGGCACCACGGAGCCGGTGCGGACGCCCGAGTCCATGCGGACCCCGGGGCCGGTGGGGGCCTCGAACGCGTCGATCGGGCCGGGCACGGGCAGGAAGCCGTACGCCGGGTCCTCGGCGTTGAGGCGGAACTCGAGGGCGTGGCCGCGCGGCGTCGGGTCCTCGGGGATGCTCAGCGGCTCGCCGGCGGCGACGCGGAACTGCTCGCGCACCAGGTCCACGCCGAAGACCTCCTCGGTGACCGGATGCTCCACCTGCAGGCGGGTGTTCACCTCCAGGAAGCTGATGAGGCCGTCCGGGGCCACGAGGTACTCGACCGTGCCGGCCCCGGTGTACCCGGCGGCGCGGCAGATCTCGCGGGCGGAGGTGTGGATGCGCTCGCGCTGCTCGTCCGTGAGGAACGGCGCCGGGGCCTCCTCCACGAGCTTCTGGTTGCGGCGCTGCAGGGAGCAGTCGCGTGTGCCGAGCACGGCCACGTGGCCGTGCTCGTCGGCGAGGACCTGGGCCTCCACGTGGCGGGGGCGGTCCAGGAAGCGCTCCACGAAGCACTCGCCGCGGCCGAACGCGGCGACGGCCTCGCGGACGGTCGCCTCGAACGCGTCCTCGACGTCGCCGAGCTCGCGCACCACGCGGATGCCGCGGCCGCCGCCGCCGAAGGCCGCCTTGATGGCGATCGGCAGGCCGTGCTCCTCGGCGAACGCGCGCGCGGCGGCGGCGTCCGGCACGGGGCCGTCCGAACCCGGCACGAGCGGGGCGCCCGCCTGCTGGGCGAGGGAGCGGGCGGTGATCTTGTCGCCGAGGGCGCGGATGGCGTCCGGCGACGGGCCGATCCAGGTCATCCCGGCGTCGATCACGGCCTGCGCGAAGTCGGCGTTCTCGGAGAGGAAGCCGTAGCCCGGGTGCACGGCGTCGGCGCCGGCGCGGCGGGCGACGTCCAGGACCGCGTCGATCTTCAGGTAGGTGTCCGCCGAGGACGCGCCCGGCAGGTGGAAGGCCTCGTCCGCGACGGCCACGTGCAGGGCGTCGGCGTCCGGATCCGAGTAGACGGCGATCGAGGCGATGCCGTGGTCGCGGGCGGCGCGGGCCACGCGCACGGCGATCTCGCCGCGGTTGGCGATGAGCACCCGCGTGACGGGGCGGGCGACGGGGGTGGTGGTCATGCGGGGGTCTCCTCGGAGGGCGATGCGGAGTCGACGACGGTCTCGGCGCCGGGGCGGGGATGGGGGACGAAGCGGACGCGGGCGCCCGGCGGCAGCTGGGCCGCCAGGCTGAGGTCCGCGCGGGCCACGACGCCGATCACCGGGTAGCCGCCGGTGACCGGATGGTCGGAGAGGAACAGGACGGGCTCACCCGAGGGCGGCACCTGCAGCGCGCCGCGCACGGCGCCCTCGGACTTCAGCTCACCTTCGCGCACGCGCTCGAGCGGTGCGCCGTCGTCGGGGGCCGTGAGGCGCACCCCGATCCGGTCGGTCTGCTGGCTCACGTCCCAGTCCTGCGTGAACAGCCGCTCCAGGCCCGCCTCGCCGAACCAGTCGTCGCGGGGGCCGGGGACCACGCGCAGCACGGCCACCTGGCCGGGCGCGGGCATGGGGCGCAGCGAGGTCTCCGGGTCCCCCACCATCACGACGCCGGCCTCCTCCGGGGCGGGGGTGCCGGCGGCGGTCGGGCTCGCGGCGGAGGCGCCGGCGGCGCCCCTCGCATCCGGGCCGACGCGGCGGGCGAGGCGGTCCCCCGCCGTCAGCGGGGCGGGGCCAAGCCCGGACAGGGTGTCGGTCGAGCGGCTGCCGAGCACGGGCGGCACGTCGATCCCGCCCCGGAGGCCCACATACACGCGCAGGCCGCCGACCGGCTCGTCCACCGTCAGCGTCTGGCCGTCCAGCACGACGAACGGGGTGCGGGCGGGCACCCGGCGCGTGGCGCCGTCGGCCGCGGTGATCGTCCCGCCTGCCTCGGCGCCGGCCAGGGCCATCACCTGGTGGCCGTGCGCGGTGAGGGTGAGGCCGCCCAGGACGGTCTCCAGCACCGCCTCGCGGGAGCGGTTGCCCACGAGCCGGTTCGCCTGGCGTGCCGCGTCCCGGTCGGCCGCGCCAGACGCGACGACGCCGAGGTCGCCCAGGCCCGGGCGGCCCAGGTCCTGGACCAGGGTCAGGAGCCCCGGGTCCACGACGGTGACGCCGCGGCGGCCGGCCACGGACGGGAGGCCGGCCGCGGCGTCGGCGGGCGGGGTGGCGTCGACCGCCGCGTCCGTGCCGGAGGTGACGGACGCCGTCGGGCGCACGGGGACGTAGCGGACACGGTCGCCGGGCTGCAGCAGGGCGGGCTGCTCGCGGCCGAGGTCCCACAGGGCCGCGGTGGTGTGCCCCAGCAGCTGCCAGCCGCCGGGCGAGGTGCGCGGGTAGACGGCAGAGAAGGCCCCGGCGACGGCGACGGCGCCCGCGGGGACGGCCGTGCGGGGCGAGCTGCGGCGGGGCGCCTCGAACGGGGCCGCCTCGGAGGCGCAGTACATGAACCCCGGCGCGAAGCCGCCGAACGCGGCGAACCAGTCGGCCTCGCTGTGGGCCCGGATGACGCCGTCGACGCCGAGCCCGGTGAGCCGGCCGACCTCGGCGAGGTCCTCACCGTCGTAGACCACGGGGATCTCGACGACGCGGCCCCCCGTCAGCTCACCGGCGTCGGGGGTGAGAGTGCTGACCCGCGGTGCGGCGTGCTCGGCGGCGGCCTGCGAGGTGAAGGTCACCAGGACGGTCGCGGCGGCGGCCATGACCTGGCGCTGGCCGCGCTCCGGGTGGGCCGTGAGGTGGGCGTGGACGGCCATGACGTCCTCGAGCGAGGCGCACTCGACGAGGAAGCCCTGGGTGCCGACCCAGCGGATCGGGCGGGCCGGCGGCTCGGCGGCGGGGTGATGTGGGGCGCTCATGCGAAGGCCTTGATGGCCACGCCCGCGCCCTCGAGCGCGCGGCGCACGGCCGCGGCCATGGCCACGGCGCCGGGTGTGTCGCCGTGCAGGCAGATGCTCTCGGCGTCGACGCGCACGTCCGTGCCGTCCACCGCCGCGACGACGCCCTCGGTGGCCAGGCGCACCATGCGGGTGGCGACGTCGTCCTCGTCGTGGAGGACCGCACCGGGCTCGCGGCGGGAGACGAGCGTGCCGTCCGGGTTGTAGCCGCGGTCCGCGAAGGCCTCGGCGACGCCGCGCAGCCCCGCGGCGGCCGCCTTGTCCAGGGCGACGGAGCCGGGCAGGAGCAGCAGCGGGAGGTCGGAGCCGAACGCCTTGACGCCGTCGACGACGGCCTGGGCGTGCGCCTCGTGACGGACGATCGTGTTGTAGAGGGCGCCGTGCGGCTTCACGTAGCGGACCCGGCCGCCGGCCGCGCGGGCGAGCGCGTCGAGGGCGCCGATCTGGTAGAGGACGTCGTCGGCCAGCTCGGTGGGCGTGCAGTCCAGGAAGCGGCGGCCGAATCCGGCGAGGTCGCGGTAGCCCACGTGCGCGCCGATCGTGACGCCGGCGGCGACCGCGTCACGGCAGGTCTGGGCGATCCCCGAGGGATCGCCCGCGTGGAAGCCGCACGCGACGTTGGCGGAGGAGACGGAGGGCATGATGGCGGCGTCGTCCCCCATCGTCCACGAGCCGAAGGACTCGCCGACGTCGGAGTTCAGGTCGATCTGCGGCGCGTGAGACACAGTGCAGTCCTCTCGGATCGGGCCCGGCTGAGGTGCCGGTCACACAATCTTGAGGCATGAGGGGGGATTGTTCAACAATCCCCGGCGCGCCCTTCTGACGCTCACCCGGTCCACTCGGCAACGCGGGTTGAGTTATCGCGGGTGTCCCAGCCCGGGACCCGCGACAACTCAACCCGCGTTGCGGGCCGGGCCGGGCGACCTCACCGCAGCGGCGTGTGCTCCGGGTCCACGCGCTCGTCCTCGCGCACGGGCCCGGGTGCGGTGCCGCCGCCCCACGGGTCCCCGCCGAACGCCTCGCGCCCGTGCTCGCTCAGCCAGCTCGCCAACTCCGGGCCCGCGGGCACGATGCGCGTCGGGTTGATGTCCTCGTGCACCACGTAGTAGTGCTCCTTGATCTGCGCGAAGTCGATCGTGTCGCCGAAGCCCGGGGTCTGGAACAGGTCGCGCGCGTAGCCCCAGAGCGCCGGCATCTCGGTCAGCTTGTTCCGGTTGCACTTGAAGTGCCCGTGGTACACGGGGTCGAACCGCACCAGCGTGGTGAACAGCCGCACGTCGGCCTCGGTGATCCGCTCCCCCATCAGGAAGCGGCGCGTCGTCAGGCGCTCCTCGAGCCAGTCCATCGCGGTCCACAGCCGCTCGTACGCGGCGTCGTACGCCTCCTGCGAGCCCGCGAAGCCGCACCGGTACACGCCGTTGTTCACCTCGGTGAACACGCGCTCGATCACCTCGAACATCTCGTCCCGCTCCGGCCCGGCGTCGGGGATCAGCTGCGGGGCGCCGTCGCGGTGGAACGCGGTCCACTCCGTCGAGAGGTCGAGGGTGATCTGCGGGTAGTCGTTGGTCACGACGCCGCCCGTCGGCACGTCCACGATCGCCGGCACCGTGATGCCCCGCGGGTAGTCGGGGAACCGCGTGAAGTAGTTCTCCTGGATCCGCTCGGTGCCGAGCACGGGGTCCTTCCCGCCCTCGTCGAGGTCGAAGGTCCAGGACCGCTCGTCGTGGGTCGGCCCCGGGGTGCCCAGCGAGATCGCGTCCTCCAGGCCGAGCAGGCGCCGCACGATGATCGTCCGGTTCGCCCACGGGCACGCCCGCGCCGCCACGAGCCGGTAGCGGCCCGCCTCGACGGGCCACGCCTCGGCCCCCTCGGTGAGCCCGCCGCCCACGCGACCGACCGTGGACGGCTCGGCCACGGGCAGGGCCCGCACGGCCTCCGGGTCCGCCACGATCCGGTCCGCGATGTAGTTCGTGTCCCGCGTGAACTCCGCCCCGGACTGCACGTAGTTGCGCTTGAGCCCCTCGCGCGTGTCGATGGTGCCGCGGTCCGCGGCCTGGCCGGTCTGCTGGTTCTCCATACACTCGAGCCTATGACAACGACCACCGCCACACCCGGCCCCACGCCCGCCCCGCTGGTGCGCTGCGTGACCGCCCAGAACCCCTCCCCGATGACCCTCGCGGGCACCAACACGTACGTGGTCGCCGCACCGGACTCGGACGCGGCCGTCGTGGTGGACCCGGGCCCGGAGGACGACGTCGCCGCCCACCTCGAGCGCGTCCGCGCGGCGGCCGAGGGGCGCCGGATCGCGCTCATCCTGGTGACGCACCGGCACGCCGACCACACCGGCGGGGTGGACGCGTTCCACGCGGCCACGGGCGCCCCCGTGCGCGCCGCGGACCCGGACTGGTGCCGCGGCGGGGCCGCCGTCCTGACGCCGGACGAGCGGATCGACGTCGCCGGCACCCCGGTGCTGGCGTGGCCCACCCCGGGCCACACCTCGGACTCCTACTCGTTCGTCGTCCCGGACGCGGGCGCGCACGGCGCGGCCATCACGGGCGACACCATCCTCGGCTCGGGCACCACGATGCTCGACCACCCGGACGGCACCCTCACCGACTACCTGGCCAGCCTGCGCCGTCTCGAGGCGGCGGGCCCGCTCACGGTGCTGCCCGCGCACGGGCCCGTGCCGGAGCCGCTGGACGTCGTCGCCCGCGACTACCGGCACCACCGCGAGGGCCGCCTGGAGCAGATCCGCGCCGCCCTGGCCGAGCTGCCCGAAGGCCAGGCGGCGACGATCACGCCCGAGGACCTGGCCCCGCGCATCTACCCCGGCCTCACCGGCACCGTGGCCCGCGTGGCCGTCCAGACGGTGGCCGCGCACCTGCGCCACCTGCGCGAGGGCTGAGCCCCTCCGCGGCGGGCCCGGCCCGCACTACGCTGACCTCAGACCCGACCCCTCGACCCCGCGGAGGCACCCCATGACCATCCTCGTCGGCTACGCCCCCTCGAAGGCCGCGGACGCCGCTCTGGACACCGCCCTCGACATCGCCCGCTCCACCGGCGAGCGCGTGGTGGTGGTCAATGCGGGCCCCGGCGGCGAGCACCGCACCAAGTCCCTCGTCACGGAGGAGCAGCAGCGCGGCGTGCAAGCCCGGTTGGACGCCTCCGGCGTGACCGCCGAGTTCCGCCAGTACGCACGCGGCCGGTCCACGGTGGAGGAGATGAAGGACGTGGCCGCGGAGCTGGACCCGTCCATCGTGGTCATCGGCGTGCGCCGCCGCGGCGGCTTCGGCCGGTTCGTCATGGGATCGGTCTCGGACGAGCTGCTGCAGGAGATCGATCAGCCCGTGCTGTGCGTGAAGGAGTACCGGCAGTACGGGGACCACACGCCCGAGGCCGTGAGCCACGTCGCCGAGACGGACCCGGCCGCCCACGGCCTGCCCGCGTCCGAGCCGATGGCCGAGCGGCGTCGGCTCACGCCCGTCGATCCCGGGGACCCGACGCTCGAGCGCTGAGCGCTCCCGCCGCGCCTCAGTCCTCGTCGTCCTGACGGCGGCGGGTGACGGCGTCGTCGAGGAGGCCGTCCGCGTGAGAGCCGGCACCGCTGCGCCGTCCGGCCTCGTCCGCGGCCGCGGCCTCCGCCGCCTGCTTGGCCTGCTGCGCGCGCCGCTCGGCGAACGCCTCCTCGCCCGGGCCTGCGAGTTCGCGGTTGCGCTGCACCGCCGTCATCGAGCCGGTGTACAGGCCGGAGCGGTCGCCCACGCGGGTCAGCGGTGTGGTGAGGGTGTCCGGGCGCGGATCGGCGCCGTCGACGCGCGGCAGCGGCGCGGTGCGCGGGCGCGGCTCGCGGGCCGCCACCCCGGAGCCGTCCGGGCCCGGCTCACCCGTCCGGTCGCCACCGCGGACCCTCGCGTCGGAGCCCTCGGAGGCGGGCGCCCCGTCGTCGTGGGCGGGGTGCCGGTCCACCATGCGCTGCACCACGATGCCCTCGGGGTGCTCGTGGCGCAGGAAGGCCACGAGGTCCTCGCGCACGAGGCAGCGCAGGTCCCAGAGGTCGCCGGAGTTGCGGGCGGAGACCACGGCGCGGATGCGCACGACGCCGCCGGTCGCGTCGGTCACCTGCAGCGCGTGCTCGCGCCCGTCCCACAGGTCCGTGGACTCGAGCAGCTGGGTGAGTCGTGCGCGCAGCGCCGGCATGGGCACCCGCCAGTCCACGTCCAGCTCCACGACGCCGGAGACCTCCGTGCCCACGCGCGTCCAGTTCTCGAACGGCTGGGTGGTGAAGTGGGAGGACGGGTAGACCATGCGCCGCCCGTCCCAGAGCTTGAGGACCACGTTGGACAGGGTGATCTCCTCCACCGTGCCGAACACGCCCTCCATGTCCACCACGTCTCCCACGCGGATCGCGTCCGTGAAGGCCAGCTGGAAGCCGGCGAACACGTTGGTGAGCGTGGACTGCACGGCGAGGCCGGCGATCACGGAGATCACGCCCGCGGAGGCCAGCAGGCCGGCGCCGAGCGAGCGCACCTCCGGCACGCCCAGCAGCACGACGGCGACGGCCACCACCACGATCACCGCGTTGAGGATGCGCCGGATCAGGATGGTCTGCGTGCGGATGCGTCGCTCGCGGCAGTGCTCGACGCCGGTCTCCTGGTAGCGGCCGAGGATCCCCGCCTCGATCACACCGACCAGGCGCCACGCGGCCCACGCGCCCGCCGCGGCCACGGCGATGAGCATCAGGAACGACGCCGGCCGGTACCAGGCCTGCTCCTCGGCCATGACCCCGAGCCAGATCCGGGAGGCCAGCAGGCCGGCGGCGACGGCGGCCGGCAGGCTCAGCCGTGCGGCGCCGTGCTGGAACGCGGGGCGGCGCACGAGCACGACGCGTGCCACCTGCAGGGCCAGGTACACGACCGCCGCGCCGATCGCGAACGCCATCAGCACGGTCAGCAGCGTCCCCCATTCCACGCCGAAGGCCCGGGTGGTGGCGGCCGCCCCGTCCTGGATGTCCCCCTCCACCCCGGACGGCACGGTCTCGCCCGCCAGGAGGCGGTCCAGGGCGGTCAGCAGGGGCGGGGTCGCGAGGGCGGGCAGCGCGGGGAAGACCATGACGACAGTCTGACACCCGCCCCCGGACGCACCCCGGAGAAGAGCACAATGGAGCCTGACCGTCCGCGCGGTCCGGGCCCGGCCGTCGTCGCGCCCCGTCCCGCCGGCCCGCCGCCCCCCTGGAGGAATCCGTGCTCTCCGTCACCGACCTGCGCCCGCTCGACACCGCCACCGCGGACCTGTCCCGCATCATCCCGCGGGCGAACGTGGACGTGTCCTCCGTGGTGCCGGCGGTCGCCCCGATCATCGAGCAGGTCCGCCACGGCGGCGAGCAGACCCTGCTGGACCTGGCCGAGCGGTTCGACGGCGTCCGCCCGCCCGCCCTGCGCGTGCCCGGCGAGGGGCTCGAGGCCGCCCTGGCCGGGCTCGACCCGCGGGTGCGCGCCGCCCTGGAGGAGTCGATCCGCCGGGCCCGGCTCGTGCACGCCGCCCAGCACCCCCAGGACTCCACGGTCGAGCTCGGCGAGGGCGCCGTCGTGGAGAACCACTGGATCCCCGTGGGCCGCGTCGGCCTGTACGTGCCCGGCGGCCGCGCCGTGTACCCCTCCTCGGTGGTGATGAACGTGGTGCCCGCGCAGGCGGCCGGCGTGGGGAGCCTCGCGGTGACCTCGCCCCCGCAGCGGGACCACGGCGGCCTGCCCCACCCCACCGTGCTCGCCGCGTGCGCGCTGCTGGGCGTGGACGAGGTCTACGCGGCCGGCGGCGCCCAGGCCGTCGCCATGCTGGCGCACGGCGTCCAGGACGACGACGGCGGGTGGCTCTGCGCGCCCGTCGACCTGGTGACGGGGCCCGGCAACGTGTACGTGGCCGCCGCCAAGCGCGCGCTCCAGGGCGTGATCGGCGTGGACGCCGAGGCCGGGCCGAGCGAGATCGCCGTGATCGCGGACGGCACCGCCCGCGCCGACTGGGTGGCCGCGGACCTGATCAGCCAGTCCGAACACGACCCGCTGGCCGCCTCCGTGCTCATCACGGACTCCGAGGACCTGCTCCGGGACGTGCTGGCGGCGATCGAGGCGCAGGTGCCCGGGGCGTTCCACGAGGACCAGATCCGCGAGGCCCTCACCGGCCCCCAGTCCGGCGTGCTGCTGGTGCGGGACATGGACCAGGCCGTGGAGGTCTCCGACCGCTACGCCACCGAACACCTCGAGATCCAGACGCGCGACCCCGAGGCCCTCGTGGGGCGCATCCGCAACGCCGGCGCCGTGTTCGTGGGCCCGCACGCCCCCGTGCCGCTGGGCGACTACTCGGCCGGGTCCAACCATGTGCTCCCCACCTCGGGGACGGCCCGGCACTCCTCCGGTCTGAACACGGTGACGTTCCTGCGCCTGCAGCAGCGCATCCGCTACACGGAGACCGGGCTCGAGGAGGTCGCGGACGGGATCGGCGTGCTGGCCGAGGACGAGCGCCTGCCCGCGCACGGCGCCGCGATCCGCGCCCGCTTCGCGTGAGGGGGCGGGCGTGAGCGGCGTCCGCATCGACGCGTGGCTGTGGGCCGTGCGGCTGTACAAGACCCGGTCCGCGGCCACGGCGGCCGTGCGCGCAGGCCACGTGCGCATCGACGGCGAGCCCGTGAAGGCGGCGACGCCCGTCGTCGTCGGGAACCGGGTGCGGGTGCGCCAGGACGGAGGTGAGCGGATCCTCGAGGTCACGGGGCTGATCGCCAAGCGGGTGGGCGCCCCCGTGGCCCGGCAGCAGTACGTGGACCACTCCCCGCCGCCCGTGCCGCGTGAGCTGCTCGCGGTGCCGTACCGCGAGCGCGGCGCGGGCCGGCCCACCAAACGGGACCGCCGACAGCTGGACGCGCTGCGGGGCCGCGACCGACGCTGAGCGTCTCAGTCCTCCCCGATCCGTCATCCGCCGTCGTGATGGTGGCCTCACGCGGAGGGTGCGGTCAGCACCATCCGGAACGGCTTGTCATTGTCCACCGTGACGGTGAACGTCATCGGCCCCGCCTCATCCACAGGGGGAGTCGCCGCCGACCAGCCGCCGCACAGCGCCTCCGATCCGGCCATCCAGGTCTTCGTTCCCCCGCCACCCCGTGAGGTCAGGATCTCCGTCTCACCGGTGGCATCCGAAGGACACAGCACGATGACCCGAAGGACCGCACCCTGTTGAGCGTCCACGGTGATCTGCTGTGTGCCCGTCCCGACCGCCTCCTCCAGGACGGACTCCTTCTCCGGGTCGAGATAGCCCGCATCCGGATGCCGGCGCGTGTACTCGACCAACGTCATCCCGTCCTCCTCGAACAGCGCGGCGGGGAGTGCTTCTTCACCGGCGGGTGACGACGCGGACGAACCGGTGGCGGAGGCCGACCGGGTTGCCGAGGGGGCCGCTGACGTCACGGTGACGGAGGACGCCGCAGCGGTGGATGCCTTCGCGGTGGAGGAGACGCTGCCCGGGGAAGCGGAGCATCCCGAGATGGCGATACCGAGGAGAGCCGCGACGACCACGGCGGCCGACAATGCCGCACGCTTCTTCTCGATGTCCATCCGCATGATCCGATCCCTCTCAGAGAACCGACTGCGGGGCCGCGGGCTGCGGTCTCGAGCCCCCCTCTCGAGTGGCTTGATCCTGGCTGGCGATGCGCGGTGTGTCAAGCATCACATCGGACAGCTCGGATGACGCCGCGCGACCGCCGCGCTTTGACCACCCCACGGACCCCTCCGTAGGCTGATCCCCAGAATCACGAGTTCCCGTCATTCACGGCCCTGGCCGGCGGGACGGCAACCCTCTCACGCAGTAGTGGGGTGCTCCAGGTGATGATTCGGCCCCTCGGACACCCCGACGGGCAAGTACCGCGCCTCCGCGGATCCGGGCGATCCGCGTTCCCGCCTTCTGCGGAGCCGCGCCAGTCATCGGAAGAGGACGCGCGCCATGACCCTGACCCACGAACCCCACACCGCCACGTGGGACACCGACCTGTCCCTCGGCAACCTCCGCTCCGGCCTCTCGGCCTTCCCCACCGGGGTCGTCGCGCTGGCAGGCCTCGCCGACGGCGTCCCCGAGGTGATGGTCTCCTCCTCCTTCGGCGTGGGCATCTCCTGGGAGCCGGCCCTCGTGTCCTTCTCCGCGCAGAACAGCTCCCGCACCTGGCCGCGCCTGCGCCGGGCCGGGGCGATCGGCGTCTCCCTGCTCGCGGCGGACCAGACGCCGCTGTGCCGCCAGCTGGCCTCCCGCGAGGGCGACCGCTTCGCCGGTCTCGACGTGCACCGCAGCCCGCACGACGCCCTGCTGATCGGGGGCTCCTCGCTCTGGCTCGAGACGCGGGTGCACGCCGAGGTCCCGGCGGGCGACCACACGGTGGTGCTGCTGGAGGTGACGGCCTTCGCGGATCACACGGACGCCGCTCCCCCGGCCGCCCTGCACCGCAATCTCTTCCACGGCCTGCGCGCGCTCTGAGCGAACTCCAGGTGAACAATCGGGCCCCTGGTTCCCGGTCGGCGAGATCCGTGCAATGATGGAGCCTGAAGTTGATCAAGCTGTATCCCGCCATCTTCACTGCTCGTCAGCCCGGCATCGCCGGCGTCGATGAGTGTTGGGCAAGCGGTTCAGTCTCGCCGCTTCACCCGCGTCCCACATCCGGGCCGCGGTCCAACACCGCCACCGCACCGCGGGGGCACATCGAAAGGACACCATCATGGCTGTCGGTACTGTCAAGTGGTTCAACGCTGAGAAGGGCTACGGCTTCATCGCCCCCGAGGACAACTCCGCGGACGTGTTCGTGCACTTCTCCGCCATCCAGGGCAACGGCTTCAAGGAGCTCCAGGAGAACGACCGCGTCGAGTTCGAGACCCAGGACGGCCCCAAGGGCCTCCAGGCCGCCAACGTGACGAAGCTCTGATCTTCGCCTGACGCACGGCTTCCGACGCCCCCGGTCCACACGGACCGGGGGCGTCGTCGTGTGTCAGGCGTCCACGCCCCGCCGCGCACTGCGCCGCACTCCGCCGTACGCCCGTTCGACCGCGGCGCTGCGACATCACCGCAGGGCTGCACTGCGGTGATGTCGCTGAGGCGCGGTCCTCCGGGGTGGGCCTCGTCCTGGCCCTGCGCGTCAGGCCGCGCCCCGCCGACCCACGTGGCGACGCAACAGCAGCACCACGCCCAGGGCCAGCAGATACCCGGCCGCGACGACCGCGAAGCCGGCCCGGTAGTCGCCCGTGACGTCGCGCAGCAGGCCCATCAGCAGCGGGCCCAGGGCGAAGCCGGCGTACATGCCCATCGAGTTCGCCCCGGTCGCACGGCCCAGCCGCTCGGCCGGCACCTCGCTCAACAGGCCCGCGTTGATCACCACGTTGGCGCCCAGCACCGTCAGGCCGTGCACCGCGGCGCCCACCCACAGCAGGGCCGGCAGGTCCAGCAGGTCCGCGGCGAGGAACACCGCGACGCCGGCCACCGCACCCAGGCAGATCACGGCCAGCAGGGTGGTGGGCCGGTCTCCGGAGCTCATCCGCCGGCTCCACCCGATCCGGGAGAGCACCCCCACCACCCCGGACACGGCCGCCGCGGCGCCGCCGGCCACGAGCGTCATTCCCAGCGTCTCGACCGCGAAAAGCGGCAGGTAGGTGTTCGTGGCCTGCATGCCCAGGCCGGTGAGGAACGCGATCGCCGCGAAGAACCAGACCGTGGCCGGCAGGGGCGAGGTGTCCCGCCGTCGTCGCCCGCCGACGGGGCCGGTGGCCGGCGGCGGCGCCCCGGGCAGCGGCGGGGCGGCGACCAGGGCGAGCACCCAGAGCGCCCCGATGAGCACCGCGGCCCCCAGCGCGGCGCCCGTCCAGCCGAGGGCGAGGGACGCGGCCGGGAAGAACAGGCCGCCGACCAGCTGGGCCGCCTGCACGCCGGACTGCTTCACCCCGACCCACCCGATGCGCCTCTCCGGCGGCACCACGGTCCGGATGATCCGGTTCGTGGTGGGGTTGGAGATGGCCTGCGTGACGCCCGCCACGGCGGCCGCCGCGTACAGCACGGGCAGGGACGGGGCGACGGCGCCGAGCACGAGCGCCGCGGCGGTGCCGCCGAAGATGATGCTCAGCTGTGCGCGGGCGGACAGGCGGTCGGCGGCCCGGCCGAGGCCGAGCGAGGTGACGGCGGCCGCCGCGAACACGACCGTCATCACGGTGCCGAGCTGGCCCGAGGTGACGTCGAGCCGCTCCATCACGACCGTGGAGGAGGCGGAGACGCCGTAGTTGAACAGGGGCCCGGCGCCCATCGCCGCCAGCAGCACCCACAGCAGGGCCGCGGAGGGGCGGCGAGCGGCGGGGGCGGGCAGGGTCACGGCCCCAGGCTACGACCCCTCATGCGACGAGGCGGGAAATCTATCTCATGGGCGCCCGGGGGCGTCGTGTGAGGTGGATTTCCCGCCTCGAAAGCGGGGGTGACTGCGGGGACAGGTCAGCCGACGCGGCCCTCGCCGCGGTGCTCGCCCTCCACGCGGCCGGTGGTCCCGCGCTGGGTGACCTCCTCGCCGTCCTGGCGCTCGGGCCGCTCGCCGGCCTCCGCCGGCAGGCCCTCGTTCTCGTCGGTGGGCGTCTCGCCGGCGGTGGCGGCGGGTGCCGGATCCTGCGGGGCCCGACGACGGCCGCCGTGCGGGGACAGCGACTCACCCTCACCCAACGAGCTGACGCGCGGCATCGGCGACGTCGTCAGCGGCACGGACTCGGTCTGCCGGGCGTCGACGAGCGTGGAGCCCGTCCCGGAGATGGGGGAGCCCTGCACGGGGGCGCCGGCCGCCTTGCGGCCCGGGATCAGCAGCTCGGAGCGCCACTCGGGGTCGCGCTCGGTGAGGTAGTCCACGCGGGCGTGCTCGCCGAAGTGGTCCGCGTCCGCCTCCTCCCAGTCCATGGCCCAGCCGGCGGGCGGGTCGTTGAGCAGCTCGTCCGTGCGCAGCCAGTGGTAGATGGACGCGTACGAGCGGGTGCTCAGGTGGTCCACGCGGCGGCGCAGCATGCGGGTGTTCAGCTGGGACGGATGCGTCAGGCCCATGGACGCCATGATCTGCACGGCCTCGCGCACGGTCAGGCGGTGGTAGTTGAAGACGCGGTTGCCCTTGTCCTCCACGTCGAGGGCGCGCATCAGACGCGGGTCCTGCGTGGCCACCCCCACGGGGCACTCGTTCGTGTGGCACTTCTGCGCCTGGATGCACCCGGTGGCCATCATCATCGCGCGGGCGGACATGGTGAAGTCCGCGCCCTGGATCAGACGCTTGACGATGTCCGAACCGGTGGCGACCTTGCCGGCCGCGCCGAGCTTGATCATGTGGCGCAGGCCGGTGCCCACGAGCGCGTTGTGCACGAGCATGAGGCCCTCGGTCAGCGGGGTGCCCACGCGGTCCGAGTACTCGAGCGGGGCGGCGCCGGTGCCGCCCTCGGAGCCGTCCACGATGATGAAGTCGGGGGCGATCCGCTCCTCCCAGATGGCCTTGGTCATGGCCAGCACGTCCACGCGGGAGCCCACGCAGAACTTGATGCCGATCGGCTTGCCGTCCGAGAGCTCACGGAGCTGCTCGATGAACCTGACCATCTCGCGCGGGGTGCGGAACGCGGAGTGGGACGCCGGGGACAGGCAGTCCTTGTCCATCGGGATCTCACGGGCCTCGGCGATCTCGGGGGAGATCTTCTCCTTGGGCAGCATGCCGCCCAGGCCGGGCTTCGCGCCCTGGGAGATCTTGATGGTGATGCCCTTGACCTCGGGCAGCAGCGCCTTCTCGGCGAACTTCTCCGGGCTGAAGGTGCCGTCCTCGTTGCGGCAGCCGAAATAGCCGGAGCCGATCTCCCAGAACAGGTCCGCGCCGTTGCCGCGGTGGTACTTGGTGAGGCCGCCCTCGCCGGTCTCGTGGATGAACCCGCCCAGGCCGGCGCCCTTGTTCATGGCGATCACGGCGTTGGCGGAGAGGGAGCCGAAGGACATGGACGAGATGTTCATCAGCGAGATGTCCACGGGTCGGCGGCAGTCCGGGCCGCCGATCCGCACCGTGGGGGGCTCCTCCGGCGGGTTGACCGGGGCGGTGGAGTGCAACAGGAACTCGTAGCCGATCTCCGAGGTGTCCCGCTCGGTGCCGAACGCCTTGTGGCTGTCCAGTCCCTTCGCACGGGCGTAGACGATCGAGCGGGTGTCCCGGTCGAACGGCTTGCCGTCGAAGTTGCGCTCGATGAAGTACTGCTGGATCTCGGGGCGGATCGACTCCAGCAGATACCGCATGTGGCCGAGCACGGGGTAGTTGCGGAGGATCGCGTGCCGCTTCTGGGTCATGTCCCACACGGCGAGCACGAGCAGCGCCACCAGGAGCACCGCCAGCACCCACCACGCGCCGCCGCCGATGGCGGCCACCAGCACGACGACGAGCGCGGCCAGCGAGAGGGTCGCGACGATCAGGAGTCTGTTGTTCACCCGACCATCGTGCCCTATATCACTCGAACGTTCATCCTTGCCGCACTGTGTCGAGGTCCCACGTGTGGGGCAGGGGCGTCCGGGCCGACGGCAGGGCCACGCTGCGCCGCCACTCGTGCAGCCACTCCGGCGGCGTCGGCTCCCCCGCGAGGTCGTGGCCGGCCGCCGCCGCGATCGCCCGGACCTCGTCGTTCTCCACGGGGCGGCCGTCCTTCTTGCGCAGGCGCGTGCAGATGTACGCGCGCACCGCGACGTCGCCGTCGACCACCACGCGCTGCTCGAACCACACCGCGCGCTCATCCAGGCCGATCATCCGCGTCTCCACGTCGAACCGCTGCCCCAGGGTCACCGAGCGGCGGAACGCGATCTGCTCGGCCTGCACCACGGGCGTCCAGTGACGACGCCGGATCTCGTCCCACAGGCCGGTGCGGACCATCGCGTCGAAGCGGCCGAGGTCGAACAGCCCGAAGTACTGGCCGTTGTTGACGTGCAGGGCCATGTCCACGTCCGTGGGCAGGGCGCGCATCGGCAGCGTCGTCGGCTCCCAGAGTCCGGCGCGCGGGCGGCGGCGGGCGCGGGCGACGACCCAGATCGTGCGGGGGATCAGATGCATCGGAGGTTCCTCCTCGGGGTCACAGGACCCCCTCGGTCAGATGGTCCGGCGTGCCGAACCGGTGGGCGGTCACGGACACGGCCTGTTCGTGCAGGAACGGCAGCAGCTCCACCTCGCCGGCGCTCACCACGGGGCCAGCGTAGACCGCCACGTCGGGGGTGTCGCCGAGCGCCGCGTGCAGCGCGCTCCGCGCCGCCTCGGCCGCCTCCCGGTCGCCGGTCCAGTCGGCGACGAGCCGGATCCGTGCGTCGCCGCCACCCTCCGCTGCGGGCGGGATGAGGGCCAGCCGCCGGGCGCGGTCGTGGAACGCGGCGTCATCCTCGACGACGACGTCCACCGGCGCGGCCGTGCCGGCACCCTCCGTGCGGGCGGACCGGACCAGCTCCTCCACCCGGCCGCGCACGGCCTCGGCCGAGAGTCCGTCCACATCGGGCCCCTCCGCGGTGGGGGTCGGGCGCAGGCTCACGGTCATGGGCGCCCCGGCGCGCAGGCCGGCGGAGACGATGCGCAGCAGGTGGTCGGCGGGCCCCGAGTGCCGCCGCACGAGGACCGGGGTGGGGACGTGACGCAGCACGTTCCGCTCGGCCTCGAGCGCGGAGACGTCCGTGGCCACCCCGAACACGGTGGTCCACGCGTGGGTGTCGAGGGCGCGGGCGGTCTCGAGCCAGGATGCGCCCGCACCGTCGGCCTCGGCCCCGGGCCGTCCCTCTCCCCCGGCCCACGTGGGCGCGTCCTCCCAGTCCACGAGGCCATGCAGGTAGTGCGGCCCGCCGGCCTTCGTGGTGGGGCCGACGACGGAACGCTTCCAGCCGCCGAAGGGCTGGCGGCGCACGATGGCCCCGGTGATGCCGCGGTTCACGTAGAGGTTGCCGGCGCGCACGCCGCGCAGCCACACGTCGATCTCCTCCCGGTCCAGCGAGTGCAGCCCGGAGGTGAGGCCGTAATCCACGGCGTTCACGATCCCGATCGCCTCCTCGAGCGTCTCGGCCGTCATCACGGCCAGCACGGGGCCGAAGTACTCGGTGAGGTGGGCGTCGGCGCCGGGGCGGACGCCGGAGCGGATGCCCGGGCTCCACAGGCGACCCGTCTCGTCCAGCTGCCGCGGACGCAGGGCCCACCGCTCCCCCGGGCCGAGCTCGGTGAGCCCGCGACGCAGCTTCTCGCCGGGGGCCTCGATCACGGGGCCCATCTCGGCGCGCGGGTCCACGGGGTGCGCCACGTGCAGGGACGAGGCCGCGTCCAGCAGCTGCCGGTGGAAGCGCTCGGAGGTGCCCACGGAGCCGACGAGCACCACGAGGGAGGACGCCGAGCACTTCTGGCCGGCGTGACCGAACGCGGACTGGACCACGTCCTTCGTGGCCAGGTCCAGATCCGCGGACGGGGTCACGATCACGGCGTTCTTGCCGGAGGTCTCGGCGAGCAGGTGCAGGTCGGGGCGCATCCCCTTGAACAGCCGTGCGGTGTCCCAGCTGCCGGTGAGGATGAGCCGCTCGACGGCCGGGTCGGTCACGAGCGCCGCGCCGACCTCCGCCTCGTCCTCGTCCGCCAGCGTCACCAGGCGCACGAGGTCCGCGGGGTCGTGCCCGGCGAGCGGGCCGCCGTCGTCGAACAGGCCCGAGTCCCGCAGCCCGGCCACGATCAGCTCCCACGCGACCGCGCCCGTCCGCTCGGACTGCGGGGCCGGCTTGAACACCACGGGCGAGCCGGCCCCGAGTGCGGCGAGGACGCCCCCGACCGGGATGGCCACGGGGAAGTTCCACGGCGGGATCACCAGGGTCAGGCGGACGGGCACGGCGCGAGCGCCCTCCACCGCGTCCAGGCCGCGGGCCAGGCGCGCGTAGTAGTGCGCGAAGTCCACGGCCTCGGAGACCTCGGGGTCGCCCTGGTCCAGGGTCTTGCCGGTCTCGGCGGCGGCCACCTCCAGCAGGCGGGCCCGGCCGGCGTGCAGGGCCCGTCCGACGGCGTCCAGCGCGTCGGCGCGCTCGTGGCCGGTGAGCGCGCCCCAGCGGGCGCCGGGGTGGGCGGTGGCGGCGATGGCGGCGCGGGCGTCGTCGGCCGTGGTGGCGCGGTGGGCGCGGACGGTGTCCGTCCCGAGGTCCGAGCCCGGGACGGCCGCGAGGATCCGGCGGGCCCACTCCCGGTTGCCGGGCAGCGCGGGGTCCGTGTCCGGGGTGTTGGCGAAGCCGTCCACGGGGGCGGGGGTCGGCCCGTCCTCCCCGCGGGACCGGTCCTGGAGGCGGTTCGGACGGGTCACGGCCGCGTCCAGGTGGCGCAGCGAGGCGCGGAAGCGCTCCTCCTCGCGGGCGAACAGGTCCGCGTCCGCGTCCAGGTCGAACACGGCGGACATGAAGTTCTCCGGGGAGGCGCCCTCCTCGAGGCGGCGCACGAGGTAGGAGATCGCCACGTCGAACTCCTCGGGCCGCACCACGGGCGTGTAGAGCAGCAGGGCGCCGACGTCGGCCCGGACGGCGGCGGCCTGGCCGGTGGCCATGCCGAGCAGCATCTCGAACTCCACCGCGGCCGGGTCGAGCCCGCGGCGCTCGATCAGCCGGTGGGCCAGGGCGACGTCGAAGAGGTTGTGCCCGGCCACGCCGATGCGCACGTGGGCCAGATGCTCCGGGGTGAGCGCGTAGTTGAGCACGCGCTTGTAGTTGGTGTCCGCCTCCTGCTTCGAGCCCACCGTGGCCAGCGGCCAGCCCGTCAGGGAGGCCTGCATCCGCTCCATGGGCAGGTTGGCGCCCTTGACCACGCGCACCTTGACCGGGGCGCCGCCGGCGGCGACGCGGCGCGCGGCCCACTCCTGCAGGCGCACCATGGCCGCGAGCGCGTCCGGCAGGTAGGCCTGCAGCACGATGCCGGCCTCGTAGTCGCGCAGGCCCGGCTGCTCGAGCAGGGCGGTGAACACGTTGAGCGTGAGGTCGAGGTCGCGGTACTCCTCCATATCCAGGTTGATGAAGGTGTCCCGATCCCGGGCGAGCTCGAACAGCGGGGTGAGCCGCTCGGTGATGTCCGCGACGGCCTCGTCGAACGCGTAGGGCGCGTGCGGGGCGGTGGCGGCGGAGACCTTCACGGACACGTAGTCGACGTCGTCGCGGCGGATCAGCGCGGCGATGCCCTCGAGCCGGCGGTCCGCCTCGCCCTGGCCGAGGATCGCCTCGCCCAGCAGGTTGATGTTCAGCCGGGTGCCCTCGTCGCGCAGGGCCGCGATGGCCTTGCCGAGCTGTCGGTCCCGCGCGTCGACGATCAGGTGGGAGACCATGTGCCGCAGCACGCGGCGGGCCGTGGGGACGGCGATGCGCGGCACGAGCGGGGCGGCGCGGCCGCCGACGCCGAGGACGGCGCGCAGGGCCGGGGGCAGGAAGCCGGGGGCGCGGCCGGCGAGCTCCCGCAGCGCCCGGGCGGCGATCGCGGGGTCCTCGGGGCGGACCACGTGGTCCACGAAGCGCACGATGAAGTCGAGTCCGCCCGACTCCTTCAGGGCGCCCGCCAGCTGGCGGGCCGCGAAGTCGGCCTCGTGGTCCCGGGACTCGGCGAGCCAGCGCCGCACCTGCACGACGGCATCGTCGGCGAGGGCGTGCAGGTCGGCGGGGTCGGGGATCCCGCCGGTCGCGCCGAGGACCCGGTCGAGATCGTCATGGTCCTGGGCGGAGAACATCGCGGTCATGGCCGCACTCTGCACGTGTTCCGGGTCACAGGTCAAACCGCCGCGGCTTCCTGTCAGACGCCTATGCTCGATGGACATCCCCTCGCCGCGCGCCCGCGCGTCGCCGCCGTCTTCCCAGGAGCCCGTCCGCCATGGCCGCCGTCGACCCCGCCCCCACCGACGCGCGGGAGCGCCGGGACCTCGTCGTGCCCGTGCCCGGACCCGAGGACCCGCCCGAGCGGGCCTGGCTCGTCCTGCCCCACCGCCACCCGGTGCCGACGCTGCTGGAGGAGACGCGGGACGCCGTCGTGGGCCTGGCCGAGACGCTCGCCGCCGTGCTGCCGGTCACCGTGCTCGCCCACCCGCGCGACGCCGGGGCGGCGCGGCTGGTGCCCCCGGAGGTGGACCTGCTGCGCGCGCCCGTGGGCTCACCGCTGCTGGGCCGCACCGGGCCGAGCTTCGTCCGCCGCCCCGAGGGCCTGGCCGCCGTCGCCTGGCGCAGCGCCGCGGGACTGACCGGGACCGGGCCGCTCGACGGCGCGGCCGCGACGGCCGTGGCGGAGGCGGCGGGACTGCCGCTGCTCACCCCCCTGCTGTGCGCCCCGCGCGGGGCCTGGGTGACCGACGGCGAGGGGACGGCCGTGGTGGCCGCGGACCCCGTGCTGGACGGGCGGATCAACGGCGCGTGGACCCCCGGCCAGGTGGCCGCCGAGTTCGCCGCCCTGCTGGGGATCACCCGGGTGCTGTGGGTGCCGCCGGCACCGCGGCCGGACACCGGGCCGTGGGGCGGGCCCGGCCACCTGGCCTCGTGGGTGCGGCTGGGGGGCGACGGCGAGGCCGCCGTGCACTGGCGCGGCGACCGGTTCCACCCCGAGCACCCCTACGCGGCGGCGGCGCTGCGCTTCCTGCAGGGCGCCGACGACGCCGGCGGCCGGCCCCTGCGCGTGCGCACGGTGACCGGGGCGGCGCAGCCCGCCGAGTACGACCCGGCCGAGCGGGGCCCCCGCTCCCTCCTGGACACGCTGCCGCTGGGCGCGGCGGTGCTGCGGCCGGCGTTCGAGGACGCCGCGGGCGAGGAGGCCGCGGCCGCCGCGTGCGCGGCACTGCACCCGGGGCTGCCCCAGCTGTCGTTCCCCGCCCCGCCGCTGCTGCGGCTGGCCGGCGCGCTCAACGACCTGGTGCTGCTCCAGCCTCGCCCGTGACCTCCTCCGCCGCGGGGCCGTCGTCGTCCCCGCCGTCCGCCGGGGCGCGGTCCTCGTCCTTCCCGTGCGCGTCGGATCGCCAGGCCGCCGGGCGCAGCCGTTCCAGGAGCGAGGACTGACGGCGCTCCATCCCCTTCAGGTCCGAGGCGATGAGCGCGTTGATCCAGCGGGCGTTCGGGTCGGCGTCGATCAGCACGGCCTTGGCCAGCAGCGTGCAGGGCAGCGCGAGGATGGCGCCGAGCGGGCCGAGGACCCAGGCCCAGAAGAGCAGGGAGAGGAAGCTGACGGTGGGGATCACGCCGATCGCGTCGCCGGACACCTTGGGCTGGATCACGGACTGCAGCACGAAGTTCAGCACCGAGTAGCTGACCACCACCCACAGGAAGTCGGACCAGCCGCCCGCCGCCAGGCCCAGGACGGCCGGCGGCAGCAGGCCGATGATGAAGCCGATGTTCGGGACGTAGTTGGTGAGGAAGCTGAGCACGCCCCACACGAGCGCGAGCGGAACGCCGATCAGCATGAGGGCGATCACGTCCAGCACCGCCACGATCAGGCCGAACACCGTGGTGACCACCCAGTAGCGGCGCACGCCCTGGGCGAACTCGACCAGGGCGTGGCCGAACTCGTGGCGGGCGGTGCTGAGCAGGCGGACGCGGCGTTCGACGTCCATCGAGTCCATCGCGAGGAAGAACATGCCCATGATCACGGTGACGAGCAGGCCGAAGACCGCGTAGACGTTCGTGGCGATCTTCGTGATGGCGCTGACGGCCGTCCCGGTCACGGTGCTCATGTCGATCGAGGCCAGCTGCTGGGACACCATGTCCGGGGTCACGCCGCGCTCGTTGAGCCAGTGCGAGACGTCCAGGACGATCTGCTGGAAGCGGTCCGCGTACTTCGGCAGCTCCGCCACCAGCTCGAGGCCGGACCACACCATCATGCCCCCGAACACGGCCATCACCGCGACGACCAGCAGGACGGTGGTGGCGGCCCCGAGCACGGGGTGCAGGCCCCGGCGGATGAGCCAGGCCTGCAGGGGGTAGGCCACGATCACGAGGTTCAGCCCCAGGAAGACGGGCGCCGCGATGGAGGCGATCCCCTGGAAGAACTGCACCACCAGCACCAGGCCCGCGAGCGTCAGGACGATCACCAGCATGCGCGGCCACATGCGGTGGGGGCGGCGGATGTCCCAGTCGGAGGCGGGGCTGGACGAGGCGGGCGGCGGGGTCACCCCCGCGGGCTGTGCGGCGCTCACGCGGGCAGTCTATGCGCGGGCCGGACGGGGTAGGGTCGGGACCAGTCCACATCGACAGGGGAGCGCCCGCGCGGCGCTGAGAGTGCGGTCCGCCGCAGACCCTCGAACCTGCTCCGGTCCGCACCGGCGAAGGAAGTCGAGTCTCCCGGTCGACGTCGTCCCGGGATTCCGGTGGCGGCCTCGTCCCGGCCCCTCTGCCGTCCCAGAGGAGAACCGCCATGTCCCGCACCCCGCACCGCGCCCTCGCCGCCCTCTCGGTGGCCGCCCTCGCCCTCACCGGCTGTTCGGTGTCCGGCTCGTCCGGCGACGGGGCGTCGTCGGCCGCCTCCGGGGCCGGCGGCGGCGAGTCGACGACCGTGACGATCATGACGCACGACTCGTTCAACCTGCCCGAGGAGCTCGTCCAGAAGTTCGAGCAGGAGTCCGGCTACACCCTGAAGACCACGGCCCCCGGCGACGCCGGCAGCGTGGTGAACCAGCTCCTGCTGGCCAAGGACGAGCCCACCGTGGACGGCGTCTACGGCGTGGAGGACCACTCGGCGCACCGCCTCGTCCGCGAGGGCGTCGTCGCCGAATACACCCCGCAGGACCTGCCCGCCTCCGCACAGGACCGGATGGTGGAGGACCGCATGACCCCGGTGGACCAGGGCCAGGTGTGCTTCAACACGGATCCGGCATGGTTCGAGGCCCACGACGTCGAGGCCCCCACCTCGATCGACCAGCTCGACGACCCCGAGTACGCGAAGCTGACGGTCGCCACCTCCCCCGTGGCCTCCTCCCCCGGCCTGGCGCTGCTCGCGGCCACCACGGAGAAGTACGGCGACGACGGCTGGCAGGACTGGTGGCGGGGCCTGATGGAGAACGGGGGCAAGATCGCCGACAGCTGGTCCGACGCCTACAACTCGGACTTCTCCGGCGGCGAGGGCAAGGGTCAGTTCCCGGTGGTGCTCTCCTACTCCTCCTCCCCCGCGTTCGCCCCCGAGACCGAGGTGATCGAGGACTCCTGCACCCCGCAGGTCGAGTACGCCGGCGTGCTCGAGGGCGCGAAGAACCCCGAGGGCGCGCAGGCGTTCGTGGACTTCATGCTCACCGAGGAGGTCCAGACCGCCCTGCCCGAGTCGATGTACATGTACCCGATCGACGAGTCGGTGCAGCTGCCCGAGGAGTGGGCGCAGAACGCGCCGCTCGTCGAGGACGCCATCACCCCGGACCCCGCCCGCATCGACGAGCGCCGCGAGGACCTGCTGAAGGAGTGGACCGCCCTGGCCGAGGCCTCCCGGCGCTGATGTCCGCGCTCACCGAGGTCGCGGCCCCCGGCACAGACCTGCCGCGCCGGCGGGCCCGCGGCCGGGGGGACGGGCTCGGCCCGTGGTGGCTGGTGGCCGCCGTCCTGCCGGTCGCCTTCCTGCTCGTCTTCTTCGCGTGGCCCGTGGCGGCCATGCTCTGGCGCGGGATCGGCGGCGACGCCGACGCGTTCACCGGCGCCGTGGACCTCACCGCCTTCGGCCAGACCCTCGCCCGCGAGCGCACGTGGCGCATCCTCGGCCAGACGCTCGGGATGGCCGCCGCCGGCACGGTGGTCTCGGTGGCGCTCGGCCTGCCGACCGCGTTCGTGCTGCACCGGCGTCGCGTCCCGGGGCGGGCCGTGCTCCGCGCCCTCGTGCTCGTGCCGTTCGTGCTGCCCACGGTGGTGGTCGGCGTCGCGTTCCGCGCCCTGCTCGCCCCCGGCGGACCGCTGGGCTTCACCGGGCTGGACCAGACGACCACCGCCGTCGTGCTGGCCATGGTCTTCTTCAACGTGTCCGTGGTGGTGCGCCAGGTGGGCGCGCTGTGGAACGCGCTCGACCCGCGCCAGACCGAGGCCGCCCGCACCCTGGGCGCCTCGCCGTGGCGGGCGTTCCGCACCGTGACGCTGCCCCAGCTCGCCCCGGCGATCGCCGCGAGCGCGGCGCTGGTGTTCCTGTTCTGCGCGTCCGCGTTCGGCATCGTCCAGACGCTCGGCCGGCCCGGCTACGGCACGCTCGAGTCGGAGATCTGGGTGCAGACCTCCGTCTACCTGGACCTGCGGACCGCGGCGGTGTTCTCCGTGCTGCAGTTCGCGGTGGTGCTGGCCGCCGTCGTGGTCTCCGGCGTGACGGCGGCGCGCACCCAGCGGGCGCTGCGCCTGCGGGAGACGCCGCCGGCCCGGCTCACGCGCGCGGACGCGGTCCCGGTGGCCGTGATGCTCGCGGTGGTGGCGCTCGTGGTGGCGCCGATCCTGACGCTCGTGGTGCGCTCCTTCCACACCCGCCACGGCTGGGGGCTGGGCAACTATCGGCTGCTGTCCACGAGCGCGGGCAGCGGGTTCGTGGGCGGGTCGACGCCGGCCCAGGCGCTCGAACAGTCCCTGCGGGTGGCCGTGGACGCCACGCTCGTGACGCTCGTGGTGGCCGTGCCGCTGGCCCTGCTGCTGACCCGGCCCTTCCGCTCACGCGCGGCGCTGGCGGCCCAGCGGGCCCTCGACGGCGCCCTGCTCCTGCCGCTCGGGGTGTCCGCGGTGACCGTGGGCTTCGGCTTCGTCGTGTCCCTGCGGGCCGCGTTCCCGGAGCTGGCGGCCTCGGGCGTGCTCGTGCCGCTGGCCCAGGCGGTGGTGGCGCTGCCGCTCGCGGTGCGGGCGCTCGTGCCCGTGCTCGCGGCGGTGGACCCGCGGCTGCGGGAGGCCGCACGCACCCTCGGGGCGGGCCCGTGGCGGGTGCTGGCCACGGTGGACGGCCCGTTCCTCGCCCGCGGCGTGGGCGTGGCCGCGGGCTTCGCGTTCGCGGTGTCCCTGGGTGAGTTCGGGGCCACGAGCTTCCTGGCGAGCCCGTCCGCGCCCACCCTGCCGGTGCTGATCGCCCGGCTGCTGGGCCGGCCGGGCGCGGACAACTACGGGATGGCGCTCGCGGCGGCCACGGTGCTGGCCGTGCTGAGCGCCGGGATCATGCTGGTGTGCGAGCGGCTGCGCCCCCGGGGCCCGGCCGGGGCGGGAGGTCTGTGATGACGCCGACGACGACGGGAGCCTCCCTCCGGCTCCGGGACGTGGCGATCCGCTACCCGGACGGCTCCACCCCCGTGCGGGGGACGGACCTGGACGTGGCCGCCGGGGAGATCGTGGCGCTCGTGGGCGCCTCCGGCTCGGGCAAGTCCACCATCCTGCGCGGGATCGCCGGGCTCGAGGACGTCGTGGCGGGCACGGTGGAGCTCGACGGGCGGGACGTGGCCGCGGTGCCGACGCACCGCCGGGGCGTGGGGATGGTGTTCCAGGACGGGCAGCTGTTCCCGCACCGGACCGTGGGCCGGAACGTGGCGTACGGCCTCGAGTCCGCCGGCTGGGACCGGGCCCGGCGGCGGGCGCGCGTGGCCGAGCTGCTGGACCTGGTGGGCCTGACCGAGCTCACGGACCGGCCCGTGCAGCGGCTCTCCGGCGGGCAGGCCCAGCGCGTGGCGCTCGCCCGGTCGCTGGCCCCTGCCCCGCGGGTGCTCCTGCTGGACGAGCCGCTGTCCGCGCTCGACGCGGACCTGCGCCGGCGCCTGGCCGAGGACATCCGGGCGGTGCTGCGGGCGGCGGGGACGACCGGCGTCGTCGTCACCCACGACCTCGCGGAGGCCGCCGTGATGGCCGACCGCACCGTGCGCCTCGGCGCGGGGGGACGCATCGCGGCGGAGGAGGCCGGCCCGGCGGTAGCCTCTCCGGCATGACCCCGCCCGCACCCCGCCCCCGGCTGACCGCCCAGGACGTGGTAGACGCCGCCGTCGGGATCCTGCAGGACTTCGGCATGGGCGACCTGTCCATGCGGCGCGTGGCCGCGGTGCTGGGCGTGCAGGCCTCCGCGCTGTACTGGCACGTGCCGGACAAGCAGTCGCTGCTGGCGCGGGTGGCGGACCGGATCGTCGCCGAGGCGGAGGAGACCGTGCGCGCCCGCCGCATCACGGACCTGGCGGGCCGCGCCGAGGCCGCGGAGGCCGCCCTGCTGCGGCACCGGGACGGGGCGGACCTGGTGCTCTCCGCCCTCGCGCTCGGGCTGGGCGGTCTCGGCCTGCACCGTCTGCTCACCGAGGCGGCAGACACCCCGGAGGACGGGGAGCGGGCCCTGGCACTGCTGCTGGGCACCGTGTCCCTGCGGCAGCAGCGCGCGCAGGCGCAGGCGCTCGGCGTGCCGACCGGCCCGGACGTGCAGCGGCACCGCACGGACCCGCTCTGAGCCCCCGTCCGGCGCCGCCGCGCGGGAGGCCGAGGAGAGGAGACCTGCCTCCTCACAGGTCCGCTCGGTAAGGTCGGGCGGACAGGTCGGGACGGGTCGTCCCCTTCGTCCCCGGCGATCCCGCCCGACCGCCGCAGGACCAGCATGGCCCGCCGGACCCGGCTCACAGTTCCGGCGCGGTCCCCTTCGACACAGCCGGCGAAGCCATGGGAGCACGGATCAACCACCCGCGGACGGTCGTGGACCGGACGCTGCATCACGACGTCGAGCCCGCACACCCCGCGGCGCTCGTCGACGTGGGCTGGGAGTTCCGTGGCCCGGGCGCCAAGGCGGAGGAGCAGCACCGCCCGCTGCGCGTGGTCCGGGCCCGCCGGCCCCGGGGCACCCCGCGGGACCGGAACGGCGTCGACCTCACGCGCACCGGCCCCGTCGTCCCCCGCCCCTCCCCGCCGCGCACCCGGATCCGCCGGGACGGCGTCCGCGTGGTGGCCAGCCCGCTGGCCATGCTGCCCGGCGTGGACCACGGCCCCGCCCTCCGCCTGGACCTGCATCCGACGACGGGGGGCATCGTCTACGTGGCCCGCGAGCTCGAGCTGCGCGAGCTCGGCGACGACGTCCGCGGCCACGTCTACACCGGGATGGTCGGCACGGCGCATCTGAGCGCCTTCTGGTCCACCGTCACCGTCGACCTGCCGCCGGAGCGCCCGGTGATCGTGCGGCTGGGCTCGGACCGGGACGCCGAGCTGCTCTCCCTGCTCGAGGTCCTCGCCCCCGTGGACACGCGCGTGGTCTCCTACCGGCTCGACGAGTCCCCCGTGGGCACGCAGCGCTCCAGCTACCTGCTGCCGGACGTGGACCCGGAGACGGTCGCCCAGACGGGCGCGGCCCGGATCCCGCTCGAGGCCATCGAGGCCGCCCAGGAGGAGGAGGACGCGCTGCGCCGCTCCTCCGGCGTCTTCCTCTCCCGCCGCCGCACGGACCGCTTCCTGCGCCGCAACCTGCCCGGGGTGACCCACAGCCTCACGTTCGCGGACGAGGCGGACGTGACGGACGTGTACGTGGACGGCTCCGTGCTGCGCGGCTCCCGCATCGGCGGGGCGGCCGCCGTCGCCGGGCCGAGCATGTGGGCCGTGCAGGCCGTGGCCGGGGCCACGATGCCGCTCGAGGTGGAACTCGAGGCGCTCGTGCTGGGGCACGTGATCTGCGCGTGGGCGGGCACCCCCGGCGGCCGGGTCACCATCCACTCGGACTCGCGCGCCGCGCTGGCCCTGCTCAACGCCGCCCGCCGCGAGCGGCTCACCCTCGGCGGCGCCCGGGGCGAGCGCATCCGCCGCACCCTGCGGCGCCTGCTGGCCGCCGTCGACCTGGCGCAGGCCGCGGACGTCCAGGTGGACACCACGTGGGTCAAGGGCCACGTGGGCGTGCACGGCAACGAACTGGCCGACGACCTCGCCCGGGCCGCCGCCCGCCACGCCAGCGTCGGCACCCCCGAGGGGGACCTGCCCGAGCGGATGGGGCAGCTGATCCAGCTCCGCGTCGAGGACGACGCCGCCGCCGGCTGACCCCGGCCCCGATTCCGCGTCCTCCGCCCCAGCCTCTAGGGTGGGGCTGTGGAAGCGACAGTGGAACAGATCACAGCGGCCGTCACCGCCTTCAACGACAAGTACTGGTACGTCGTGATGGCGCTGCTCTTCGTGGCGGGGGTGTGGTTCACCATCCGGACCGTGGGCGTGCAGGTGCGCATGCTCCCGGAGATGCTCCGGTCGGTGACGGCCAAGTCCCAGACCGGATTCGAGAACGACGGCGTGAGCCCGTTCCGCGCCTTCACCATCTCGGCGGCCTCGCGCGTGGGCACCGGCAACGTGGCCGGCGTGGCGATCGCGATCGTGATCGGCGGCCCGGGCGCCGTGTTCTGGATGTGGCTGCTGGCGATCATCGGCGGCGCCACCGCGTTCGTCGAGTCCACGCTGGCCCAGCTGTACAAGCAGAAGGGCGCGGACGGCTACTTCGGCGGGCCCGCGTACTACATCCGCGACGGTCTGGGCGCGAAGTGGCTGGCGGCCGTGTTCGCCGTCGCCATCACCGTGACCTACGGCTTCGTGTTCAACGCCGTGCAGTCCAACTCGATCTCCGAGTCCGTGCAGGCCAACTGGGGCGCGTCCTCCACCACCGCGTGGATCGTGGGCCTGGGCCTGGCCGCCCTCACCGGCCTCGTGATCTTCGGCGGCGTGCGCCGGCTCTCGGCCGTGACCAACGTGCTGGTCCCCGTGATGGCCACGTTCTACATCTTCCTGGCCCTGATCGTGATGGTCGTCAACATCACCGAGGTCCCGGGCATGATCGCGCTGATCGTGGGCCACGCCTTCGGCCTGCGCGAGGTCGCGGGCGCCGCCGTCGGCATGACGATGGTGATGCAGGGCGTGCGCCGCGGCATGTTCTCCAACGAGGCCGGCATGGGCTCCGCCCCGAACGCCGCCGCCACCGCGGCCGTCTCCCACCCGGCCAAGCAGGGCTTCGTGCAGTCCCTGGGCGTCTACTTCGACACCCTGATCGTGTGCTCGGCCACCGCGTTCGTCATCCTGCTCTCCAACCCGGCCTACGGACGCGGGGAGGCGCTCGGCATGCAGGTGACCCAGGGTGCGCTCCAGCAGGCCGTGGGCGCGTGGGCCGGCCCGGCGCTGACCGTCATCATCTTCTTCCTGGCCTGGTCCTCCGTGCTGGGCAACACCTACTACGGCGAGGCCAACATCCGGTACCTGGCCGGCCGCCACGCGGGTCGGGCCATCACCGTGTTCCGCGTGCTCGTGCTGGTGTGCGTGGTCGGCGGCGCGCTCGGCTCCGTGGCGCTGGTGTGGAACCTCGCGGACACGTTCGCGGCCCTCATGGCGACCATCAACCTCGTGGCGATCATCCCGCTGGGCGGGCTGGCCGTGAAGCTGCTCCGGGACTACGAGCGCAAGCTCAAGGCGGGCATGGATCCGGGCTTCCACCTCTCCGACCTGCCCGAGGCGCGGAACGTGGCCCTCTGGAGGGACGAGCCGAAGACCTCCCCGCTCCAGGACTGACGCCCCCGCCCGCGCGTTTCGAGGCGGGATATCGACCCCATCTGGCTGCCGCGGGCGGCCGTGGGGTGGATATCCCGCCTCGATGCATGAGGATGCCCGGTCTGGACACCGTGCGGGGGTTGACGCCTAGGTTGAGGCGCACCCGACCGGCCACGCACGAGTGGCCGGCACGACGTCCGAGGAGGACACCATGGGCATCCTCTCCAGCCTCACCCGCACTCTCGGCGGCGGTGGCCGCCGCTCCAGCCGACCCACCATCGGTGCGCACATCGGCCGGTCCCCCGGCTTCGGCCGGCAGGCCCGCTCTCAGGGACGCCGGTCCAGCGGCCTGGGCGGTGCCCTCCTGGGCACGCTCGGCGGTCTGGCGCTGCGTGAGCTCTCGCGCCGCGGCGCCGGGGGCACGACGCGCGGGCGCAGCTCCGGTGCGTACCGCGGCGGCTTCGGACCCTCGGCCCGGTCCACGGGCGGCCTCGGCACCGGCCTGCTGGGCGGGCTGCTCGGCGGGGCCCTCGCCTCCCGCGGCCGGTCCGGTGCCGCCGGCCGACGCACGGCGGGTGGCCGCCGGACCGTGGGCGGCGGCTTCTGACCGCTGCGACGGCGCGGCGTCGCAGCTGAGCGGCATCACCGCGGAGCGGACACGACCACGGGGCGGGCACCGACGGATCGGTGCCCGCCCCGTGGTCGCGATGGGCCGGTGGCGTGCTCGAGGCGTCTGCGCCGCGGCTCAGCCGAGGCCGGCGACGCGGCCCAGGATGAACACCAGGACGCCGATGACCACGAGGGCGATGATCAGCCCGAGCACGATCTTGCCGGCCGAGCGCTCGCCGGTCTGCTCCACGTCCATGCCCGGGTTGCTCGGGCCGACGCCTGCGCCCTCGGCTGGGGGCGTGTCGCCGTCGAACGCGACGCCGGAGGTCTCGTCCGTCGCCTCGCGTGCGCGCCGGGCGTCCTGGGGGTCGGGGGTGTGCGGGGTGGCCATGGCCGGCTCCTCTCGTCTCAGCGGCACGGGTGCGTGCCGCTGGCCCTCACGGTAGGCCCGGGGCAGGGGGTCCTGACCAGGGCGAGGCGACGCCCGCCCCAGCGCTTTCGTGGCCGAAACGGCGCGCCCCGAGCCGCTTTCGTTGACGAAACGGCGCTCCTCCAGGCCGCCGCAACGGATCCCGTCACACTCTTGATCGTTGGATGTCCAAGCAATAGCGTGATCGGCGTCACGTCCCCGCCGTCCGGAGGAGCCCCCATGCCCGAGGCCTACATCATCGACGCCGTCCGCACCCCCGTGGGTCGCCGAGGGAAGGGGCTCGCCGGCGTACATCCCCTCGATCTGGCGGCCGCGCCGCTGCGCGAGCTCGTCGCCCGCCAGGACATCGACTCGGCCGAGTACGACGAGGTCATCCTCGGCTGCATCGACCAGCTCGGCCCACAGGCCATGGACGTGGCGCGCAACGCCTGGCTCGCGGCCGGGCTCTCCGAGGACGTCCCCGGCACCACGGTCGAACGCCAGTGCGGCTCCGGCCAGCAGGCGGTCCACTACGCCGCGCAGGCCATCATGAGCGGGACGGCGGACCTCGTCGTCGCCGGTGGCGTGCAGTCCATGTCCGCGATCCCGCTCTCCCGGTCCAACACGGCCGCCCGCGATCTCGGCTTCCCCGACCCGTTCACCGGCTCCGAGTCCTGGGCCGCCCGCTACGGGGACGAGGAGATCTCCCAATTCCGCGGGGCCGAGATGATGGCCCGGCACTGGAACCTGGACCGGGACACCCTGGAGGAGTTCGCGGTGCGCTCCCACGAGCGCGCGCTCGCCGCCCAGGCCGACGGTCGCTTCGACCGCGAGATCCTGCCCCTCGCTGGCCTCACCGCGGACGAGGGCCCCCGCACCCCGGACGCCGCGAAGATCGCCTCGCTCGACCCGATCGTCCCCGGCGGGCTGCACACCGCGGCCACCGCGTCCCAGATGTCCGACGGCGCGGCCGCCCTCCTGCTCGCCTCCGAGGAGGCCGTGCGCCGCCACGGCCTCACCCCGCGAGCCCGCATCCACCACCTCTCCGCCCGCGGCGCCGACCCCGTCATGATGCTCTCCGCCCCGATCCCGGCGACGGCGTACGCGCTCGACCGCATGGGCCTGACCATCGACGACATGGACCTCGTGGAGATCAACGAGGCGTTCGCCGCCGTCGTGCTGGCCTGGCTGACCGAGACCGGCGCGGACCCGGCGAAGGTCAACGTCAACGGCGGGGCGATCGCCCTGGGCCACCCCATCGGCGCCACCGGCGCCCGCCTGATGACCTCGCTGCTGCACGAGCTCGAGCGCAGCGGCGGCCGCTACGGCCTGCAGACCATGTGCGAGGGCGGCGGCCAGGCCAACGTCACCGTGATCGAACGTCTCTGACCCGTCCCCCGGAGGTTCCCATGCGAGGCCAGATCACCCACCCCACCGACACCGCCGCCCACCCCTCCCCCGCCCCGGAGGACACGATCGGCCGCGTGTTCGCACGCGCGGTCGCCCGCTCCCCGCAAGCCGTCGCCCTGCGCTTCGAGGACCGCGACTGGACCTACGCCCAGCTCCGCGACGGAGCGCACCGCGTGGCCCGCCGCCTCCAGGACACCGGCCTGCCGGCCGGCACCCGGGTGGCCGCCTACGCCACCAACTCGGACGCCTACGCGCTGCTCTTCCTGGCCTGCGTCACGGCCGGCTACGTGCACGTGCCCGTGAACTTCGCGCTCAAGGGCGGCGAGCTCGCGCACGCCCTCGAGGACTCGGGTGCGGAGCTGCTGGTGGCCGACGCCGGCATGCTCGAGCGCGTCGACCAGGTCCGGGCCGAGGGCCGCGCGTCGGCTCTGCGGCACGTGTGGACCATGCTCCCCGCCGGCCACGCCGAGCCCTCCGTGCTGGAGACCGCCCGGGACGAGACGTTGGACGCCGCCGCCCCGGAGGCGGAGGTGTCGGCCACCGACCTGGCCCAGCTGCTCTACACCTCCGGCACCACCTCCACCCCCAAGGGCGCCATGATGTCCCACCGGGCGCTCGTGGCGGAGTACCTCTCCTCGATCATCGCGCTGGACTTCACGGCCGAGGACCGCCCCCTGGTGGCCATGCCGCTGTACCACTCGGCCGCGATGCACGTGTTCCTGCTCCCCTACCTGAGCCTCGGCGCCACGGTGCGACTGCTCGCCGCCCCGGACATCCCCCGGATGCTCGAGCTCGTGGAGACCGAGCACATCGGCTCCCTGTTCCTGGCGCCCACCGTCTGGGTGCCGCTGGCGAACCATCCGGACCTGGCCACGCGCGACCTCTCCTCGCTGCACAAGGCCCAGTACGGGGCCTCGATCATGCCGGTGACCGTGCTGCAGCGCCTCCGTCAGAGCCAGCCGGGCATCGGCTTCTACAACTGCTTCGGCCAGTCCGAGCTGGGCCCCCTGTGCACCGTGCTGCGCCCCGAGGAGCACGACGCGCGGCCGGCCTCATGCGGCCGCCCCGTGTTCCACGTGGAGGCGCGGGTGATGACGGCCGACGGCGCCCCCGCCGCGCCCGGCGAGCCCGGCGAGATCCAGTACCGCTCGCCGCAGCTGCTCTCCGGCTACTGGAACCGCCCGGACGCCACCGCGGACGCGTTCACCGACGACGGCTGGTTCCGCTCCGGCGACCAGGTCACCCAGGACGCGGCCGGCTACATCCAGGTGGTGGACCGCATCAAGGACGTCATCAACACGGGCGGCGTGCTGGTCGCCCCGCGGGAGGTCGAGGACGCGATCTACGAGCTCGACGAGGTGGCCGAGGTCGCCGTCATCGGCCTGCCGGACGAGCGCTGGATCGAGGCGGTGACCGCCGTCGTCGTGCTCAAGGAGGGCGCCGAGCTGACCGCGGAGACCGTGCGCGCCCACGTGAAGGAGCGGCTGGCGGGCTTCAAGGTGCCCAAGCGCGTGGACTTCGTGGCGGAGCTGCCGCGGAACCAGTCGGGCAAGCTCCTCAAGCGCGCGCTGCGCGCCGAGCGGACGCAGGAGGCCCGGTGACGCGCACGCAGAAGCCGACCTACGACGTCGTCACGCCCCTGGACGTCGACTACCTGGACGCGTTCGGGGAGGCGACGGACGAGGACCGCGCGCACTGGGACCGCGCCCGTGCCTACGGCCGGGAGGTGCTCGAGCGGATCGACGGGCACTGGGACCGGGCGGAGTACCCGTTGGACCTGGTGGCGCGGGCGGGCGAGCTCGACCTGCTCACCGACGGGCTGGAGGTGCCGGGGCACGCGGTGATGTCCCCGTTGGCCGCGGGCCTGGTGGCGATGGAGATCTCCCGCGCGGACGGGTCGATGGCGGCCGCGGCGGCGGTGCAGGGCGGGCTCGTGCTGCGCGCCCTGGTGCACTGCGCGAGCCCGGAGCAGAAGGAGCGGTACCTCGAGCCGGTGGCGCGCGGCACGCTGCCGGGCGGGTTCGCGCTCACGGAGCCGCTGCACGGTTCGGACTCGGTGTCCCTCGAGACGTCCGCGCGGCCCGACGGCGCCGGCGGCTGGGTGCTGAACGGCGCCAAGAAGTGGATCGGCAACGGGGCCGCCGGGGGCATCACGATCGTGTGGGCGCGCGACACCGAGGACGGCCAGGTCAAGGGGTTCGTGGTGGAGCAGTCCACGCCCGGCTACGAGGCCGAGGTGATCACGGGCAAGGGCGCGCTGCGGGCCATCCACCAGGCGGAGATCACGCTGACCGACGTGCGGGTCGGCGACGACGCGCGGCTGCCGGGCGTGGCGACGTTCAAGGACGCCGCGCGCGTGCTGGTGGCCACCCGCGTGAACGTGGGCTGGTCCGCGCTGGGCCACGCGACCGCCATGTTCGAGGCCGCACTCGCGTACGCCCGGCAGCGCGAGCAGTTCGGCAAGCCGCTGGGGGCGCACCAGATGGTGCAGGAACGGCTCGCGCAGATGCTGGACGAGGTGACCGCGATGCAGACCCGCTGCGTGGCCGTGGCCCGCCTGCAGGCGGCGGGGCGGCTGCGCGACGAGCAGGCGTCCCTGCTGAAGTACGCCTGCACGCGGGGCGCGCGGCGGGTGGCGCAGATCGCCCGCGACATGCTCGGCGGCAACGGCATCCTCCTCGAGCACCGGGTGATGCGGCACTTCGCCGACGTCGAGGCGCTGCACACCTACGAGGGCACCGAGTCCGTGCAGGCGTTGATCCTCGGCCGGGACCTGACCGGGATGAGCGCGTTCGCGTGAGCGCCTCCCTCAGGGCGCGGAGACGACCCCCACGCCCACCCGGGGCAGGCTGCGGTCCACGACCAGCTCCAGCCGACGTTCGTGGAACCGTGCGCCGAGCAGCTCCTCGAGGTCCTCGACGAGGTGCACCGCGATGGTCTCGATGACCGCCGCGGTGTCCTCTCCGTCCCGCAGGATGCAGTCCACCTCCAGCGCGGGGGCGGAGGGGGTGCCGGTGATGGCGAACCTGGCCTCAGCGACCTCGGGGAACACGGTGACGGCCCGCGCGGCACTCATGGCCAGGCGGGCGCAGCGCTCACGGAAGGCGGCGGGCTGCGGCGCCGGGGACTCGAGTATGGGCGGGACGGCGGACAGGGTCCGCCCCATGGCCTGGGGGGCCTCCAGCGTTGCTGTCATGACATTCCTCTCGCCGCGGCCCGGGCGCCCCCTCACAGAGATCGCCGTGACCTGGAAAATGTTAGTCTAACTATGCGTTAGGAAGACTAACCAAATTTTCGGGGTGACGTGAACAGGGAGGTTCAAGAGCGCATGGGTGAGGAGCACACCACGCTGACCAGCACGGATGGCGAACCGACGTCGGGCTACTGGTACACCCGCGGCGCCCGTGAGATCGAACCTGTGGACGTGCTCAACCTGCTGCGACGCTACCGGGAGGCCGAACGGCGCATGCGCGCCCGCACCCGGGACAGCATGGGGATGGGAGAGACCCACCTGTCAGCCCTGCGTTACCTGCTGCGGGCCGACCGACGCGGCCACAAGGTCCGTCAGCGGGATCTGGCCAGCGCCCTGGAGATCACCCCGGCCTCCGCCAGCGCCCTGGTGGACCGACTGGTCCGAGACGGCTACGCCCGACGGGCGCCCCACCCACAGGACCGCCGATCCGTGGTGGTGGAGCCGACGGCCAAGACGGACCACGAGGTCCGCGCCACCCTGGGCGCCATGCACCGCAGTATGCTCGCCGCGGTGGAGGGCCTCACCCCGGTCGAGCTCGCCGGCGCGGCCGCGTTCCTGCGGGCCCTGATCCGCAGCGTGGAGGAGCATGACGAGGACGAGGCGGACCAGCCCGCGTGAGGAACAGACTCAGCGGAACAGGTCCCAGACGCTGAACGTGGTGCGCTTGTAGACCGCGTTGTAGGCGGCGCGCTTCGGATCGCGCACCCACCCCATGCCCGGCCGGCCGTCCTCGCGGCCGGCACCCGCGCACCGCACCCGCCAACCCCAGGAGCTGACATGAGCACCGCACCCACCCCTTCTTCCTCCGACGACGCCCCCGCCGTCCTCGTCGAGACGCGGCCCGGCGTCGTGCGGCTGACGCTGAACCGGCCCGCGAAGGGCAACGCGCTCGGACTGACGATGGCGCGCGAGGTGCTCGCGGCGATCGCCGCGGCCGAGGCGGACGACTCCGTGCACGTGCTCACGCTGACCGGCGCCGGGCGGATCTTCTGCGGCGGCGGGGACGTCCAGGCCATGGCCGCCTCCCCCGCCGGGCCGGAGCGGCGCGCGATGATCCAGGAGCTCGGCGAGGCGGCGGGCGAGGTCGCGGTGGCGCTGACGGGCTCTCGCCTGCTGGTGCTGGCCGGCGTCAACGGGACGGCCGCCGGGGCGGGGCTCGGGCTCATGCTGGGCGGCGACGTCGTGCTGGTGCGCGAGGACGCGCAGCTGCTGACGGCGTTCTCCGCGCTCGGGATGACACCGGACACGGGCGTGTCCTACTGGCTGCCGCGGGTGCTCGGGCCGGTGCGCGCGACGCAGCTGCTCCTCGGCGGGCGGCGCCTGAACGGGACCGAGGCCGTCGCATGGGGCCTGGCGACCGAGGCGGTGGCCGGCGGCGCGTTCGCGGCGCGTCTGGCGGAGCTCGAGGACGAGCTGGTGGCCGGTCCGGCGCACACCTATGGGCCGACGAAGGCGCTGGCGCGCGGGGCCGACGTCGAGGCGCTGCGCGCGCATGTGCGGCAGGAGGCGGCGTCGATCGCGGCGGCGTCCGAGCACCCGGAGGCCGTGCGGCGGGTGGAGGCGTTCGCGGGCCGGTGAGAGGTGGGCGGCGGCGCGGGCCGGCGGCGTCGCCCACTGAGGCGACGCCGCCGCGGGCTCAGGCCGGCGGCGGCTGCGCCGGCCCCCCGGCGAGGTCCGTCCGAGCCCCGGTGAAGCGCGAGAGCCAGGCGAAGCGGCCGCGGGTGCGGTGCGCGTACAGGGCGAACGCCACGATCAGGGCCCCGAGCGTGCCGACGATCATGTCCGTCATGGTGTCCGTGTTGCCCTTCTGCGTCTGCGCGCCGAGCGCCTGGTCGGCGGTGAACTCGGCGATCTCCCACGCCAGGGCCACGAGCGAGTGCAGCGCCATCACGAGGAGCGCCTCGAGCCCGGGCGGCAGGACCAGCCCACGGCGCGCGGCCGCGACGCCCAGCAGGAAGACGCACCCGAGCGCGATCGGCACGCCGGAGTAGAAGTGCACGAGGGCATCCCACCACGGCCAGGCGTCGTAGCCGCCGAGCGCGGCACCCACCCACGGTGCGACGAGCAGCAGGGCCGCGTACATCGCATGCAGCGCGGTGGGCAGGCGGACCCGGTGGGCGCGTTCGAGGGCGATCGGCACGGGGACCACCGTGACGATCTGCAGGCTGAGGCCGGCCGCCTCGCGGTGTCCCTGGGCGGCGAGGACGGCGGCTCCAGCCAGGAGGACGACGGCCGCGAGGATCAGGGGCGAGCGCCGGACGAGGGCCCGCTGGCGGGAGCCGGGGTCGGGGCGGGCGTCGGGGTGGGTGTCGAGGTGCGGTGTCATGGCGGGGGGCTCAGGCGGACGGCGGGACGGCATCGGGCACCAGCTCATAGACGAAGGCGGGGCGGACGGCGTCGTCGTCCTCCAGGGCGACGACGCCGGGCACCCGCCGGTAGCCGGCGCCCTCGAAGGCGTCGAGGCGGTCCCAGTGGTCCGGGAGGTCGGCGGAGACGAGCACCTGGGCGGGGACGTCGGTGGTCGCGTGCGCGGGCGCGGTGCCCGCGAGGACGACGCCTGGGTAGCCGGTGGCCGCACCGATGCCGCTGGCGTGGAGCGTGCCGCGGAGGGTGCCGGGGATCCAGGTGCCGCGCACACCGTCCATGACGTGCGCGTTCGAGCGGCCGGGCGCCAGGGTGCCGTACGCGGCGAGGGCGTGGGGGGCGAGGACCTCGCTGGCGAGGCGGGCGACGGTGCGGGCCAGGCGGACGTCGCGGGAGGTGAGGGCGCGGACGTCGTGGCTGTGCATGCCCACGGTGAGCCGGCCGTAGGAGACGGTCAGGTCCGGGTGGTGGTCGGCGGCCTCGGCTGCCTCCCCGATCCGGTTCGCCAGGGCCAGGGCCGTGGCGAAGTCGTCGGTGGCGTAGGTGATGGTGAGCTCGGGTGGGGTGGTGCCGGCGGGTGTGGGCGACGGCGTGACGCGCCAACCCCCGAGCTCTGGCACCCCCGTGAGGGCCACAGCAAGCTCGGCTGGGTCGATCGCGGTGTGAGGTGGGAGGGCGGCGAGATGCTCGAGGCGGTTGAGAGCGGACGTCATGGGGCCATGATGCCCGGGGGACAAACTTCACGGGGCGCTCACCGCCGGTTCAGCCCTCTCGTTGGCCCCCGCCGAGATTTTCGAGGACCTCTCGCCACGGGCCAAGACGGGTGGTGATCGTCTGAGCCGAAGGGCCACCGTGGGCCTGGCGCCACTCCTCGTGAGCGGACTGGCTGTGGGTGGCCGACTCTGTCATGAACCGCTCCATCCACACCCGGAGTTCCTCGGTAGTGAAGGGGTTGGCGGGCTTCGGCGGGTTGGGGGTACCGCCGGCCGCCTCCACGAGCTGGACCCAATTGGTGCCAGCGCGGCGCAGGACCGTCGGCGTGGCGGGGACTCCGTGTTCCGCCGCCCAGCTGTTGTAGGCGGCGACGGTCAGGCGCGGCCCTCGGTCCTCGATCGCCCGGCGCACCAGGGTCAGCGGGTCGTCCCCCGGATCGAGCTTGCCCTTCCAGTCGACCCGGGTCCGCTTCCGCCCCGGGAAGCCCATCGACTGACCGGCCACGACGCGCAGGGCGCGCGCTCGCATCTCTTCGAACCCCACGCCGAGACGATTGCGGATCAGGGCCGCCGACGGCATGCCCGGGCGCGCGGAGAGCCAGTCCGAGAGTTCGAGGTAGGTGCGGGGCGGCGTCGCTGAGGACCACGCGTCCACCAGTGCTTCGACCAACTCTGCGTCGGAGTACTTGGATCGACTCCGACGCCGGTCCGTGACCGCGATGCCCGCGCGTTCGAGAGCGGCGTTCCATCCACCAAACCGGTTGGCCACTGTCTGGTGAGTGGGCACTCCGTGGCTCCGGGACCACTGGGTGAACGACTGCGCCGCCGTCTCTCCCGTCTCCTCGTAGAACTCGCGGAGAGCAGAGAGCAGAACCTCGTCCGGGGTAGCCGAGGACGTCTTGCGCGGCTTGGCGTCTCCCAGATGGAACTTGACGCGCTTGCCCAGCAACCGCCGCAGCTCCTGCTGGGACAGACTCAGATCCTGCGATGCCACAGAGAGCGGCACGCCCACGTGTCGCTCCGACCAGGACACGGCGGCCGCCCGCTTCATGCGGAACTCCTCGTCAGCGAGGAGTTCGCGGTACGCCTTCAATTCCTTGGTCGAGTACCCCGCTTCATCACGGATGAGCTGCCGGACCCGTTCCCGGGTGCGGCCGAACCGCTCCCCGATCTCGGCCAGTGTGCTGCCCTCGAAGTACTCCCGGGCCATCCTCACAGCGCGCGGGGTCGACGGCAGGATGGTCATGCTGGCCAGCGCAGCGAGCTCACGGCGTCGCTTCGAGGTGAACGGGGCGTTAAGAGACTCCGAGCCGGGTGACACGGAAGGGACCTCGAACTCCACTGTGCTCCTTCATCATCGGAATTGCATGACGCTTATCACACCATACGGTCGGCACTGCACCGCGCCCGGGAACATTCGCGCCCCTAGAGCGTCACGAGTCGAACCCGAGCCCCGGGTCCGGCGGGGTGCCGTAGGTTCGCAGGGCCGCCCCGTAGGGCAGCGGGAGGCCGTGGCCCTGTGCCCAGCTGACGAGGACCTCGACGGTCTCGGCGGCGGTGAGCTCCTGCAGGGGCTGGACGAGGTCCTGGGGGTCGTTGGCGGCCTCGTCCGCAGCCCGGCCCCGGCCGATCCGCCAGTTGTAGGCCCCGAGCCCCTCGAACCGCTTGGCGATCTCCACCATGAAGAGCCCGTCGCCCAGCAGCATGATCTGCGCGTACCGGGTGGGCGGCTCGTCCTCGAGGATCAGCTTGTCCCGCGGGTCGGTGAGGGCGTGCACCAGGTCCGCGATCTGGGCGGCGCTCTCCAGCCGGTGCCAGCCCGGGTCCTCCTCGCCACAGACGGTGGCGGTCCACCAGAGGTCGGTCGCGGGGGCGGATGAGGCCATCCACTCCACAGCTTCGCGGGGCGGCTCGACGAGCTCGACGGCGCCGGGGGCGCGGTGTGTGGCGAGACCGCGAGCGCCGTCGGCGGTGATGCTGCCGGGCGCGCTCATCGGAACATCCGCAGGACATCGCCGAGACCGAACGTGGTGCGCTTGTAGACCGCGTTGCGGGCGGCGCGCTTCGGATCGCGCAGCCAGCCCATCCCCTTGCGGCCGTAGCCGGGGATGACCTTGCGCTTGATCGCGCGCTTGGCGCGGCCCGTGGTGCGGGCCTTGATGGACTTCTTCAGGCTGGGCTTGCGGAGACCGATCTTCATGGGGCGAGCGTACTGGGTGAGGTGGACGGGGTGAGGGGGTCAGCGCCTCGTCAGGACCTGCCCCTGGCCGGGCTGTCAGGAAGTCCTGTCGTCCTCCTGGACGGTGCGCAGGAACCATTCCAGCGCGTCGAGGAACGCCTCCTGCGCCGCGGCCGGCTGAAGGGTCTGCGGCTTGATGCTCGGGCGCCGGCGGAGAGACTCAGGGCCGAATTCCACCTCGGGGATGAGATTCAGACGTCCCCGGAACTCGTCGAGAAGCGTCTCGTCCGTGAAGGGAGCCCACTTCGCCAGATGATAGAAGACGACCTCGACGCCGTACGTCGGGTACAGGATCACCGGCCAGATGGCGCGTGCTGACGTGCGCGGGACGACCAAGAAACAACCGCCGGCGGCATTGTCCGCGAATTCCGCCCGGCCACCGCGCTCGACCCATCCTCGTTGGACCTCGATCAGTGCGCGGGCCGTTTCGGGATCGTTGTGGTCGTGAAGTCGGTCGACCCAGCGGTCCCGCAGCGCAGGGTCGTTGCCCGGGGCGGCGAGTGACCGGGGATCGGTCAGGTCGACGTCAACGTCGATGAGCTCGGCGAGCTGCTCCGCCAGCAGCCGCTGGCCGCCGTCGGCCCGTCCGTCCTCGGAGAAGCGCACGCCTTCGGCTGCGAGGACGTCATGCGGATCGTCCGTGCGGTGGACGTCGGACCACCGGAAGGACGGAGAGACGGTGCCACCCGCCTGGAGCACACGATGAGCGTGCGGCAGCGCCGTCCGTGCGAGGTAGGTCCCCACGGGGACCGGATGGCTTCCGATCAGCCGTGCCAGTTCGCCGTAGGAGGTCCAGGACCCGTCGGGAATGGCCTCGACGGCGTCCGTCAGCGTCTGCCAGGCCGTGTGGGCGACTCCCGAGGCGGCCTCTGCTGAGGGTCCCGGCCAGATACCGACGATCCGGTCCGCCAGCCGCTCGGCGCGAGCACGGATCTGCGCGGGACCCCATACCGGCTCAGCGGAGATCTCCTGGTTCATGCGGATGCCGCTCTTGGCCAGCTCCGCACGCTTGACCGCGAAGGGCCCATTGCTCAGCTCGCTGTTGTACCCGGTGAGGGTGAGGTTGCCCAAGGTGTGGAGGAGCTCGGTGTGCACCTCTCGAAGGTCCTGGTGCGCCTCGAGCTGGCCGGCCAGAGCGCGCTCCCACTCCTCCGTGAGGGTCTGCGGCAAGACGTGCTCGATGGTCGCGCTGTCGAGGTCCACCGGTTCCTTGCTGCCGTAGGACTCCTCGATCCACCGGAGGATCAGCTTCCGGTGGGCCGCCCGGCCCGTCGTGTAGAAGGGTGCCGTCATCACGGCCTGGCGGATCTGATCGTCGGAGGCGAAGTGCTTCCGTCCGCTGGAGAGGAAGCGCTGCAGGGCATCCGCCGGGTCGTCCTGACCCTGGATGTCGGCCGTGGCCGCGAGCAAGGTGGTGTTGAGACCGTCGGAATAGCGACCGAAGACGAGACGACGGACCAAGTACGACTCGAGGTAGAGGAGCGCACGGGCCAGTTCGTCCGAGTCGATGTCCCCCAACGACCGGCGCTCCATCAGGTGCAGTGTGATCGGGAACGTCGTCGTCGTGCGCCAGGCGCGCAGGCGCGCCAAGCGGAACCGCACTGCGGCGTCCTTCTCCTTCTCCGGGCGGAGCATCACGTCGTAGAGACGCCCCAACGCCAGGAACCGCTCGACTTCCGCCCTGACCTGCGACTCGTCCTGCAGGCCACGCATGCGCCGCTGCTGCCCCGCGTAGATCTCCGTCTGGCGGATCTTGGGATCCTATTGCACCAGGTCGAGCCAGAACAGGGTCTCCAGTTCCTCATTGGAGAGCAGGTTCTGCAACGGGAGCCACAGGGTGGTGTAGACCTCATCCGCCCGTGTGGGCAGCTGCATGAACAGGTAGTTCCTGAGCAGGTCGCCCTGGGTGAGCTTGAGGCCGGTGTTGTTCAGCGACTCGAAGATGCGGTGGGCGTTGTCGTTCTCCCCGGTGGTCACGGACACGATCGACAGGCCGGCGACGACGGCGGACTCGACCTCCGCCAAGGTCAGCGGCTCCTCTTCACCGTCGGCAGACGGTTGACTCAACCCGAGCAGCTTCGTCAGGAAGAACTGGTGGGCTTCGCTGATCCTGGAGCCTTCGGCAGCGTCCGGGGCGTGCTCGATCCGTCCGCGGTAGGCGCCGCGATCGGCCTGGGTGGGCAGGACCTTGTAGCGGAGGTCGCCGTCCTCCCACTTGTTGACCAGGTACTTCTCGTTGACCCGATCGGCGTGCATGGGGCCTTCGTGCTCAGCCCGGTGGTCGCGGACAGCGGCGAGGAGGAGCGTCAGCGTCGTCAGCCGCTGCTGCCCGTCCACCACGAGCCACCGCTGGACGCCACCGGGCCCGTTGTCCCGGAAGCCGGCGAGAACGAGCGAACCGAGGAAGTGGGTCGCCGAAGGGTTGTCCCGCCGGTGGTCGGCGACGTCCACGACGTCCTCCCACAGTCGCTGCCACTGCGGGCGGCCCCAGGAGTACGTCCGCTGATAGAGCGGGACCGTGTACTGGTAGGAGCCCCCGAGGAGTTCCTGAAGGGTGACTTCACGCGCGGCGACCATGTGACGAGCTTAACGGGGGCCTCTGGGGCCAGATCGTCCCGCGATGTCAGGGCCGTTTGCCCTGCCATTCTTGGATCATCCGCCGCATGCTGTTCCCGTGCTCCTTGATCTGGGGGGCGTCCCAGTCGCCCTCGGCGTGAAGGATGCCGGCCATGAGCTGGAACTTGAGGCTCTGCTCGTCCGAGGAGTACTGCTTCACCTTCGAGACGGGCATCAGGTTGTTCCGCTGGGAATTCTCGCGTCGGCCCATGATGCACAGGTTCCCGAAACGGTTCACCTCCGTCGATGTCAGGACCTTCTGCCCTTCGCCAGGAACCACGGGATAGAAGTGCTCCACCGAAGTCCGGTACCGGAAGCGGAATGAGCCTGCGCGTTGGGACAGGACACTCCGTTCAACGTCGCCGAGTGCAGCCCCGAGCGCCCCCGCTTCGGCGGACGGATTACGTCCGAGATCCCAGAGGATGTAATCCAGCACGTTGAACACGAAGTTCGGGACCTTGACCCCAAGGTCCAATCCCTCGTCCGCGTCGTAGGCACGGAGGCGCTCCCGCGCCAGATCTTCCAGCATGAGCTGAAACGCCACGCCGTCCACACCGTCCACCGGCTGCGCATCCAGCCATCGCAGGATGCGGTACAGGAAGTACTTGGACGTGCGGCGCGTGTCGGTGACCTGGAACATGGCCTGAAGGTTCCGGACGGCGTCCTGGACCTGCGGATCCTGGAAGGTGTTCTTCACACCCAGCCGTCGGCGCGGAGAGCGCTCGCCGGCTTCCGTCTCGAGCTTCTGAGCTCGGCTGAGCACCCAGTTCTCCTCGTCCGCCTGTGTTCCCGTCGTCGCCAGAGTCCTGATCACATAAGTGTCCAGCAGAAGGCGCATACGGAGCAGCGTCACGAGGAAGCGCTGAGACCAGGCCGCGTCGGCCTGGCCGTGCTGGGCGAACTGCTCCAGCAGGGAGCCGTCCTCGAGCCGCACGGCCCCCGTTGAGTCCTGGCCCCACCGCGGCAGGCCGGGCTCGGCCCCCTCACCCTTCTCCTGCATCACGCGCAGCACATGCAGCAGCAAGTTCGGGAAGTCGACGATGGTCCCGTAGGCGCCGGTATCGGCGTCGTCCTGGCGCTGGTCGGACGAGGGCCAGGACTCCACGGCGGTCTGCCCGGCGGCCCGCAGAGCCCCAATGATGGTGCGGGCGCCCGACACCGTCGCGGTCAGGCTCGGCGCGAGAGCTGCCCGCAGCGACGCGAAATCCCGTGTGAGGAGGGCCGACCAGGACGCTCCGAAGACGGCGTCTCTTGCCGCCTCACCGCCATCCTTCGGCCGCTCGGTTGAGAACTGGAGCTGGACGTGGCGGTCCAGAACGGCGCAGGCGTCCCAGACGTGCGCGAACACCTTCCGGTCCGTGGCGTCCTGGAGAGGCCGCATCAATGTGGCCTTGAGGATCTCGTGCTTGGCGAGCTGCTCACCGCGAGTGTTCATCACCTCGAAATAGTGGTTGAGGTCCGTGCCCTTCGGAAGTTCGGTGCGCAGCAACCGGACATGCTTCCAGAGGTACGCGAGGTCGTCGCCGTCGAACATCACCTCCTGATCGTCTGCCGGGGTTTGCCGGTCCACGGCCCGCCGGCAGGCCGCAGCGATCGTCTCGACGGCCACCCCGATGGCGTCCACCTGGAACGACGTCCCGGCGGGGGCGCCCCGACGGCGGAGGGTCGCGAGGTCCTCCCCGGCCTCGGGGCGCCCTTCGTAATCCAGGACGGCCAACGCCCGGGGGTCGAGGACACCGGCACGGATGACACGCTCCGCGACGGCCGCCAGCACCGTCAGCGTGGTCAGGCGCTGCTGCCCGTCGACCACCTCGTCGATCGGCACGCCCTCAGGAGTCGTGGCTCGGTTCACCACCAGCGAGCCGAGGTAGTAGTCGGACGAGGCTCCCTGCGTATCCGGCTTCTCCGAGCGGAGGCGAGCGCGGCGCACGTCTGCGAGGAGTGTCGCGATCTCGACCTGCGTCCAGGCGTAGGCCCGTTGGTAGACCGGCACCCGGTAGTGCCGGGCGGCGGTGAAGAACTCCTCGATCGTCAGCGCCTCAGGCGCGTGCTTCTCAGTCTGCATCGTGGGCTTCCTCCGTGTCCCAGGGCGTGTCCGAGTAGAGACGCTCCACCGGGGAGGCCTCGTCCACGTACGGCCCGGGGAGGGCCGCCACGCGCCCGGTGACGGCGGCGGGGTCCAGGCTGCTCCTCATCAGGCGGAACAGGTTGACCCGGTCCTCCAGGTCCGGCGCCCCGTGCTGGCCCAGCGCGTGAAGTTCCACGGAGCGCGGGTAGACCCGCGTCAACCGCGTTCTCAATGCGAAGGCATGCCGTGCGAGCACGAGAGCGGCGCGCTCGATGTCGTGGTCGCCGAACCGGTCCGCGTAGGCCAGCAGCAGCGCTCCGTAGAGCTCCTGTGTGTAGCGGTAGCCAGCGCCGGTACCGGTCGCTCGGACGAGCCGGGTGATCGTCTGAAACTGCCTGTTCTCCCTCCCGCGACGGGCGTCGTCCCCGGCGGTCTGCTCCGCGTCCGTCGCGGAGACGCCGAGGGCCCTCGCGAGCCGGGTGTAGTGGCGCACGAGGCGGAAGAACATCTCGCCGTCGATGACGGGCTGGGTCAGCTGGAACGGGAATTCCAGCGGAGGAAGGGCACCGTGCGCGATCAGCGCGGCGTTGCGCCCGTTGTAGTCGTCCACGTGGGCCTTGGCCATGAGAAGCCCGTGCGCCCAGGGCAGTCGGCCGAGGCCCGTCGGCCCCGCGGAGATCCCCTTGAACGCTCCGATCCGGGACGCGGTGAAGCCGTCGCGCGGCAGGGACTCACCGGCGCTCCAGCGGAGGATCGGATAGAGCAGACGCGAGAAGAGATGGTGGATCTCGAACGGCGGGGTAGCTTCCCACTCCCGCACGGCCGTGAGGATCGCCGCCCGGTCCGATGTGGCCTCTCCATAGGCGCGGAGATGATAGGCCTTCAACAGGTCGGTGGGCAGGAGCGCCCGGCCACGGGTGTTCTGCGAGTCGAACATCTGGAATGCTGCGTCGAGGTCGTTGACGACCAGACGCACCAACGTGCAGTGGTCCAAGAAGTAGTCCGCGAAATCCTCGACCTCGGAGCTCTTCCAGGACCGGAATGTCTGCAGGATGAGGCGGTGGTTCTCGACGATGTGGCGCTCCGACACGTCCCGGCGGCCCGGCGGCAGCTCGATGGCCGCCGCGCGGTCCAGGGCCGCACGCTGGTGCTCGGCGCGCTCGGCGGTGTCGCCCAGGACCTCCTGCAGTGCGAGCGCGATCAGGGCGAAGGTCATGTACCGCTGCTGGCCGTCGACGATGTCCAGCCAGCCGTCCTCGGCGTGCACGATCATGGTGCCGATCCGGTAGGACGCGGCCGAACGGAAGCGACGGATGTCCTCGACGAGCTGCCCCGTGTTCGTCGTGGACCACGTATAGGGCCGCTGGTACTCGGGGATACGGAGACGAGGGTCGCGCAGTGCGTCCGCGACGGTCATGACGTTCGCGGTCAACGACCCCGAGCGCTCCGTCCCCGGTCCTTGGGCGTCGCTCTGGGCACCCCGCGGATGGTCGACGGCGGCATCCAAGGCGGTCGGCCGCGTCCTCATCAGGCGTCGTCTTCCATGGGCTCCGGCGCGGCCGAGGCGGCCTCGACCTCGCCGAGGGTGCGCCCATCCGGCGCCCGCCATGAGGACGGCCCGCTCATGCTCCCGCCGGCCACGAATCCGGCCGCGGCCGAGGAGCTGGTGAAGGAGACGTCCTCGGTCAGCACCCCATCGGCACCGATGTGGTCGGCGAAGCGCTCCCGGCCCGCCCGGACACCGGGGGGTGCGCTGGGCCGCAGCCCCTCCATGAGGCCACTGCCCCGCAGGACGACGAACCCGTCCGGCGTCGGGTGTCCCTGGGCTCTGACGCCGTTGACCGTCATGGTGAACAGGGTGCGCTTCGGCTCCGCTTCGGGCGCCTGGGTGGCCCGGCCAGCCGCGGCCGCGGCATGTGAGCCGTCAGCGCTCTCGAAGACGCGATGCCCCAGGGCGCTGATCAGGATCTTGGCCTTGTCGGCGTACTCCTCCAGCTCCGCCTTCTTCTCCTCAGTGACGTTGCCCTGGGAGGGCGCTACCGCGTTGTCCACGGTGAAGCGACCGGCCGTGGATGCAGCCTGGTGGAAGTAGTGCTCCAGGTAGGTCACTTCCGTGGGACCGAAGGTGTCCCCGAGGGTGGAGAGGAGAATGGCTCGGTTCCAGAAGTCGTGCGCCTCCCTCCGGACGTGCTCCCGGATCCTGCCTACCATGCCGTTGCCGTTGGCCCGCCCGACAGCCTGCCCGACGTAGACGACGTCGTCGCCGGAATCGGCGTCCTGCCCCAGCAGCAGGTACACACCGGTGCCTTCGAACGCCTCGGGGTGCCCGTCCGCGTTGAGACTGGTGCGTGGCACCACGTAGACGAGGCCCGTCCAGTTGTCGAGGGTGCACTTCAGCCGACCGGTGGGTGCACCGTCCATCAGGAAGACCTGCAGTGTCTTGGGATGTGCCATCTCAGTTCCCCTTCCGGACGCGCGACGGCGTCGCGCTCGCCCTCTCATCGACGGAAGTACCCTGCGAAGGGGCCGTTTCGTCAGCGAAAACGGCGGACCGTCCGTGAGCAACGTCCACCGGCCCAGTCCCCTCGCTCCGCACCTTCCAGTACAGGTACTCCCCGATCGCCGCGACGATCATCTTGGATGGGTCCCCGCCCCTGCCCACGATGTCCGTCATCTTCGCGAAGGCGTCCTCATTCGCGTACACGGCGCCCATCGCTGACCGTTCCAGGTTCGGGCTCGCCAGGAACTGCTCCAGCGAGTTTGCTCCAGCCTGCCCCAGCAGCTTCTCGTCCTCCATGAGCGGCGCCACGAGGGCACTGACCCACGCCTCCTGCTGGGACGGGGAGGCATCCACGCCTTCGCCGGCGAAGATCTCGTTGATCTTCTCGATCACTTCCTCCAACGGCCCGCGCTGCTTCTCACGCACCTGCCCGCCTCCCACAGCGGTCGTCCCCTTCAGCGCGGCCCCACCGGTCAACCCGATGTCCCCCGAGGACGTCTTCCTCTGCCGAATGCTCACCAGCTGCACATCGCTCAGGTCGATCAGCTCCTCACCGCCGGGCTGATCGCCCACGAGCTGCACCAGGTGCCGCAGGAACAGCGCCCGCTTGTAGTGCTCGGTGTCCCCGAACTCGTAGATCTGGGAGAGGAAGTCGTAGAGGCTGACGAAGGACCGCATGTCTTTGCGCACCAGCACGAGCTCGTTCACGCGCGTCTCGTCCTGGTTCATCCGCGCATGCGCCAGCTCCTTGCGGAACCGGTATGCCACGGGCTCCAGCGCAGCCTGCAGGCCCTCCTGCCCGCTCCCCGGCTTCCACACGACCCACACCTCGGCGAACGCGTCGACCTCGTCCCAGTCGTACACGCCCGCGGCGTCGAGTTTCGTCCCCAGGTCATGGATCAGGTTCGGGTCCGTCACCGTCTCCAGCTTCGCGCCGGCGTAGTACGGCTCGAAGGCGGCCTGGATGTCGTCTTCGGAGTTCACGAAGTCCAGCACGTAGGTGGTGTCCTTGCCGGGTGCCGCACGGTTCAGGCGCGACAGCGTCTGGACGGCGAGCACGCCGGAGAGCTTCTTGTCCACGTACAGGGCGCAGAGCTTGGGCTGGTCGAAGCCGGTCTGGTACTTGTTGGCCACGATCATCACCTGGTAGCCGTCCCCGTCGAACGCCTTCGCCAGGTCGCCGGTCACGGACGGGTTCATGGACCGTTCTGTGACCTTCTCGAGCCCGAAGTCGTCGTCGGTGATCTCGCCGGAGAAGGCCACCAGGGTGCCCACGTCCGTGTACCCCATGTCCTGGATGTACTGGTCCATCTGGCGCTTGTACCGGACGGCGGCGGCGCGGGAGTCGGTGACCACCATGGCCTTGGCCTGCCCGTCGAGCAGTCCGGCCACGTTGGCGCGGAAGTGCTCCACGATGATCTTGACCTTCTGCGCGATGTTCGTCGGGTGCAGCTTGACCCACCGCATGAGCTTCTTGCTCGCCTCGGTCTGGTCCACTTCGGTGGTCGGCTTCCCGACGGCGGCCCGGTCGCCTTCCGGACGGAACTCGCCCTGCTGTCCGGCCAGGGCCAGCTTGAAGGCGGTGTCGTAGTTGGTGAAGTTCTTCAGCACGTCGAGGATGAACTCCTCCTCGATGGCCTGCTGCATGGTGTACCGGTGGAAGGAGGCCGGGATCTCCTGGCCCTTCTCGTCGTACTCGCCGGAGGGGCGGCCGAACATCTGCAGGGTCTTGTCCTTCGGGGTGGCGGTGAAGGCGAAGAAGCTGATGTTCTCCGCGCGTCCGGTGGCGGCGACCTCGGCGGCGAGGACGGACTCGGTGTCCGCCTCTCCCCCGTCTTCGAGGTCGGCCTGCTCGTCTGGGGTGAGGACGCGCTTGAGCTTGGCTGCGGCGGAGCCGGTCTGGGAGGAGTGCGCCTCGTCCGCGATCACTGCGTAGGTGCGGCCGGCGAGCGTCGAGTCACCCTTGAGGAGCTCGAGCACGGCGGGGAAGGTCTGCAGCGTCACCACGATGATCCGGTTGCCCTGCAACAGGGTCTGCTTCACCAGGGCGGACTTGCTGGTGGCCTCTCCCCCGAGGTTCTTGCGGTCCACGGCCACCACGATGCCGGAGGTCCGCTCGATCTGCCGGACGGCCTCCTGAAGCTGGTCGTCCAGCACGGTGCGGTCCGTGACCACGATGACCGAGTCGAACACCCGCTGCTCGTCCGCCCCGTAGGTGGAGAGCAGGCGGTGGGCAGTCCAGGCGATGGTGTTGGTCTTGCCGGAGCCCGCGGAGTGCTCGATCAGGTAGGACTTGCCGGCGCCCTCCTCGCGGACGGCGGCGAGCATCGTGGTGACGGCCTCCCACTGGTGGAAGCGCGGGAAGATCAGCGTGGACTTCCGGCGCGAGCGGCCATACTCGTCCTCCACGGTCTCCTTCTTGAGGAAGACGAACTTCTGGAGGATCTCGAGCCAGGTGTCCCGCTGGAGAATCCGTTCCCACAGGTAGGCCGTGGAGGAACCGCCGTCCGGATTGAGCGGGTTGCCGGCGTGGCCGTCGTCGCCCTGGTTGAAGGGCAGGAAGAAGGTGTCCTTCCCGGCCAGCTTGGTGGTCATCCAGACCTCGCGGTTGGAGACGGCGAAGTGGACCACGGCGCGGGTGCCGAACCCAAACAGCGGCGTGGCCTTCGGGTTGCGATCGCGGTACTGCTTCTTCGCGTGGCCGATGGACTGGGTGGAGTCGGTCTTCAGTTCGATCGTCGCCACGGGCAGGCCGTTGACGAAGAGCACCAGGTCCACGGACTGGTTGGTGGCCGGGTTGAAGTGCACCTGACGCATCACGCGCAGCCGCATGCGCTCGTAGGAGGCGACGGCGGCCGGGTTCAGGTTCGTGGCCGGCCGCGGTTCGGCCATGCGCAGGGTGGCGGAGGTGCCGACCTTGAAGCCCTTGCGAAGCACGTTGAGCGTGCCGCCGACGCCGGTGTCCTGCGGCTTGTTCAGCACGTCGATCAGACGGGTGGTGATCTGGTCCCGCTGCGCCTGTTGGGCGGAGGCCGGGGCATCGGCCTTCACGAGGCGCCCGTAGTCCTCCGGCTGGTTCTCCGCCAGCCAGGCGTGGACGTCCTCGGGGAAGATCGCGTTCTTGCGGTCGTAGCCGGCATCGCTGGGCGAGTAGAGCCAGTCGTGCTGCTCCAGGTACTCGCAGATGTAGGTCTCGAGCTCGCTCTCGTTGTGGATGGCCATGTGCGGTCAGTCCTCCGTGGGGATCTCGATCTGGCCGGTGACGGCGGCGGTGATCAGTGCAGCACGGCGTTCCCGGGCGAGCTCGATGAAGCGTTCGGCCTTGGCGATCAGGGCGTCGATTGTGGCGGTCTCGCGGTCGAGGTGGTCGGCGATCTCGCGCTGCTCTTCCAGGGGTGGGACGGGCACCGTGAAGTTCATTAGTTTCGACAATGGCAGGTTGTTCGCAAGCCCTTCGGCTCCGCTGATCGACCGCAGGACTTGCTCCCGATAGATCTGCGAGTTCAGAGCCCGGTAGAGGTATCGGACCCACACGTTCTGACTTGGCACCAGCCTGAAGTTCTTGTCCGAAAGAACGAGGCGGCGTGACAGCTGACCGACTATTGCTGCCGATCCTACGAGCCTCGGACTACCACTGGCACGGGATACCACCAAGTCTCCCTCATGGAGCTCAATCCCAAGGGGAACCGTGACACTCTCAGGCACCGGTTTCGATGCCTCCTCGTTGAAGAATCCATCGTTGCTGGCGCCCGACTTCAAGACCCAGATGTCTTCCAGGCCAGTAGCCGAGCTCGTGTCTGGCGAGATGCCTTGGTCGACTCGTGAGACAAGGCGTTTGAGCAGCAGTCGTCGATCGGCAGCCGCTTGAAGTGCATGTTCGATAGCCGCGCTGCGCCGCTCGCGGAGAGCTCCCGCGAGGGCACGCTGTTTCTCGATCAGGGCGTCGATCGTGGCGGTCTCGCGGTCGAGGTAGTCCGCGATGCGCCGCTGCGTGTCGAAGTCAGGCGCCCAGACTTCGATGGTCTTGATGAAGTCCCAGTTTGCCCTCGGCATCTTGGTTCCATACGTGGACGCGTTCACCTGTTCCAGGAAGAAGGAACTCAGCACTAGGTACCCGAGGTAGCGAGAACACATTTCATCGACCGGACGGTACACATGGATGTCCCCGAGGGCCTCACCGTCACGATTAGCAACCCACGACTTCGCCAAGTACGGGCGCAGCTTGCTGAAGAGGAGATCACCGGCTCGGAACGAAGTGCCGCGCCCCTCCGAGTCGATTTGATGATCGGTCACGAGCCGACCGGTATGCCCGACCATTGATTCAGCTGCGACGCGGAACTCCGACTCCTCGGGCGCATTGTCTGAAACGAGGTCAACGCACCACCCGAACTTCCTGGATGAGGATCGAGCTGTCACCGCTCCACCTCCTGCAGCAGCTCGATGATCTCGGCCGTGAGCTGCTTGAGCTCGGCGTCGATCTCCTCGAGGGGGCGCGGCGGCACGTACGTGTAGAACAGCCGGGTGAAGGGGATCTCGTAGCCGATCTTCGTCTTCGCTTCGTCGATCCAGGCGCCGGGCACGTGCGGGGCCACCTCGGCCTCAAAGTACTCGTGAATGTCCCGGCCGAAGGGCACCAGTTCGGTGTCCCGCAGCGAGGTGTCCGGCTCCGGCTCGCCCTTCTTGTTCTTCACCACCTCCGCCTCGGGATCGTGCACGCCGATCGCCCCGGTCAGGGCCTTCACCAGCGGGGCACCGGCGGTCACGCCGTGCTCCTTCAACGCCTTCTTCAGCTCCAGTACGAAGGTGGGCTGGTGGTCCCAGACCCGGCCACGCAGGGAAGCGAGGGCGGCCTCGAGAGCCGAGCGGCCGTCGTCGGGAAGCTTGTCCACCGGCTTGGTGGCGAGCGCCGCCGCGATGGTGGCGTCCTCCACCTCGAAACGCAGCTGCAGCGGGCGCTCCACGGTGATCTCCCGGTAGCCGAAATCCTGCGGGGTGAGGACCTTGGAGAACTCGGTATTGTCCTCGGACTGGGCGTCGAAGTCCCGGTAGATGTCCAGCACGCGCTGGCGGTCCGCCTTGGACAGCTCCTTGTTCTTCGAGCCCACGTTGCGGCGCAGCTTGGTGAAGAACGTGCGGGCGTCGATCAGCTGCACCGTGCCGCGGCGGTCTGCCGGCTTGTTGTTGTCCAACACCCACACATAGGTGGCAATGCCGGTGTTGTAGAACATGTCCGTGGGCAGCGCGACGATCGCGTCCACCAGGTCCGACTCCAGCAGCCAGCGGCGGATCTCGGACGGGCCCGAGCCGGCCCCGCCCGTGAACAGCGGGGAGCCGTTGAGAACGATGCCGGCCCGGCCGCCACCCTCCGAGACCGGGCGGAGCTTCGAAGCCACGAGCTGGAGGAACAGCATCTGGCCGTCGCTGATGGCGGGGGTGCCGCCCGGGAAGCGGTTCGTGGCGCCGCCGGCGGCGATCTCCTTCTCCACCGCGGTGCGGGAGGCCTTCCAGTCGCCGCCGTAGGGCGGGTTGGAGAGGACGTAGTCGAAGCGCTCGGTCAGGTGGGCGTCGTTCTTGAGGGTGTCCCCGCGAGCGATGCCGTCCGCGTCCTGGCCCTTGCCGAGCAGCTCGGACTTGCAGATCGCATAGGACTGGTCGTTGAGCTCCTGCCCGAACAGGCGGACCTCCGCGTTCGGGTTCATGCGGCGCAGGCGCTCGTCCAACAGGGACAGCATGCCGCCGGTGCCGGCCGTGGGGTCATAGACGGTGCGGACCGGGTAGCCGGTGAGGACGTCGTCGTCGTTGGCGGTGAGCAGGTCCACGAGGAGCTTCACCGCGTCGCGCGGGGTGAAGTGCTCACCGGCGGTCTCGTTGGAGGCAGCAGCGAAGCGGCGGATCAGGTCCTCGAAGAGGGTGCCCATCTCCGCGTTGGAGACGGTGTCCGGGGAGAGGTCGATGGAGGCGAACTGCTGCAGGACCAGGAAGAGGCGGTCGTGCTCGTCCAGCTTGGCGACCGTCTTGTCGAACTCGTAATAGGTGAACAGGTCCGCCACGTTCTGGGAGAACCCGTCCACGTAGGCCAGCAGGTTCGTGCGGAGCAGGTCCGGCTCCTGCAGGATGCGGTCCAGGGTGAAGGGGCTGAGGTTGTAGAACGTCAGGCCCGTGCGGGACTGCACCAGGTTGTCCAGGACGAAGTCCGGATGCCCCTTTTCCGCCAACTCCGCGAAGAACTCCCGGTGCGGGTCCATGACCGCCTCCATACGGCGCAGGATGGTGAGCGGAAGGACGAGCGTGCCGTACTGGTTCGGCTTGAACACGCCCCGCAGCTGATCCGCGATCCCCCACACGAAGTTCGAGAGGTTCTGGGGGGAGGTGACGGGGGTAGGGGCGGGCATGGGGGCCTTTCAGCAGGGTCGGGTGGAGGCAGAATGCTGGCCGCATCGACACGAACAGATGCCAGGAGATCACAGGTGTACCCACTTAGGTACACCGGAACAGTACGCTGGTCGCATGGCGAAGCACCCGGTGGCGGGCCTGAAGGCTGAGGCCTTCGGTCCGTTCGAAGCGATCAATGTGGAATTCTCGCGCTCACTGAATGTTGTTCTGGGTGACAACTCCACCGGCAAATCCCAGCTGCTGAAGCTGCTCTATGCGGCCACACGCTCGCTTCGTGAGAACCCCGGTGCGACGAAGCGTGAGCTGCAGCCAGCCATCGCCGACAAGCTGGTGGGGACTTTTCGCCCGGATTCGCTGGGCCGCTTGAGCCGCCGCGTTCAGGGGACTGCGCGAAGCAGTGTCCGACTGAAGCTTGAGGGTGTGGGGACACCTTTGGAATTCAGCTTCTCTTCGCGCTCACGCACCGAAGTCGAGCTCGCCAAGCACCCGACGGAGGCCCTCGAGGAGGACCAGCCCGTCTTCATGCCGTCCCACGAACTTCTGTCACTGGGAGCCGATTTCGTCTCCCTCTACGACACATATCAGACCCCCTTCGAAGAGACATGGCGGGACACTGTACAGCTGCTGCTGTTGCCGGCGCTCCGTGGACCGCGCGGCCGCCGCGCCAACGAGCTCTTGGCTCCCTTCTCCGAGCTTCTCCAAGGAGGAACGGTCTCTGAGGGAGGCGGCCGCTTCTATCTCCACCAACCTGGCATCGGAAATCTGGAAGCACCGCTGCTGGCCGAAGGCCACCGGAAGCTGGCGATGATCGTCCGGCTCATCTCCTCCGGGGCACTGTTGGAGAGTGGGTATCTGTTCTGGGACGAGCCCGAGGCCAACCTCAATCCGTCCTCTCAGAAGGCAGTGGCCCATGCCCTCATCCACCTGGCCCGGCATGGGGTGCAGATTTTCGTAGCCACTCACAGCACCTTCCTCCTGCGAGAACTGGAGATGACTCTGGAGAACGAGCGTGACATCGTTCCTCGTTTCATCGGGCTTCAGCGTTCGACTGACGACGGGCAGCCGGACGCAGCTGCCCGCGTCACGGCCGCTTCAGTCGCGGTGATGGAGAACCTGCCCTTCATCGCCGCGCTAGAGGCCGAGGCGCGCCAGGCGGATGACTACCTCGGGATGTGAAACGGATGGCCGAGGTAGAGATCGACGGCACGATCTTCTCCTTCCCTGAGGACTGGAGGGTGGAGGTCTTCGATGAGTGGCCCCAATACCGAGATATCAGCGGTACCGGCCACATCCACGGATGTGATGTCGTCGCTCTGGATGGCAGCCGTCTATGGATGATCGAGGTAAAAGACTATTCCTACCCAGGCGCCAAGGCACCCGAGAACCTCGACGAGGTACTGCTACGCAAAGCAGTGGGCACCCTCGCCCTGCTGAGCGCGCTGGGAAGGTCCCAGAACCAGAGTCCAGCTCAAGACTTCTCCATCGCTTCGCTCCGGGCTCAGGAAATCTACTTGACATTGCACGTAGAACCGGCCGCACAACGACCTCGGCGGATGGCGGCCGGACCATTGATGGCCTACAGCCAGAAAGCTGAATGGGCCGCGCGACGCCTCCATCTGGCCAAGGGGTTCGTGACGTCGAGCCTGATGCCGAACCACCGTACGCCTTGGACGAGTCGCCGGGACCCTGCGACCCGGGGCGCCCACCTCCCGTCCTGACCCTTCCGAGCATCCCCTGCGGGGTGAATCCGAAGATTCCTTCGGAATAAGAGCGCAGAGAACGCCGTAGCCCCCGACCAGATCGCCTTTCCGAAAAACTCTTCGGAAGCCGCCGCCCGCGTGCCACGATGGGGCCACGACCGCCCCGCATCCTGCGATCCGCCGGATCGGTGAGCACGTCCGCGCCACACGCAGGGAGCTCAACCTGGCCCAACAGGAGATGGCAGACCTCGCCGGGATCTCCGACGCCACCGTCCGGCAGATCGAGCGCAGCACAGGCCGGGGCACGCTCTCGTCGCTGCTCGCCGTGCTCGGCGTCTTGGTCCTGGACCTCGAGGCCCGCAGGTGAACGCCCCGGGCCTCGGCTCGCTCGAGCGGATCAGCACGGCCGACTGCCACAGCCGCGCCCGTCGCCGCACACAACCTCTACCTGCATTTGCTGTTCGCGTGGCTCACCGGCGACAGAGATCTCCACGCGCAGAACATCGCCGTCCTCCAGGCGCCGAGCAGGCGCGGGGAGGTCGCTCCCAGCGGGCCGCGGCGGCGGCCACGCGGAAGGCGCTCGCGGCCGCCGAGGCCGTGGACCTCGCCCGCCTGCCCTTCGATGGGTCGCCGTTGAACAGAGCAGAGCGCGAACTGCGGCACCGACGGGAGGAGCTGAAGGCCCGACACCCGGACCGGCCCGGTGTCAGGCCCCCACCTGCCCGGGGTGCGGCACGTCCCCGTACACATGCAGCGAGGCCCCGTAGCCGAGCGGCAGGCCGTGACCCTCAGCCCAGCTCGTGAAAACCTCGGTGGTCTCAGCGGCGGTGAGCTTCTGCGCGCCCGTCACCCGGTCGCCCGGAACGTTCTCGGCGTCCTCGTCGGCCCGGCTCCGGCCGATCCGCCAGTTGTAAGCGCCCGCCTCGAACACCCTGGCGATCTCGACCATGAACAGCCCGTCGCCGAGCTGCATGATCTGGGCGTAGCGGGTCACCGGCTCCTCGTCCTCTAAGGTCAGCCGGTCACTCGGTTCGGCGACGCGGTGCACCAGGTCGGTGATCTGCGCGACGAACTCCAACTCGTGCCGCCCCCAGCTCGCCGCGCCCCCCTAAGATGCCACCACAGGTCCGAGGCGGCGGCCTCCTGCTCCATCCACTCGACGAACTCGTGCGGGGGCATGTCGACCGACCACGGGTTTCCAGTCGGTGAGGAGAGGGACGGGGCGCATGCGGGGTGCATCGTCGTCATAGGCTCGTCCCACCCCGGATCCACGGCCCTGTCCACATGGCCCCGGGCCGGTACCTCCTGCCACCCGCTCACCCCTGCGGCAGACTCAGCTCCACGTCCCCGACCCACGGCTCCGCGAATCCTTCGTACGTCCCGTCCTTGAGCGCGATGGCCAGCCACTGGTCCACGTAGTGCTTGAACACCTCGTCGCCCTGCGGGAGCATGTACCCCTTCTGGAAGTAGTCGAAGGGCTCGTCCGGGTTCGCGGCGCACAGCTCGGGGTACTCGTGGTCGATGTAGAGCACCTCGGAGCGGTCGGTGGTCATCACGTCCGCCTCACCGGCCGCGAGAGCGTCGAACACCGTGAGGTTGTCGTGCGTCAGCAGCTCGCCCTGCGGGTAGTGCTCCCGCGCGAACTTCTCGTTGGTACCGCCCTCCGGGAAGATCGACCGCACACCCGGCTGATTGATCTCCGCCACGGTGTCGTACTTCTCGACGTCCTCGCAGCGGGTGATCGGCGTCTTGCCGTCCTCCTGCGTAGTTGAGTCCCGCATAGTGGTGTAACGCCCGGTGGTCGGGCGTGTCGTCTCAGACGTGGA
>NZ_JBQPDO010000009.1:0-102314 GCF_052220525.1 Micrococcus sp. TCR-5
GGCGGTCGCCCGGGCTCCGCGTCGACTCGCGTGCCGTGGCCAGGAGCTCGGCCAGTTCCGCGGTTCTCCGCGCTTGTTGGCAGTAGTTTCGCAGCAGCCCGACCACATTCACGAGGCCGGAGTCCTGCAGCGCAGGGCTCCGGCTTCGTCGTACCCGGGGCCGGGCCACCTTTGCCGCCACTCCCCGTCGGTCGGGCGGGGCGGTTCAGGACGCGAACAGCACGTGCGTGTCCGGCACGACGGCCCGGCCGCCAAGGGCCGTGAGCTCCAGCAGGCAGGCCGCGCCCACCACCTCCGCGCCCCGCGCCTCGATGAGCCGTCGGCCGGCGGCGAGGGTGCCGCCCGTGGCGAGGACGTCGTCGAGCAGGAGCACCCGTGACCCGGCCCGCAGGTCTTCCGACACCTCGATGCTCGCGTTCCCGTACTCCAGCGTGTAGTCCGCACGGGCCGCGGGAGCCGGGAGGCGCCCGGCCTTGCGCAGCGGCACGAGGCCGGTGCCGGTCAGGACGGCGGCCGCCCCGGCGAGCAGGAACCCGCGGGCCTCGAGGCCGGCCACGAGGTCGAACCGCCCCTCGAACGGCGCCACCAGGGCCTCAACACACGCCCTCAGGGCGCGGGCGTCGGCGAGCAGGGGCGTGATGTCCTGGAAGGCCACGCCCGGGCTGGGATGGTCGGGGACCACACGGATGAGCGAGCGGGCACGGGCGATCTCGGAGGTGACGGACACGGCCTCCACTCTAGGACGGACGCCGCCCGGGCCGCGGATGTGATCGGCGTCATCGGGCGGGGAGTTTGCTCTGGCTCCCTCAGGGGAGGACAGTAGATCGGTGGAAAATCCCCAGAATCCTCTCGCGGGCCGCGTGCCCGACGTCGAGCCGTCCGCCCGCGTGGCGGCGTCGACGGCCACCCGTCCCGACGACGCCACCCCCGACTGGCGCGGCCGCCCGTTCCTCGGCCAGCCCGGCCCGCTGGCGAACCTGTTCTCCGTGGAGCTGTGGGAGCGCTTCTCCTTCTACGGCATGCAGGCGATGCTCGTGTACTACATGTCCTGGACCGCCGCGGAGGGCGGCCTCGGGATCGACCCGGCCGTGGCCACGGGCATCGTCGGCGCCTACGGCGGCATGGTGTACGTGTTCTGCATCCTCGGCGGCTGGGTCGCCGACCGCCTGCTCGGTTCCGAGCGCACCATGTTCGTCAGCGCCGTCGGGATCATGTTGGGCCACATCGCGCTGGCCCTCGTCCCGGGCGTCCCGGGCCTGACCCTGGGCCTCGTGCTCGTCGCCGTCGGTTCGGGCGGCCTCAAGGCCAACGCCACGAACCTCGTCGGCTCCCTGTACTCCCGCGAGGACCCCAAGCGCGATGCCGGCTTCTCCATCTTCTACATGGGCGTGAACATCGGCGCCCTCTTCGGCCCGCTGCTCACCGGCCTGGCGCGCGACACGATGGGCTTCCACGTGGGCTTCGGCCTCGCCGCCGCCGGCATGGCCATCGGCCTGGCGCAGTACGCCCTGACCCGCAAGAACCTGCCGAGCACCGTGCACCGGGTCCCGGATCCGCTGCCGCGGTCGCAGTACGGCCGCTGGGGCCTGATCGGCCTGGGGATGGTCGCCGTCGTCGTGGTCCTGTTCCTCACGGACGTCATCACCCTGGACAACCTCTCCGACGCCGTCGTCGTGCTCGCCGCCGTCGCGGCCATCGCGATCTTCGCCGTCCTGCTGACCTCGACGAAGGTCTCGGAGGAGGAGCGCTCGCGCGTGAAGGCGTTCATCCCGCTGTTCATCGGCACGTCCGTGTTCTTCGCCCTCTTCCAGCAGCAGTTCACCGTGATCGCGCTGTACTCCGAGCACCGCCTCGACCGGAACCTGTTCGGCTGGCTCATGCCCATGGAGTGGGTCAACTCCATCAACCCGATCTTCATCATCGTGTTCGCCCCGGTGTTCGCCGCGCTGTGGACCAAGCTGGGCAACCGCCAGCCCGCCACCCCGGTGAAGTTCGGCATCGGCATCGTCCTGATCGGCATCGCCTTCCTGCTGTTCATCCCGGTGGCCGACGTCGTCGCCGTGCCGCTGCTGTGGCTGACGCTGATCCTCTTCGTCTGCACCATGGGCGAGCTGCTCGTCTCCCCGGTGGGCCTCTCCCTGGCCACCAAGGTCGCCCCGCGCAGCTACCCGGTGATGATGGTCTCGCTGTACAACCTGTCCGTCGCCCTGGGCACGGCCCTGGCAGGCTCCCTGGCCGGCTCCTACTCGGAACAGAACGAGGTGGGCTACTTCGGCACGATCGGTGCGGTCACCCTCGGCGTGGGCCTGCTCGTGCTGGCCATCGCCAAGCCGGTGCGTCGCGGCATGCGCGGCGTGCTCTGAGCGCGCCAGTGGCGCGAATCACGCGCCGCTCGGTAGTCTGCGAGACGACGTCATCCCTCCCGACCACACAAAGGACGCGCACTCCATGAGCTCCATCCCCGAAGGCCTCAAGTACTCCGCCGAGCACGAGTGGATCGCCAAGGCCGGTGCCGCCGGCACGGTCCGCGTGGGCATCACCGACTTCGCCCAGGATGCGCTGGGTGACGTCGTGTACGTGGACCTGCCGGAGGTCGGCACCGAGGTCACCGCGGGCACCGCGGTGGGCGAGGTCGAGTCCACGAAGTCCGTCTCGGACATCTACGCCCCGGTCTCCGGCACCGTGGCCGCCGTCAACGACGAGCTCGACGGCGAGCCCGGCCTAGTCAACTCCGCCCCCTACGAGGGCGGCTGGCTGTTCGAGATCACCCTCGCGGACGAGGCCCAGCTCGAGGGCCTCATGGACGCCGAGGGCTACGCCTCGCACACCAGCTGAGCCCCGTCCGCCGTCGCCCCGCCGCCGGCCGGCGGGGCGACGGCGTCCCCTTCGTCTCTCCCTCCGGCGCCGCGGCGCCGGCCCCCCGCACAGGAGCACCCCATGAACCAGCCCGGACATGAACCGGACCTGTCCACCTCCGCCATCAACCTCACCGAGCTGGCGCCGCTGGTCTCGGCGGACCTCACCCGCGAGGAGTCGGACGCGATCCGCGCCCTCCCGGCCGGTTCCGCGCTGCTGCTGGCCCACGAGGGCCCGGACCAGTCCGCCCGCTTCCTCCTGGACAAGGACGTGGTCTCCGTGGGGCGCCACCCGGACGCGGACATCTTCCTCGACGACGTCACCGTCTCCCGTCGTCACGCGGAGTTCCGGGCCGAGGACGGCGGCCACCGGCTCGTGGACCTGAACTCCCTCAACGGCACCTTCGTGAACCACGACCGCGTGGACGAGACCCTGCTGCGCTCCGGGATGCACGTGCAGATCGGCAAGTACCGCCTCACGTACTACGCCGGGCCTGCGCGGGGCTGAGCCGTCATCCTCGTGACCGATCCGCGCCCGCGCCCCGACGCCGTCCCCACCGCCCGCCCTGCGGACCGGCTGGGCATCGGCGAGGTCGTGGCCGCCCTCGAAGCCGAATTCCCCGGCGTCACCGCGTCCAAGGTGCGCTTCCTGGAGGACCGCGGCCTCGTGCTGCCCGAGCGGACCCCCGCCGGCTACCGGCGCTTCCGGCCCGAGGACGTGGACCGGCTCCGGTTCGTCCTCGCGCTGCAGCGCGACCACTTCCTGCCGCTCAAGGTCATCGCCGACCACCTCGCCGCGCTGGACCGCGGTGAACGCCCCACGGGCCTGCCTGGAACCGCTGCGGTCCCGGCGTCCTCGGACACGGAGCGGCTCGGCCGCGAGGTCGCCGGGGGCCGCCGGTCGTGGACCCGCGCCGAGCTCGCCGCCGAATCCGGTGCGGGCGAGCAGCTGCTGGCCGAGCTGGACCAGTACTCGCTCCTGCCCGTCGACGCCGACGGCGGCTACCCGAGCCACGCGATTGACGTGGCCCGGGCCGCCGTCGTGCTCGCGGGCCACGGCCTGGAGCCCCGGCACCTGCGCCCGCTGCGGGCCGCCGCCGACCGCGAACTGGGCCTGGTGGAGCGCGCCGTCGCCCCGCTGCAGGCCCGCCGCGACGCCGGCACCCGCCCCCGCGTGGCCCGCTCGGCACGCGAGATCGCGCAGGCCAGCCTGCGGCTGCATGCGGCCCTCGTGGCCGTGGGGCTGGAGCAGTGGGATGACTGAGCCGCGCCCCGTGCCCGCCGACGACGCCGGCAACGTGCCGCTCTCCGTGCTCGGCGTGCGCGTCGAGCTGCCCGAACAGCACCACGTGATACTGCTGGTGGACCCGCCCGGCCGCACGATGGTCCCGCTGTGGGTGGGCGCGCCCGAGGCCGCCGCCGCCGCGCTCGCGCTTGAGGGCGTCCGCGCGCCCCGGCCCCTCACCCATGAGCTGCTCCTGGCCGCCGTCGACGCCCTGGGCGCCGAGGTCGTGCGGGTGCGGCTCACCGAGGTCCGGGGCGAGGTCGTGCACGCCGAGCTCGTGCTCTCCACGGGCGCCCGGGTCGACGCGCGCGCGTCGGACGCCGTCGTGGTCGCCCTGCGCGCCGACGCCCCCGTGCTCGGCAGCCCTGCCGTGCTCGCGGACGCCGGCATGCCGGCGCGGACGGGGGAGGAGGACGCCGGCCAGGAGCGCGCCGTCGAGGACTTCCGCGACTTCCTGGACACGGTGCGCCCCGAGGACTTCGCCTGAGCGGAGCCGGCGCGACACGGCGCGGTCTCGCCGCCGGCTTCGTTGACCGTCCCCGGACCCGCGCGTACCTTCGAGGGGAAGAGGGCCCCGCCACCCGGAGCGCCTCCGTCGCCCTCCCCACGGTCACCGGGGAGCGCCGCCACGGTCACCGGCGGCACACGACGGTCGCGTCCCCCTCCCCGCACCGGGGGCCCCGCACCAGGAGGTTCCCCGTGACACCCACTGCAGGTCCTGGCCGGCCCCCCGCGCTCGGCGCCCAGGGCACGCTCTTCGACGAGGGCAGGACCCAGGGCGACGACGTCGGCTTCCGCGGTCCCACCGCGTGCAAGGCCGCCGGCATCACCTATCGCCAGCTCGACTACTGGGCCCGCACGGATCTCGTGGCCCCCACGGTCCGCAGCGCCTCCGGCTCCGGCTCCCAGCGGCTCTACTCGTTCCGCGACATCCTCGTCCTCAAGGTGGTCAAGCGCCTCCTGGACACCGGCGTCTCGCTCCAGCAGATCCGCACCGCCGTGGGCCACCTGCGCGAGCGGGGTGTCGAGGACCTGGCGCAGATCACCCTGATGAGCGACGGCGCCTCGGTGTACGAGTGCACCTCGGCGGACGAGGTCGTGGACCTCGTCCAGGGCGGCCAGGGCGTCTTCGGGATCGCCGTCGGCCGCGTGTGGCGCGAGGTCGAGGGCAGCCTCGCCGAGCTGCCCCGCGAGAGCGTGGTCGGCGCCCCCGAGCCGGGGGACGAGCTGGCCGGGCGGCGTCGGGCCCGCCGCTCCGCCTGACCCTCCACCCCGGGGCGCCCCGGAGGGCCGAGTCAGTCATCTTTCGTCTCGCAGCGGTGACTGTGCGCGACATGAGGCGGAACTCCGGCGCGGTGTGACACACTCCCAACCATGACCGCACCTGTCGAGAACTTCACCCCTCCAGAGGACGCGGCCGGGTCGACCGGAGCCGGCGCCGTCTTCTCCAAGGTCTTGGTGGCCAACCGCGGCGAGATCGCCGTCCGCGCCTTCCGCGCCTGCTACGAGCTGGGCGCCCGCACCGTCGCCGTCTTCCCCTACGAGGACCGCAATTCGATCCACCGCCAGAAGGCGGACGAGGCCTACCGCATCGGCGAGGAGGGCCACCCCGTGCGCGCCTACCTCGACGTGGACGAGATCATCCGCGTGGCGAAGGACGCCGGGGCCGACGCGATCTACCCGGGCTACGGCTTCCTGTCGGAGAACGCCGGCCTGGCCCGTGCCGCGGCTGAGAACGGGATCACCTTCGTCGGCCCGCCCGCCGACGTCCTCGAGCTGACCGGCAACAAGGTCGAGGCCCTGCGCGCGGCCAAGCGTGCGGGCATCCCCACCCTGGCCTCCTCGGACCCGAGCGCCGACGTCGAGTGGCTCCTGGAGCAGGCCGAGGAGATCGGCTTCCCCATCTTCGTCAAGGCCGTCGCCGGCGGCGGCGGCCGCGGCATGCGCCGCGTCGAGCGCCGCGAGGACCTGCGCGGCTCCCTCGAGGCCGCGATGCGCGAGGCGGACACCGCCTTCGGCGACCCCACCGTGTTCCTCGAGCAGGCCGTCCTGCGGCCGCGGCACATCGAGGTGCAGATCCTCGCCGACGGCGAGGGCAACGTCGTGCACCTCTTCGAGCGGGACTGCTCGCTCCAGCGCCGCCACCAGAAGGTCATCGAGATGGCCCCGGCCCCGAACCTGGACGAGGAGATCCGGCAGGCCCTGCACCGGGACGCCGTCGCCTTCGCCAAGGAGATGGGGTACGTCAACGCGGGCACCGTCGAGTTCCTCGTGGACACGGCGGGCGAGCGTGCGGGCCAGCACGTGTTCATCGAGATGAACCCCCGCATCCAGGTGGAGCACACCGTGACTGAGGAGGTCACGGACGTGGACCTGGTGAGCGCGCAGCTGCGCATCGCCGCCGGCGCCACCCTGCCCGAGCTGGGCATCACCCAGGACGCCCTCCAGGTCCGCGGCTTCGCCATCCAGTGCCGCATCACCACCGAGGACCCGGCCAACGGCTTCCGCCCGGACACCGGCACCATCACCGCCTACCGCTCGGCCGGCGGCTCCGGTGTGCGCCTCGACGGCGGCACCATCTACGCCGGTGCGGAGATCAGCCCCCACTTCGACTCCATGCTGGTCAAGCTCACCTGCCGCGGACGCGACTACGCCACGGCGGTGCGCCGCGTGCGCCGCGCCCTGGCGGAGTTCCGCGTGCGCGGCGTGGCCACCAACATCCCGTTCCTGATGAACGTGATGGACGACCCGCAGTTCCTCAGCGGCGACGTCGCCACGGACTTCATCGACAAGCACCCCGAGCTGGCCACGGTGAACCGCTCCCAGGACCGCGGATCCAAGGCCCTGCAGTATCTCGTGGACGTCACCGTCAACCAGCCGCACGGCCCGCGCGTCGAGGGCATCGACCCTCGCGACCGCCTCCCCGAGCACCCGGGCGACAAGCACCAGGAGCCGGACCGCTCGCCCTTCGACGGCCCGAGCCGGAACGAGGACGCGGTGCCCCCGCGCGGCTGGCGTCAGGTGCTGCTGGAGCAGGGCCCCGAGGGCTTCGCCCGCACCCTGCGTGAGCAGACCGCGCTGGCCGTCACGGACACCACGTTCCGCGACGCCCACCAGTCCCTGCTGGCCACCCGCGTCCGCACGCGCGACCTGCTGGCCGCCGCCCCCGCCGTCGCGCACACCCTGCCGGGGCTGCTCTCGGTGGAGGCCTGGGGCGGGGCGACGTACGACGTCGCGCTGCGCTTCCTCCACGAGGACCCGTGGCAGCGCCTCGAGCTGCTGCGCGCGGAGCTGCCGAACATCCCGATCCAGATGCTGCTGCGCGGCCGCAACACGGTGGGATACACGCCGTACCCCACCGAGGTGACGGACGCGTTCGTGGCCGAGGCCGCGGCATCCGGCGTCGACGTGTTCCGCATCTTCGACGCCCTCAACGACGTCGAGCAGATCACCCCGGCCATCGAGGCGGTGCGTGCCACGGGCACCGCCGTGGCCGAGGCGGCCCTGTGCTACACGGGCAACATGACGGACCCGAAGGAGACGCTCTACACGCTCGACTACTACCTGGGCCTCGCCCGCCGGATGGTCGACGCCGGCGCCCACGTCCTGGCGATCAAGGACATGGCGGGCCTGCTGCGGCCCGCCGCGGCGCGCGAGCTGGTCACCGCCCTGCGCGCCGAGTTCGACCTGCCCGTGCACCTGCACACGCACGACACCGCCGGCGGTCAGCTGGCCACCCTGCTCGCAGCGGCGGAGGCCGGCGTGGACGCCGTCGACGCGGCCACCGCGTCCATGGCGGGCACCACCAGCCAGGTGCCGCTGTCCGCCCTGGTGGCGGCGCTCGAGCACACGGAGCGGGACACCGGTCTCGGCCTCGAGGCCGCCACCGCGATGGAGCCCTACTGGGAGTCCGTCCGCTCGGCGTACGCGCCCTTCGAGGCGGGGCTGCCCGCCCCGACCGGCCGCGTGTACCACCACGAGATCCCGGGCGGCCAGCTGTCCAACCTGCGCACGCAGGCGATCGCGCTCGGCCTGGGGGAGCGGTTCGAGGCCATCGAGTCGATGTACGCCGCGGCCGACGACCTGCTCGGCCACCTCGTCAAGGTCACCCCGTCCTCCAAGGTGGTGGGCGATCTGGCGCTGCAGCTGGTCGGCTCCGGCGTGGACCCGAAGGAGTTCGCGGAGCGTCCGCAGGAGTTCGACATCCCGGACTCCGTGATCGGCTTCCTGCGCGGCGAGCTCGGCGACCCGCCCGGCGGCTGGCCGGAGCCCTTCCGGACCAAGGCCCTCCAGGGTCGCCGCGAGGGCGCGGGCATGGTGGAGATCTCCGCGGAGGACTCGAGCGCCCTCGGCGAGGCCGGACAGACCCGCCGCGGGGTGCTGAACCGCCTGCTCTTCCCCGGCCCCACGAAGGAGTTCGAGGCGCACCGCGAGGAGTTCGGGGACACCGTCACCCTGCACACCCGCGACTTCCTCTACGGCCTCGTCCCCGGGCGCGAGCACGTCATCTCGCTCGGACGCGGTGTGCGGCTGCTCGCCACCCTCATGTCCGTCTCCGAGCCGGACGAGAAGGGCATGCGCACCGTGATGGTCACCCTGAACGGCCAGCTGCGCCAGATGACCGTCCGCGACCGCTCGATCGAGTCCACCGTGCGGACCGCGGAGAAGGCGGACCCCGGCACCCCCGGCCACGTCGCCGCCCCGTTCGCGGGCTCGGTCACCGTCCAGGTGGCCGAGGGCGACGCCGTCGAGGTCGGCCAGGCGGTGGCCACGATCGAGGCGATGAAGATGGAGGCCGCGATCACGGCCCAGGTCGCGGGCACCGTGCGCCGCGTGGTCACGGAGGGCATCACGCCCGTCAACGGCGGAGACCTGCTGCTCGTGATCGAGTGAGCCCCGCGTGAGCCCGCCGCCGGCGGGCCGCCCCACGGGCCCGGACGCCACCGCGTCCGGGCCCGTGCCTATCCTGGGAGGCATGGCCACCACTGCGGAACACCACGACCTGCTCATCATCGGATCCGGATCGGGGAACTCCCTGGTCAGCGAACACTGGAAGGGCCGGAGCGTCGTGATCGCCGACTCCGGCCCGTTCGGCGGCACCTGCCTGAACGTCGGCTGCATCCCCACCAAGATGTACGCCTACCCGGCCAGCCTGGCGGCGCTGCCGCCCGAGGCCCGGAGCCTCGGGGTGGGGCTGGAGTTCACGGGCGCCGACTTCCCGGCCATCCGGGACCGCATCTTCACGCGCATCGACGGCATCAGCCGGGACGGGCTGCGCCACCGCCGGGATGATCTGGACTACACGAGCGTGATCCAGGAGGAGGTGCGCTTCGTCGGTCCCCGCCGCGTGCGCACCGCCTCGGGTCGGGAGATCACGGCGGACCAGGTCGTGGTCGCCGCGGGGTCGCGGCCCACCCTCCCGGAGATCCCGGGCCTGGACCTGCCGTCGGTGCACACCTCGGACACCGTCATGCGACTGGATCGGCTGCCGCGGCGGCTGCTCGTGGTGGGCGGCGGGTTCATCGCCTGCGAGTTCGCGTCCGTCTTCGCCGGGCTGGGCACCGAGGTCGTCCAGGTCAACCGCGGCCACCGGCTGCTCAAGCAGCACGACATGTCCGTGTCCACGACGTTCACGAAGATCGCGGCCCGGCGGTGGGACCTGCGCACGGGGTGGACCCCGGCCGGGATCGAACCGGTCGAGGACGCCGAGCGGGCCGCGGACGGCTGGGTCCGGGTGCGCCTGGATCGCGCGGAGGGCCAGGAGCAGACCGGCATCGTGGAGGAGGCCATCGAGGCGGACGCGGTGCTGATCGCGGTCGGCCGGACGCCGAACACGGACCGCCTCGACCCCGCCGCCGCGGGACTGGACGTCACCGACGACGGCATCCTGGCCAGCGACGAGCACCAGCGCGCACTCTCCGACGGCGCGCCGGTGGAGGGGGTCTACGTGCTCGGGGACGTCGCCAACACGTGGCAGCTCAAGCACGTGGCCAACCACGAGGCCCGCGTCGTCGCGCACAACCTGGAGCATCCGGACGACCTCCGCGCCAACACGCTCGGCCCCGTGCCGGCGGCCGTGTTCACCCACCCGCAGGCGGCCTCCGTCGGGCTCACGGTGGAGCAGGCGCTCGCCGACTACGGCGCGGACGCGATCACGGTGAAGACCCAGCCCTTCGGGGACGTCGCCTACGGCTGGGCCATGGAGGACACCGAGGGTGTGTGCACCGTCGTCGCGGAGAAGGCCACCGGACGGATCCTGGGCGGGCACATCCTGGGGCACGAGGCCGCGAACCTCATCCAGCCGCTCGTGACCGGCATGGCGTTCGGCATCGACGCCCACCGGCTCGCGCGGGGCCAGTACTGGCCCCACCCGGCCCTCACCGAGGTCGTCGAGAACGCGCTGCTGGGCCTGGACGTGCCGGACTCCGGTCTGCTCTGACCGGACCCGCGGGGACGACGAGGCCCGGCCGCGGGGGCCGGGCGCCGTCGTCGAGGGGCGTTCAGTTCTGCGGGGCGGGCTCCCCGTAGATGTCCGCGATCTGCGCGGCGAAGTCCTTCATGATCGCCGACCGGCGCATCTTCAGGGACGGGGTCACATGGCCCTCCTCCAGGGAGAAGTCGCGGTCGAGGATGCGGAACTCCCGGATCCCCTCGGCGCGCGAGACCAGGCTGTTGGCCTTGTCCACGGCCTCCTGGATGTGACGGCGCACCGCGTCCTCGCGTGCGGCCGCAGCGACGTCGAGGTCCTTCGGCAGCCCGTTCGCGGCGAGCCACGCGGGCAGGGTGTCGGTGTCGAGGGTGACGATCGCCGCGATGAAGGGCTTGCCGTCGCCGACCACCATCACCTGGGAGACGAGCGCGTCGCTGCGGATCGCGTCCTCGAGCATCGCCGGTGCCACGTTCTTGCCGCCGGCCGTCACCAGCAGCTCCTTCTTGCGGCCGGTGATCGTGAGGAAGCCGTCGTCGTCCAGGGCCCCGAGGTCGCCGGTGCGGAACCAGCCGTCTTCGAAGGCCTCCTCGTTCGCCTCCGGCCGGTTGTGGTAGCCGCGCATCAGCGACGTGCCGCGCGTGAGGATCTCGCCGTCCTCGGCGATCCGCACCTGGTTGCCGCCGAGGGGGTGTCCGACCGTGCCGATCTTCAGCCGGTCCGGCCGGCCCACGGTGATGGGGGCCGTCGTCTCGGTGAGGCCGTAGCCCTCGAGGATGGTCACGCCCACGCCGCGGAAGAAGTGCGCCAGGTCGGTGGAGAGGGGGCCGCCGCCGGAGACCGCGTACGCGAGCCGGCCGCCCATGGCCGTCCGGATCCGGCGGTAGACCAGCGCGGAGTAGAACGCGCGCTGCAGCCGCAGGGGCGCCGTCATCTGGCCCGAGTCCAGCGCCCGGGACCAGCGGATCGCCACGTCCGCGCCACGGCGGAAGATCTTCTCCTTGCCGCCGCTCTGCGCGTTGAGCAGCGCCGCGTTGTAGATCTTCTCGAACACGCGCGGCACGGCCAGCACGAAGCTCGGCTGGAAGGTCTGCAGCGAGACCGAGAGCCGCTTGATGTCCGAGACGTGCCCGCAGCGTGCGCCCGCGGCGACGGTGAGCACCGAGACGAAGCGCGCGAACACGTGCGCCAGGGGGATGAACAGCACGGTGGAGGTGTCCTCGCGGACGACGTCGCCGAGCGAGGAGGACAGGGTCTGGTTGACGAGCTCCGCGAAGTTCTCGTGCGTGAGCTCGCAGCCCTTGGGCCGGCCCGTGGTGCCGGAGGTGTAGATGATGGTCGCCAGGTCGGCCAGGCCGGCGGAGGACCGGCGCGTCTCGAGCTCCTCATCGGTGACGTCCGCGCCCAGGGCGACGAGCGCCTCGAGGCCGGAGCCGGGGGCGCCGTCGGCCGGGTCCATCGTCCACAGGCCGATCAGCTCCGGCAGGCCCTCGCGCTGCACCGCGTCCCGCACCGTCTTGGCGAGGTCCTCGTTCCCGGTCACGACGGCGCGCACGTCCGAGTCCTCGATGATCCAGGACACCTGGCTGACGGAGGAGGTCTCGTACACGGGCACGGTGACCGCGCCGGCATACCAGATGGCGAAGTCGACCAGGGTCCACTCCAGGCGGGTGGAGGCCAGGAGACCGACCGTCTCCCCGGGCTGGATCCCGGCGGCGATGAGCCCCTTGGCCAGGGCCCGCACGCGTTCGCGGGCGTCCCGGGCGGAGACGTCCGTCCACTGGTCCTGCGCGTCCGCCACCGCGAAGAGGCCGTGGTCGGGACGCTCCGTGGCCTGGCGTTCCAGGAAGTCCGTGATGTTCGCCTCCGGGGACAGGCGGGGGTGGTACGGCTCGCTGATCTCGTGCATGGGACTCCTCGGGCGTCGGGTCGGTCCCGCCGACCGATGGTCGGCGGAACGGAAGTATGTGTGAGTCGTGTCACGCACACTCTACAACCGGCAGCGGCAGGGTTCGGGCGCGACTCAGTGCGTCGTCATGGCGGCGACCGCGCTCCGGCCGTGGTCGATCAGCAGCGGCAGGTCGTAGTCGAGCGTGGCGACGTGGCGGCTGCGGGGCAGTCCCACCACCTCCACGGGGGCCTGGCGCAGGCCCCGCACCAGGGTCCGGTGGCTCGAGGCGGGCACGACGGCGTCGCGGGCGGACCGGTAGACCGTCACGGGAGCGGTGATCCGCGGCAGGGCGCGGCGGGCGGCCCGCTGGATGCGGCCGAGGGCGGCGACGCCGGCCACCGGCGTGCGGGGGTAGGCGCGCTCGCGCGCCGTCGGGTCCGCGATGTCGTCCGCGATCGGGGCGACCGTGGGGACGAACGGGGCCAGCAGCGGGGCGAAGGGGGCGAGCGGGCTGGCGAAGCGCAGCGCGGGGTTCACCACGAGCACCCCGGCCACGGGTCGGTGGGCGGCGGCGTCGAGCGCGAGGGCGCCGCCCATCGAGATGCCCGCCATGACCACGCGGCCGTGTCGGGCGAGCTCGAGGTCCACGACGGCCCGGACGGCGGCGCGGATCTCGTCCGCACCGGTGGCGGCGAGGTCCTCCCACCGGGTGCCGTGCCCCGGCAGCAGGGGCACGCTCACGGGGGAGCCGCCTGCCGCGAGCCCCTCGGCCCAGGCGCGGACGGAGGCCGGAGTCGAGGTGAACCCGTGCAGGAGCACGACGCAGTGGTCGCGCCGGGCGGGAGCGGCGGGCATGAGGCGCAGGGGGAGGTCTTCGGGGGCGACGGCGACGGGGCGGGGCATGGTGCCAGGGTAAGGCAGGCGGACCATACGATGGGCAGGCACCCGACCGCCCCGACCGGAAGGCCCTCGTGTCCACGTTCTACTGGTCCGCCAAGACGTTCGCCGTGGCTCCGGCCACCCGCCTGCTGTTCCGCCCCTGGGTGAAGGGCCTCGGGAACGTGCCGGCCGAGGGCCCGGCGATCCTGGCCAGCAACCACCTGTCCGTCTCGGACTCGGTGTTCATGCCGGCCATGCTCGACCGCCAGGTGCACTTCCTGGCCAAGCACGAGTACTTCACCGGCCCGGGCGTGAAGGGCTGGGTCACCCGCCGGTTCTTCGAGGCGGCGAACCAGCTGCCCATGGACCGCTCCGGCGGAGAGGCGTCCCTGCGCTCGCTGGACGCGGGCCTCGAGGCGCTGCGGGAGGGCCGGCTGCTCGGGATCTACCCGGAGGGCACCCGCAGCCCGGACGGGCGGCTGCACCGCGGCAAGATCGGCGTGGCCAAGCTCGCGCTGGCCTCGGGCGCGCCCGTGGTGCCCATCGCGATGATCGGCACGGACCGGGTGCAGCCGATCGGCCACGTGCTGCCGCGGATCCGGCGCCTGGGCATGATCTTCGGCGAGCCGCTGGACTTCTCCGACCGTGCCGAGGCCGCCGGCGACCCCCGGGTGCTGCGGGAGGTGACGGACGAGATCATGGAGGCCATCCGGCGCCTGTCGGGCCAGGAGTACGTGGACACCTACGCGGCGGACGTGAAGGCGGGCCGTACGGCCGCTCCGCCACGCGCCCGCGACTGAGCGGGGCCCGCGCGTCGTCATCCGGGGACGCTCAGACCGGGGCGCGGCACGCGGCCCCTAGCCTGGTGCACATGACTGAAGACCCCCGCGAGAAGATCCTGGCCTTCGGCACCGCCATCTCGGAGGGCGCCGCCGACATCCCCGGCCTGGACCACTGGCGCTCGCTGCCGATCGCGCAGGCGCCGTCCTGGGCGGACGAGGCCGATCACCGCGCCGCCGTCGCCGAGCTGAGCGCCCTGCCCCCGCTCGTCTTCGCGGGCGAGGTCGACCTGCTGCGCGCCCGTCTGGCCGACGTCGCCCAGGGCCGCGCGTTCCTCCTGCAGGGCGGCGACTGCGCCGAGACGTTCGCCGGGTCCACCGCCAACCGGATCAGCGCCCGGGTGAAGACCATCCTGCAGATGGCCGCGGTGCTGACCTACGGCGCCTCCATGCCGGTCGTGAAGATGGGCCGGATCGCCGGCCAGTTCGCCAAGCCGCGGTCCTCGGACACGGAGACCCGCGACGGCGTCACGCTGCCCAGCTTCCGCGGCGAGATCGTGAACGGCTACGAGTTCACCGAGCAGGCCCGCCGGCACGACGCCCGGCGGATGGTGCAGGCGTACCACACCTCCGCCTCCACCCTGAATCTGGTCCGCGCCTTCACCCAGGGCGGCTTCGCCGATCTGCGCAGCGTGCACCAGTGGAACCAGGGCTTCATGGCCAACCCGGCCTACGCCCAGTACGAGGAGATGGCCGCCGAGATCGACCGCGCGGTCCGCTTCATGAACGCCGCGGGCGTGGACTTCGAGGCCATGCGCCGCACCGAGTTCTACTCGGCCCACGAGGCGCTCCTGCTCGACTACGAGCGCGCCCTGACCCGCGTGGACTCGCGCAGCGGCGACCCCTACGCCACGAGCGCCCACTTCCTGTGGATCGGCGAGCGCACCCGCCAGGTGGACGGCGCCCACGTCGACTTCCTCTCCCGGGTCCGCAACCCGATCGGCGTGAAGCTCGGCCCGACCACCACGACCGCGGACGCCCTCGAGCTCGCGGAGCGGCTGGACCCGGAGCGCGAGCCGGGCCGCCTGACCTTCATCACCCGCATGGGCGCGGAGCGGATCCGGGACGTGCTGCCCGGCATCGTCGAGGGCGTCCGGGACGCGGGGCTGGAGCCGGTGTGGGTCACCGACCCCATGCACGGCAACACCGTGACCGCGGCCAACGGCTACAAGACCCGCCGGTTCGAGGACGTGATGGACGAGGTCAGCGGCTTCTTCGAGGTGCACCGCGAGCTCGGCACGCATCCGGGCGGCATGCACGTCGAGCTGACCGGCGACGACGTCGCCGAGTGCCTGGGCGGCTCCGACCCGATCAACGAGGCCGACTTCGACGCCCGCTACGAGACGCTCTGCGACCCGCGGCTGAACCACCAGCAGTCCCTGGAGATGGCGTTCAAGGTCACCGAGGCCCTCTCGCACCCCGAGCGTCGCGCGCCGCGGGCCTGACCTCGCGGCCGGGCACGCCCCGGCTCAGCCGACCCAGACGTGGACCGCGGTGCCCTCGGGCAGGGCGGTCCCGGCGGCGGGGGACTGGTGCAGGACCCGGGACTCGCCCCGGCCGGCGAGCGGCAGCGGCAGGCGATGCACGCGGGCGTCCCAGCCGTCGTCCGCCAGCGTCGTGCGCGCCGTCTCCGGATCCTGCCCGGTCACGTCCGGCACCGGGCGCACGGCGCGGCCCTCGGAGAGCACCACGCGGACCGCGGTGCCCGGCGTCGCCTGCTCGCCGGGGGCCGGGTGCTGCTCGATCACGGCCCCGGCCGGCACCGCGGGATCGGTGCGGCGCTCCGCGACCTCCACGGTGAATCGGGCGTCCCGGGCCACGCCGTGGGCCCGCCGGATCACGACGCCGGTCAGGTCCGGCACCGGCACCGGCGCGGGGCCGGCGGAGACGGTGAGCTCGACGGGGGTGCCGCGCCCTGCCGGCTCCCCGGCCGCGGGCGAGCTGGCGACGACCGTGCCCTCCGTGCGGAGTTCGTCGTGCCGGGCCGTGACCGCCGCGGTGAAGCCCGCGGCGGTCAGCCGTTCCTCCGCAGCCTCCCGGGCCAGCCCGTCGAGGTCGGGGACCACCGCCACACCTCCGACTCCGAGGCCGCCGGAGCCCAGCGTCCAGCCCAGCAGCAGGGCGACGCCGGTGAGCAGCAGGGTCACGGCCGCGCCGATCGCGGCGGTCCGGCCGGTGCCCTGGCCGAGGTCGAGGGCGGGGCGGCGGGCCGCCCGACGCAGCCGCCGCGGGGACTCGCGCCCCGGATGCCGGTCCGCCGGAGCGGGGTCGAGCCCGAGCGGGCCGATCGGCTCCGCCGGATGCGCGGCGGGCCGCCGGTCGGCCCCGCGCGTCGCCGCACGGGTGTCGATGACGTCGGTCATGTCCGCGTCGAGGTCGGACTCGGCCAGGGCGGGGAGCAGGCGCGTCGCGTGGTGGTCGCCGGCGTCGAGGGCCCGGGTCTCCAGGTTCCCGTCCGGGGCTGCGTCCTCGGGGCCATCGGCGGCGGGGGCGCCCACCGCCGGCTCCGCATCCGGGCCCTCGGCGGGGTGGCGGTCCGGTTCGTCGGGGTCCAGGCCCGCCGCCACGGCGTCGATGCGGTGCAGGAGCTCGCCGGCACCGGCGGGCCGGTCGGCCGGGTCCGGCTCGGTGCACCACAGCACGAGGTCGTCGAGATCCTCGGGGAGCCCGGGGTGCAGCGTGGACGGCACGGGGACCCGCTCGTGGACATGCCGGTAGGCGACCTGCAGCGCGGTCGCCGCGGTGTACGGCTGTCGGCCCGTGAGCAGCTCGAACAGGATGATGCCCACGGCGTACACGTCGGAGCGGGCGTCGGCGGGCGCCCCGGCGATGTGCTCGGGGGCGAGGTAGGCGGGCGTGCCCACGACGGCCTGCCCGGCCAGGGTGTGGGCCGTGGCGGCGCGGGACAGGCCGAAGTCCGCGACCGTCACCCGGCCGTCGTCGCGGACGAGCACGTTCTCGGGCTTCACGTCCCGGTGCACCAGCCCGGCGCGGTGCGCGGCGGCCAGGCCGTCGATGAGCGGCCGCAGGAACCGCAGCGCCTCCCGGGGCGAGAGCGGGGCCCGGTCCCGGATGACGGTGCGCAGCGTGCGGCCGGGCACGTGCTCCATCACGAGGTAGGCCAGCACGTCGCCGTCCTCGGCCTCGGTGTGGCCCTGGTCCAGGACCGCGACGACGTGCGGATGGGACAGCCGCGCCGCCGTCTTCGCCTCCTGCTCGAATCGGCCGACGAGGACGGGGTCCTCCGCCAGGTGCGGGTGCATGACCTTGAGCGCCACCTCGCGGTCGAGACGCTCGTCCACGGCCAGGTAGACGGTGGACATGCCGCCCCGGGCCAGCCGCTCGACGACCCGGTAGCGGCCGTCGACGATGCCCCCCACGAGGGGGTCTCGGCGTGCGCTGCTCATCGTCCCAGGGTAGGACAGGTGGCGGACCCCCTCGGGGCGGTCCGCCGCCGGCGGATCAGAACATCGCCATCGCGGCACGCACCTTGGCCACGTAGTCCCGTGCCTCCGGGTTCAGGCCGCTGTCCAGCACTCCGCCGAGGCCCTGGTAGTAGGCCCCGATGCCCTCATCGAGCGTGGGGGTGCGGTCCTGCACGTACTTGATGAACGCGACGCCGGCCACCGCGTTGTCGTAGGGGTCCAGCAGGTTCAGCTCGCGGCCCACCAGCTCCGAGGCGAACTCGCCCGTGATCGGGATGACCTGCATCGCCCCCACGGCGTTGCCGGGGGAGACCGAGGCCATGCGGAAGCGGGACTCGGTGTACGCATGGCCCAGGGCCAGGCGGGGGTCCACGCCCATCCGCTCGGCGGTCTCGCGGACGATCTGCTGCATCTGCTCGGGGGTGGGCTGCGGGACGGAGCGCAGCAGGCGCAGGTTCTCGTTCGCCGAGGCCGTGACGTGCGGCGCGTAGGTGCGCCCGAGGAAGGTGTCGCCGACCGCCTGGACGGCGGAGGCCGGCTCCACCTCGAGGGTGCCGTCGGAGATCACCAGCACGTCGCCGGGGTGCAGCGTCGAGGCCCGCGTCAGGCCGTTGAGCTCGCGCAGACGGGGGACGGAGACCTCAAACCGCTGGGAGATCCCCCAGAGGGAGTCGCCGGAGACCACGGTGTACCGGACCGTCCCGCCGGCCGCCGCCGGGGCCGTCGACGCCGGCGCGGAGGCCGGGGTCGTGGCCGGGGCGGTCGACGCGGGGGTCTTCGGTGCGGCGGCCGTGCGCTGCGTGGTCAGGACCATGCCCGGGTGGAGCATGCTCGACGCGCTCATGCCGTTGAGCCGCTGCAGCTGCGCGGCGGAGACGCCGGTGCGGCGGGCGATGATCCACCACCCGTCGTTCGGCTGCACCGTGTAGGTCCCGACGGCCGGGGCCGGGGCCGCCGCGCCGGTCAGGCGGAGCTCGTCACCCGGGTAGAGCACGGTCTCCAGGCCCAGGCCGTTGAACCGCAGCAGGTCGGCGACGGAGACGCCGCGGGCGGCCGAGATCCGGGTGAGGGTGTCGCCCGGGCGCACGGTGTGCACCGCAGCCTCCTGGGCGTGGGCCTGGGCGGGCAGACCGGTGAGCAGCAGCAGGGGCACCGCGCCGCCGGTCAGGACGGAGCGCAGGCGGCGGGAGCGGACGGGGTGTGGGACACGGCAGACCTCGGCATCGGATCGGACGGATGGAACACGACGGGGAAGTGACGGGCGGGACCCGTGGCCCCCCGCGGTCGACCGACGACGTCGGCGCCCGGCCGTGGAGCCTCGGCGATGTTATCGGAATGTGATCTTCGTGACCATACCGAGATCCATGCCGTCCGGGGCGCGGTGGGCCGGGCCCGTCGGCGGCCACGTAGGCTGGCGCCCGTGAGCACCACTTCCTCCGACACCCCGGTCCCCGCTGACGCGATCCCCGCCGAGCTCGACGCCCTCGTGGGCGAGTGGCTCTCCGTGCCCGACGTGGCGGAACACCTCGACCAGCGCGTGACCCGCGTCCACAACCTCGTGCATGATCGCCGCCTGCTGGCCGTGCGTCGTCCCGAGCCCGCGGTGCGGTCCGTGCCGGCCCTGTTCCTCACCGAGACCGGCGTGCTCGACTCCCTGCAGGGCACGCTCGTGCTGCTGGCCGACGCCGGCTTCTCCGACGAGGAGGCCCTCCGTTGGCTGTTCACCGAGGACGAGTCGTTGCCCGGCCGGCCCATCGACGCACTCCGGGACGGCCGGAAGACCGAGATCCGGCGCCGCGCCCAGGCCCTGGCCTGGTGAGCCGGCCCCGCGGGCGGTCATCCGCCCGCGGGGTCCGTGCCGCTCAGTGGCGGCGCGACGTGTAGGCGTCGATCAGCCGCGTGAGCTCGGCGCTCACGTCCTCGGGGACGCCGTGCGCGAGCAGGCCCGCCACGGCCCCGGCCGCCTCGTGCGAGAGCGCCGCGACCCGCTCTTCGACGGCCCGGCGTGCGCCGCACGCCTCGAGGACGGCCTGCCAGTGGGCCACCCGGTCCGCGCCGAGGTCCGGGTCGCCGAGGTCCGCGTCGAGCGCGGCGGCCTCGTCCGGGGCGAGCAGCTCGACGGCGCGGGCGATGAGCACCGTCTGCTTCCCCTCCCGCAGGTCGTCGCCCGCGGGCTTGCCCGTGGTCGCCGGATCGCCGAACACGCCGAGCAGGTCGTCGCGGTACTGGAAGGCCATGCCGAACGGCAGCGACACCCGGGCGAACGCGGTCACCAGCCCGTCGTCCGCCCCCGCCAGCAGCCCCCCGAGGGCGAGCGGGTGCACCGCCGAATAGCGCGCCGACTTGTGCTCCACGACCGCCTCGGCGGCCGCCTCGGCCTCGCGGGCACCGCGCGCCGCCGGGGCCATCTCGGCCACCACGTCGAGGTACTGACCCGCCATCACCCCGAAGCGCATCCGCTCGAGCTCGGCCCGCGCCCGGTCCTCCCGGGGGGTGCCGGCGAGGACACGCGCGAAGGCCGTCTCGCTCATCCCCAGGGCGACGTCGCCGGCGAGGATCGCGGCGGAGACGCCGAAGTGCTCCGCGGCGTGGCGCCAGCCCGCCTCCCGGTGGAGGGACTCGAAGCGGCGGTGCACGCTGGGCATCCCGCGGCGGGTGTCCGAGCGGTCCAGGATGTCGTCGTGGATCAGCGCCGCGGCCTGGAACAGCTCGAACGCCGCGCCCGCCTCGGCGATGCGGGGGTCCTCCGCCTCGCCACCGGCCGCCCGCCAGCCGAGCCAGGCCAGGACGGCGCGCAGGCGCTTGCCGCCCGCGGTCAGGTCCGCGATCGCGTCCACGAGGGGCGCCGTCAGCGGGTGGACGTCCCGGGCGAGGTCCCGGTGCTCCGCCAGCAGGCGGTCGAGGGCGTCGGCGACGGCGGCGCGGAAGCGGTCCTGGTCGGCGGGACGGGGGCGGGGGACGGCGACGTCGGCGGGCATGGCCCCACCCTAGCCGCGCCGCGCGACGGATCGCCGGTCCCGGATAGGCTCGGTCCATGTCCGAGACCGCGCCCGCTGCACCCCGCGAGGAGGCGACGATCCTGCACGTGGACATGGACGCGTTCTTCCTGTCCGTCGAGCTGCGCGAACGGCCCGACCTCGAGGGGCGTCCCGCCGCCGTCGCCGCCCCGAGCGGCCGGTCCGTGGTGCTCTCCGCCTCGTACGCGGCGCGGGCCTACGGGGTCCGCTCGGCGATGCCCCTGGCGCACGCCCGCGCCCTGTGCCCGCCCCTCGTGGTCATCCCGCCGCGCCAGCAGCTCTACCGGGCCGTCTCCGCCGAGGTGATGGCCGTGTTCGCGGACGTGACCCCCGTGATGGAGCAGCTCAGCGTGGACGAGGCGTTCCTCGACGTCGCCGGCGCCCGCCGCCGGCTCGGCCCGCCCGAGCACATCGGCCACCTGATCCGGGAGCGCGTCCGCTCCGAGCTGGGGCTGCCGTGCACCGTGGGCGGCTCGGCCGTGAAGTTCGTGGCCAAGACGGCGTCCACCGCGGCCAAGCCCGACGGCCTGCTGATCGTGCCGCCGCAGCGCACCCTGGACTTCCTCCATCCGCTGCCCGTGGGCCGGCTGTGGGGCGTGGGCCCCAAGGCGGCCGAGCGGCTCGCCCGGCGGGGGGTGGCGACCATCGGCGACCTCGCCCGGGTGGACCCCGCGCGGCTGGAGGCGTCGTTCGGGGCCGCCGGCCGGGAGTGGGCGTCGCTCGCCCGGGGCATCGACCCGCGCCCCGTCGCCCCGCGCCCGGCGGCCCGCAGCATCGGCGCGGACCACACCTTCGACGTCGACCCCGTCGACGTCGCGGGCGCCGACCCGGAGGTCCTGCGCCTGTGCCACCGGGTCGCGGCCCGGCTGCGCGCGGAGGGGGTCACCGCCGGCGCGGTCACAGTCCGCCTCAAGGCGCCGGACGGGTCGGTCCGCAGCCGCACCGCCCGCCTCGCCCGGCCGACCGCCACGGGCCACGACCTCCTCGGCCCGGCGCGGCGACTCGTCCACGAGCTGCACGCCGAACGGCCGCATCCGATCCGGCTCGTGGGCGTGCGCGCCGAGCGCCTCGGGGACGAGGCCGATCAGCCCCCGGCCCAGGAGGCGCTCTTCGGCGGTCCCGCCTGGGGGACGGAGGACGAGGCGTCGGAGGCGGGCGACTGGGCCGGTGCCGAGGCCGCCCTGGACGCCGTCGCCCGGCGCTTCCCGACGGCGGCCGTGCGGCCGGCGTCGCTGCTGGGACGACGCGAGGCCCGCGCCGACGCCCGCCGGGACGCGCCGCGGCCGGGCCCCGGAGGCCCGGACCGGGAGTGAGGGGTTCCGGGGCCGGCGACGTCGCCACCTGGCTAGGGTGGGGCGGCAGGTCCTATCCTGGAGGGCAAGTCGGACGCGCGGGCGTCCCCTCCCGGTCCCGGAGGTGTCGGAGGCCGCGTTCGAAGGAGTCGCCATGCCCCTCTCAGAGCATGAGCAGCGGATGCTGGACCAGCTGGAGCAGCAGCTGCGCACCGAGGACCCCCGGCTGGCCACCCAGATGGCGGACACGGGGCGGCATCGGCTGCCCGTGGGTCGCGTCGTGGCCGGGGCCGTCCTCGCCGTGGTCGGGCTGCTCGTCGTGGTCCTCGGGGTCGCCAACCACGCGATCCTCCTGGGCGTGCTCGGCGTCGTCGTCATCGGGGCCGGCATCTTCCTGCTGACCACGCGGCCCCGCGCCGTCGCCTCCGGGGCCTCGGGCCCGGAGGCCCGCCGGTCGGGCGCACCGCGACGGCAGGGAGGCGGCGACTTCATGGGCCGCCTCGAGCGGCGCTGGGACGAGCGGCGCGCCGGAGGCGACTGAGCGCCTGGCCCGCCGGGCCCCCACTATCCTCCACTCCAGGCCCCGATCCGCTCCGGATCGGGGCCTTTCCGCTGCCCGAGGCTCCGTCGTCGCCGCGGCCCTCCACCGGGGCCCACCGGTCCTCCACGTCCCTCCACGGCGACACCGGCCCCGGGACCCGCGGGATGGCGCGCCGGACTCGGGGGGCCTCGACACGCCCGTGGCGCCGGGACCCGCGTCCGGGGTTGATGGTGGAGGGAAGTGGGGTAATGTGGAGGGAAGGAGAGAGCATGGGTCCCGACCTTGGTCGGGAGGGACCGCTTGACGAGCCAGGGGGTCTGCCGTGTTCTTGGGCACGTACACCCCCCGGCTCGACGAGAAGTCCCGGCTGATCCTCCCCGCCAAGTTCCGCGAGGAGCTGGCGGAGGGGCTGGTCCTGACCCGGGGTCAGGAGCGCTGCATCTACGTGTTCAGCGCTCGTGAGTTCGAGCGGGTCCACGAGCAGATGAGGTCGGCTCCACTGTCCTCCCGCCAGGCCCGTGACTACATCCGCGTCTTCCTCTCGGGGGCGTCGGACGAGGTCCCGGACAAGCAGGGTCGGGTGACCGTGCCGGCGCCGCTGCGACAGTACGCGGGGCTGGACCGGGACGTGACCGTGATCGGCGCGGGGACGCGAGTGGAGATCTGGGACTCGGAGTCCTGGAACACCTACCTCGCCGAGCAGGAAGCCGCCTTCTCCGAGACCGACGAGGACGTCCTGCCCGGCGTCTTCTGACCATGACCACCCGACCTCGAGCGAGACCTCCAGCCGACGCCGCCGCACCTGACCCGTCTTCCCCTGGGCCAGGCGCGGCGGCGGACGGATGGGGATCCCGCCCGAGGTCCGCCAGGACCGCGATGTGAGCAGGAGGTCGAGAGTGGACGCAGGCCAGCCGCGCCCCGAGGACCGCCACCTGCCCGTGATGCGGGACCGCGTCGTCGACCTCCTCGCCCCCGCCGTCCAGGCCGCGCTCGAGGCCGGCCGCACGCCCGTCGCCGTCGACGGCACGCTGGGCATGGGCGGGCACACCGAGGCCCTGCTGACCCGGTTCCCCCACCTGCGCGTCATCGGCATCGACCGCGACGTCCACGCCCAGGCCATGGCCGTCGAGCGCCTCGGCCCCCTCGCCGAGCGCCTGATCCCCTTCCACGGCACCTACGACCGGGTGCCCGAGGCCATGGCCGCCGCGGGCGTCACGAAGGTCGACGCCGCGCTCTACGACCTCGGCGTGTCCTCCTACCAGCTGGACGACCGGGAACGCGGCTTCGCCTACTCCTACGACGCTCCGCTGGACATGCGCATGGACGACACCGCCGAGCGCTCCGCCGCGACGCTCGTGGCGGAGCTGGACGAGCAGGAGCTGCGCCGCATCATCCGTCGCGACGGTGAGGAGCGCTTCGCCGGCCCCATCGCACGGGCCATCGTCCGGGCCCGCGCCGAAGCCCCCATCGAGACCACCGGCCGCCTCGTCGAGGTGATCCGCTCGGCCGTCCCCGTCGCCGCGGGGGCCACCGGCGGGCACCCGGCCAAGCGCACCTTCCAGGCCCTGCGCATCGCCGTGAACGAGGAGCTCGACATCCTCGACGCCGCCGTGCCCGCCATCCTCGACGCCCTCCACGTGGGCGGCCGCCTCGTGGTGATGAGCTACCACTCCCTCGAGGACCGGATCACGAAGCGGCACCTGAGCGCGTGGGCCACGTCCACGGCGCCCCCGGGGTTCCCGGTGGTGCTGGAGGAGCACGAACCCGTGGTGCGGGTGCTCACCCGCGGCACCGAGAAGCCCACCGAAGAAGAAATCTCAGAGAACCGTCGCGCCTCCTCCGCGAAAGTGCGTGCGGTTGAGAAGATCAGGACGTCCAGGACCACGGCATGACGCTGCACGAGGAGATGAGCATGGCCGCACACGCACGGATCGCAGAGTCGCTGCGCCCCGGGTCGACCCCCGTCGCCCCCGCGCGGCCGGCTCCGCAGGAGCGCACGCCGCTCTCGGTGGTGCCCGCCCCGCTGCCCCGATCCCGCTCCGGCGTGAGCGTGCTGTGCGTCCTCGTGGTGCTCGCCGCGCTCGCGGCGGTGCTCGTCATGAACATCACCATGTCCAACCGGCAGTACGCCCTCCTGGACCTGCGCCAGGAGCAGCAGGCCGTCACCGAGACCAATGAGCGGCTGGCCGAGCAGGTGGGCCACCTCGAGGCGCCGCAGAACCTGGCCGCGCGCGCCGACGCCCTCGGGATGGTCGCCCCCGCCGGCACCGCCTCCGTGGACGCGGGCACGGGCCAGTTCAGCGGCGAGGCCCAGGCGGCCCAGGACGGCGACATCTCCGCCACCTACGTCGCGCCGCCGGCGGACGCGGACGCGGTCCGCCAGGGGACGGCCGGCGACGGCCAGGACGAGATCGAGGGACCGCGCACCCTCGGCGGCGAGGACGCCTCCGCCGCCCCCGACCAGGACGCCGCCGACCGTTGATCGACCGTCCCGCCTCGCACCTTCCCCGCGGCGGATCGACGGTCGGGCCCGCTCCCGGGCACCCCGCCGTGCGCACCCGCATCCTTCTCCTGCTCGTCTTCGTCCTGCTCGGCGGGCTCGCACTGCGGCTCGTCTACGTGCAGGGCATCGACCCCACGGGGCAGGCCGCGGCGGCCATGGACCAGCGCCTGACCCACCAGGAGACCCTGCCGCAGCGCGGGTCCATCCTGGACCGCGACGGCGACGTGCTGGCCGCCAGCGTGCGCCGCTACGACATCGTCGTGGACCAGCGCCTCGTCAAGGACTTCAACGAATGGGACCGCGAGGCCCGGGAGACCGTGCTCGTGGACGTGGACTCCCGCCTGGCCAGCCTGGCCGAGGTGCTCGGCATGACGGAGGAGGAGGTGCGCGAGGCCACCATCGGCTCCCGCCCGTACGCCGTGGTGCGTCGCTCCGTGACCCCGGAGGTCCGGGACAAGGCCATGGCGCTCAACGTGCCGGGCCTGCTCTCCGAGGCGGTGGACCGCCGCACCTACCCGAACGGGTCGGTCGCCGGCAGCATCATCGGCTTCATGGGCGGTGACGGCACCGCCCTCGAGGGCCTCGAGCTCAGCCAGGACGACGTCATGACCGGCACCCCGGGCACCCGCACGTTCGAGGTGGGCGCAGACGGCATCCGCATCCCCAACGCCCCGCTCGAGGAGGTTCCGGCCGTGGACGGCGCCGACCTGCGCCTGACCGTGGACAAGGACGCCCAGTGGTTCGCGCAGGAGACCCTCGGCGCCCTCGCCGCCGAGTACGACGCGGAGTGGGCGAACGCCGTCGTGATGGACGTGAAGACGGGCGACGTGATCGTCATGGCGGACTCCACCACGGTGGACCCCGCCGACCCCGACGCCACCGAGGGGAACTTCCGCACCTCCACCGTGATGAGCACCCCGTACGAGCCGGGCTCCACGGGCAAGGCGCTGCCGATCGCGGCCGCCGTCGACGCCGGGAAGGTCACCGCCACGGACGGCTTCACCGTCCCCAGCAGCCAGGACTTCGACGGGCAGACCATCCGGGACTTCTCCCCGCACCCGACGTTCGACATGACCGTCGCAGGCATCTACGCGCGCTCCTACAACACGGGCACGGTGCAGATCGCCGAGAAGATCACGGACGAGCAGCGCTACGAGTACATGCGCTCCTTCGGGGTCGGCCAGCCCATCGACCTCGGCCTGCCGCAGCAGGCGGGCAGCGTCCTCGTCCCGCCCGAACAGTGGGACGGCCGCCAGCGCCTGACCACGGCCTTCGGCCAGGGCTACACCCAGACCACCCTGCACACCGCCCAGATGTATCAGGCCCTCGCCAACGGCGGCGTGCTGATCCCGGCCCGGCTGATCGACGCCACGGTGGACGGCGACGGCGCGGAGAAGCGCTGGGAGTCGTCCGCGGAGCCCCACCGCGTGGTCTCCGAGGAGACGGCGGCGCAGATGCTCCGCATGATGGAGACCGTCGTGACGCAGGGCACCAGCAAGGCCGCCGCGATCCCCGGGTATCGCGTGGGCGGCAAGTCCTCCACCGCCGAGGCTGCGAGCGACACCGGCACGTACGACGGCTACAACCTCGGCTTCACCGCCGTCGCCCCGCTCGACGACCCCCGCTTCGTGGTGTCCGTGTCCATGCATCGGCCGCCGTCCAAGCAGGGCTCCCGGGACGTGTCCGTCGCGGCCGCCACGATCATGGAGTACATGCTCCGCCAGGCGGACGTGCCCGCCACCGGAGCCGAGCCGAACGACTACCGCGTCTTCGTGGACGATCCACAGGACCGGCCGTGGTGACCCACGCCGCCGGCCCCGAGCACCCCAGGAGCACCCCCATGACCACCCCGAGCGACCCCCCTGCGCCGCTGACCCCGGCCCAGCAGGACGCCGCCTTCCGGCCCTCCCACACCCCCGCCACGCCCTGGCCCGCCCTCGCACAGTCGCTGGCCGGGGCGGGGATCGCGGCCCACGTCCACGGCGCGGCCCCGGCCGACGGCGTCACGGGGGTCAGCCTCGACTCGCGTGTCGTGCGCCCGGGCGACCTCTACGTCGCCGTTCCGGGGGCGCACGCCCACGGTGCCGCGTTCGCGGCCAGGGCGCTGGAGGCTGGCGCCGTCGGCGTCCTGACAGACGCGGCGGGCCGCGCGCTCCTGGCGGAGCAGGACCTGGCCGACGCCCCGGTGCTCGAGGCCGACGCCGTGCGCACCGCCGCCGGCACCGTGGCGGCCCGCGTCTACGGCGGCGGGGGCGACGCCGGCCCGCGCCTGGTCGGTGTGACCGGCACCAACGGCAAGACCACCACGAGCTTCCTCGCCGCCGCCCTGCTCGAGGCCCTGGGGCGCCGGTCGGGCATCGTGGGCACGATCCTGATCCGCGCGGGGGAGCGGGAGGTCCCCTCCACGCTCACCACGCCCGAGGCCACCCAGCTGCACGCCCTCATGGCGCTCATGCGCGAGGAGCAGGTGGACACCGCCGTCATGGAGGTCTCCTCCCACGCCGTGGCGTATCAGCGGATCGCCGGCCTGCGCTACGCGGTGGCCGGGTTCACCAACCTGACCCAGGACCACCTGGACATGCACGGCTCGATGCAGGAGTACTTCGCGGCCAAGGCCGGTCTGTTCGACCCCGCCCGCACCGACCACGCCGTCATCACGCTCGACGGCGGCGAGGGGCCCCGCTGGGGCGTCGCCATGGCCCGGGCCGCCGGCGCTCCCGTCACCACGCTCGCCCTCGGGCCGGCCGCGCCGACGCCGGGCGCCCTGGCCGAACACGACCCCGGCGTCCGGGCGGACTGGGAGGTCGCCGAGCTCGCGCCGGACGGCCTCGGCCACCGCTTCACGCTGCGCCACGCGGCCACGGGCCGGGAGCTGCGGGCCTCCGTCGGTCTGCCGGGCCGCTTCAACGTGGCCAACGCGGCCCTCGCGGTCCTGCTCGTGCTGCACGCCGTGGGGGAGGAGCACCTGGACGCGCTCGCGGCCGTCCTGGACGTGCCCGCGGGCGAGGGCCCTCTGGCCGCCGCCGTCCCGGGGCGGATGGAGGTCGTGGGCCGCGAGCCGGACGCCGTCGTCGACTTCGCGCACAACCCGGACGGCATGGTCCAGGCGCTGCGCTCCCTCGCCGACGCCCGGGCGGCGGCCGGGACGCGCGGCCGCACCCTGATCGTGTTCGGCTCCGCCGGTGACCGTGACCGTGACAAGCGGCCCGTGATGGGCGCGATCGCGGCCCGGGCGGCGGATGTGGTGATCGTCACCGACGACACCCCCCACTCGGAGGACCCGGCCCCGATCCGTGCCCACATCCTCGCCGGCGCCCGGGCCGAGGCCGACCGCATCGCGCGGGAGGAGGGCCGCACGGTCGTGATCGAGGAGGTGGCCGACCGTGCCGCGGCCATCCGCCGCGCCGTGGAGCTGGCGGGGCCGCAGGACGGCATCCTCCTGGCCGGCCGCGGGCACGAGACCACGATGGACTACGACGGCGAGCTCGTCCCGCTGGACGATCGGGTGGCCCTGCGCGAGGCCCTGGCCGCCGGTGCCGCTGTGGCCTCCGCCTCGGTCTCCGGCCCAGTCCGCGAGGGTAAGGTCATCGAGTCATGATCGCTCTCACCGCAGCCCAGATCGCCGAGGCCGTGTCCGGCACGCTCTCGGCCACCCTCGACCCCGCCACCGTGCTGGTGCACGTCACCCCCGACTCGCGGGAGGTCACCGCCGAGGGCACGCTCTACGTGGCGAAGCCGGGGGAGCGCGCCGACGGCCACGACTTCATCGACGCCGCGCTGGGCGCCGGCGCCGCCGCTGTGCTCGCCGAGCGCGCCACGCACGCCCCCGACGGCGCCGCGCACCCGGCGATCATCGTGGAGGACGCCGTGCTCGCGATGGGCGCGCTCGCCCGGGAGGTCGTGCGCCGCGTCCGGGAGCACTCCCCGACCACCGTCATCGGCATCACCGGCTCGGCCGGCAAGACCACCACCAAGGACCTGCTCGCCGCGCTGCTGGCCACCCAGGGCCCCACCGTCGCACCGGTCGGCTCGTACAACGGCGAGGTCGGCGTGCCGCTCACGGTGTTCCGGGCGGAGCTGGACACGCGCTTCCTTGTGGTCGAGATGGGCGCGGACCACGTCGGCAACATCGCGTACCTCTGCGACATCGTGCGCCCGGACATCGGCGTCGTGCTCATGGTGGGCACCGCCCATGCGGGCAGCTTCGGCGGCGTGGCGAACATCGCGCGCACCAAGGGCGAGCTCGTGGAGGCCCTCGGCCCCGACGGCGTCGCCGTCCTCAACCTCGACGACGAGCGTGTCGCCGGCATGGCGGCACGGACCGCCGCCCCGATCACCTGGTTCACCGCGGACGAGCGGGGCGTCGCCCGCGCGGCCGAGGACGTGGCCGCCGGCCGCGCGTCGGGACTCGTCGCCGCACGGGACGTGCGCGCCGACGACCAGGAGCGCCCCGTCTTCGACCTGCAGGTCGGGACGGATGAGGCCGCCGTGCGGCATCCGGTCGCCTCCGGACTGACCGGCCTGCACCACGTGCACAACGTGCTGGCCGCCGCCGCGGCCGCCCACGCCGCCGGCATGGACCCGGCCGAGATCGCCCGTGGTCTCGACGGGCTCGGGCCCGCCAGCCGCTTCCGGATGGAACGCACCGACCGCGCGGACGGCGTCACGATCATCAACGACGCGTACAACGCCAACCCCGAGTCCATGCGCGCCGCGCTGCGGACGCTGGCCACCCTCGGCCGCTCCAGCGGCCGCCGCACCTGGGCCGTCCTGGGGGAGATGCTCGAGCTCGGCGATGCCCGCGTCCGTGAGCACACCCTCGTGGGCGAGTCCGTGGTGCGCCTGAACATCGCCCAGCTGCTGGTCGTGGGTGCCGGAGCCCGGCCGCTCTACATCGGCGCCCTCAACGAGGGCAGCTGGGGCGAGGAGGCGCACTTCGTCGACGACGCCGCGCAGGCCGAGGCGTTCCTCGCCGAGAACTTGCGCCCCGGCGACCTCGTCCTCGTCAAGTCCTCCAACGGCGTCGGGCTCGCGGCCCTCGGCGAGCGCCTCGCCACGGCCGACGCCGTCGCCGCCCCCTCCGCCTCCCCGAAGGAGTCCCGACCGTGATCGGACTGCTCATCGGCGGCGTGCTCGGCCTGGTCCTCTCGGCCGCCGGCACCCCGCTGTTCATCCGGTTCCTCGTCAAGCGCGGGTACGGCCAGTTCGTCCGCGACGACGGCCCGACCACCCACAAGACCAAGCGCGGCACGCCCACGATGGGCGGCGCGGTCATCATCGGGTCCCTCGTGCTGGCGTACCTGATCACCCACGGGCTGCTCGCCCTGCTCGGCGTCGACTTCGGCGGGCCCACGGCCTCCGGCCTCATCCTGCTGCTGCTCACCGTGGGCATGGCCTTCGTCGGGTTCGTGGACGACTTCACGAAGATCACGAAGCAGCGCTCGCTCGGCCTGACGCCGCGCGGCAAGATCATCCTCCAGGCCCTGATCGGCACCGCCTTCGCCGTCCTCGCCCTGAACTTCCCGGACGAGCGGGGCCTGACCCCCGCCTCGACGGCGATCTCCTTCGCCCGGGACATCCCGTGGCTCGACCTGGCCTTCGCCGGACCTGCGATCGGCGTCATCCTGTTCGTGATCTGGTCGAACCTCATCACCACCGCCACCACGAACGCCGTGAACCTCACGGACGGCCTCGACGGGCTCGCCACGGGCGCCACCGCCATGATCACGGGCGCCTACGTCCTGATGTCGCTCTTCCAGGCGAGCCAGTCCTGTGCGCTCGAGGGCACCCGCGGCTGCTACGAGGTCCGCGACCCCATGGACCTCGCCCTGCTCGCGGCGATCCTCACGGGCAGCCTGCTGGGGTTCCTCTGGTGGAACACCTCCCCGGCCAAGATCTTCATGGGGGACACCGGCTCCCTGGGCCTGGGCGGCGCCCTGGCCGGCTTCGCGATCTTCACGCGCACCGAGATCCTGGTGGCCGTGCTGGCCGGCCTCATGGTCGCGATCACCCTCTCCGTCATCATCCAGGTGGGCTGGTTCAAGGTCTCCGGCGGCAAGCGCGTGTTCCTCATGGCGCCGCTGCAGCACCACTTCGAGCTCAAGGGCTGGGCCGAGGTGACCGTCGTGGTCCGCTTCTGGCTGCTGTCCCTGATGTGCGTCACCGTGGGGCTCGCGATCTTCTACGGCGACTGGCTCATCCGCCAGGGCGGCCTCGCGGGGGTGACCCCGTGACCGGCCCCGCGTCCGACGCCGCGCCCGCACCGGTGCGCCGGCCCCGCGCCGACACCGCCCGCACCGCCGACCTCACGTCCTGGGACGCCCCGGGGTGGGCCGGCCTGCGCGTCGTCGTCACGGGCCTGGGCGTCACCGGCTTCTCCGTGGCCGACACCCTGGCCGAGCTGGGCGCCGCCGTCGTGGTGGTGGACGGCGACGGCGGCCCGGAGAACCGGGCGCGCGCCGAGACCCTGCGGATCGTGGGGGTCCGCGAGGTCCTGCTCGACCGGGCGGCCACGCAGGCGCTGCCCGAGGTCGACGGCGCCGCCGCGGACCTCGTCGTGACCTCCCCGGGCTGGCGGCCGGACCAGCCGCTGCTGATGGCCGCCCACGCGGCGGGCCTGCCGATCTGGTCCGACGTCGAACTGGCCTGGCGGCTGCGCGAGCGCGCCGGGCGGAAGACCGCCGACTGGGTGTGCCTGACGGGCACGAACGGCAAGACGACCACCGTGACGATGGTCGAGGCCATCCTGCGGGCGGACGGCCGTCGGGCGGTGGCCTGCGGCAACGTCGGCACCCCCGTGCTCGACGCGATCCGCGACCCGGAGGGTTTCGACGTGCTCGCCCTCGAGCTCTCCAGCTTCCAGCTGCACTGGACGCACGGCCTGGCCCCGGCCTCGTCCGCGGTGCTGAACCTCGCCGAGGACCACGTGGACTGGCACGGCTCGATGGACGAGTACGCCGCCGCCAAGGGCAAGGTGTATGCGAACACGCGGGTGGCCTGCGTGTTCAACGAGCAGGACCCGCTGACCCGCACCCTCGTGGAACGCGCGGACGTCCAGGAGGGCTGCCGCGCGATCGGCTTCACCACGGACACCCCGGGCCTGTCCGACATCGGCGTCGTGGACGGGATCCTCGTGGACCGTGCGTTCCTGGACAACCGGCGTCACGAGGCGATCGCCCTGGCCGAGCGCGCCGACCTGGGCCCGGTGGCGCCGCGCCACACCATGGCCAACGCGGCCGCCGCGGCGGCGCTGACCCGGGCCGTCGGGGTGAGCCCCGCGGCCGTGGCCGAGGGCCTGCGCGCCTACGACCGCGGCGAGCACCGCATCCAGCTCGTGGCCACCTCCCGCGACGTCATGTGGGTCAACGACTCCAAGGCGACGAACCCGCACGCCGCGGACGCGTCGCTGGCGGCGTTCAGCTCCGTGGTGTGGCTGGCCGGCGGCCTACCCAAGGGCGTGACCTATCACGAGCTGGTGGCCGCGCACGCCGACCGGCTCCGCGCGGTGGTGCTCCTGGGCAGGGACACCTCGGCCCTGCGCGCGGCCCTGGCCGCGCACGCCCCCGAGGTCCCCGTCCACGCCCCCCTCGCCGCGGCCGACGGCACCGGCCCCGCCGACGGTGCGGCCGTGATGGCCGAGGCGGTGCGCGTGGCCGACGGCCTGGCCCGCCCCGGCGACACCGTGCTCATGGCGCCCGCCGCGGCGTCGATGGACCAGTTCCGCTCCTACGCGGCCCGCGGCGAGGCGTTCATCGAGGCCGTCGCCGGGCTGATGCGCGAGCACGGCTGGGACGTGCACGACGACGCCGCGCCCGACGCCGACTGACCCGCCGCCCACCCGACCGTCTCGCTTCCCCCGTGAGGAGGGCCATGTCCCCGATCGAGCTCCGCCCGGTGCGCTCCGGCGCGGACGACGACGCCCCCGAGCATCGGGAACGGCTCCTGCGCCGGATGTGGCGGGTCCTCGAGGGTCGCCGCGCCCTCGACCTGTCGGTCCTGCTCATCAGCGGCTGCACCGCCCTGCTCACGGTGCTGGGCCTCGTGATGGTGCTCTCCTCGTCCTCCGTCGAGGCGATCGGCACCGGCGGCGGCTCGTACGCCCTGTTCCTGCGCCAGACCGCCTGGGCGGTGGCGGGCGTGGCGGCCCTGCTCGTGTTCTCGCGCCTGCCGGTGCGCGTCCTCAAGGCGATGGCCTGGCCGGCGTTCGGCGTGGCCGTGATCCTGCTCGCGCTGGTCGCGTTCTCCCCGCTCGGCGTCACCGTGGGCGGCAATCGCAACTGGCTGGGCATCGGGGGGTTCCGGATGCAGCCCTCCGAGGCCGCCAAGCTCGCCCTGGCCCTGTGGGCGGCGGCGGTCCTGGAGCGCAAGCACCGCCTCGTCACCCAGGTGCGGCACGCGCTGATCCCGGTGCTGCCCGGCGGCCTGCTGCTGCTGGGCCTGGTGATGGCGGGCAGCGACCTCGGGACCGCGATCATCCTCGCGATCGTGCTGGCCACGGTGCTGTACGTGGCCGGCACCCACTGGGGGGTCTTCCTCACCTTCCTGGCGCTGAGCGTGCTGGGCATCCTGGCCCTGACCCTCCTCGCCCCGCACCGCATGGTCCGGGTGCAGGCCTGGATGGGGGACTGCTCCGACGCCACCGACCCCTGCTTCCAGCCGGCGCACGGGATGTACGCCCTGGCCTCCGGCGGCTGGTGGGGCGCGGGCCTCGGCCAGTCCCGCCAGAAGTGGAGCTACATCCCGGAGGCCGAGAACGACTTCATCTTCACCATCCTCGGCGAGGAGCTCGGACTCGTGGGCACGCTGGTGGTGCTGCTGGCCTACCTCGGCCTGGCGATCGGCATCTACCGCGTCGCCGCCGGGACCACGTCCACGTTCATCCGCCTCTCGACGTGGGGGATCCTGGCCTGGCTGGTGGGTCAGGCGGCCGTCAACATCGCGATGGTCTCCGGGATCATCCCCGTGGTGGGCGTCCCGCTGCCCTTCATCTCCTATGGTGGTTCCGCGCTCACCCTGTCCTTGAGCGCGGTCGGCATCGTGCTGGCCTTCGCCCGGCACGAGCGCCGCCGTGCCGTCCAGCCGGACGCCCGCCCGCAGGCGGACGAGCCGGACACCGACCCCCTCCCCGTGATCCCCACCCCCGCCCTCCAGGAGCCCCGATGACGCAGACCTCTCATCCCTCCGGACCCCTGCGGGTGGTGCTGGCCGGCGGCGGCACCGCCGGCCACATCTCCCCGATGCTCGCGATCGCCCGCGCCCTGGAGGGCGACGGCGGCGGTCCCGTCGAGTGCACCATGGTCGGCACCGCCTCCGGCATGGAGACGCGTCTCGTCCCCGAGGCGGGCTACGAGCTCGACCTGATCGACCGGGTCCCGATGCCGCGCCGCCCGTCGATGGACGTCGTCCGCTTCCCGGCCCGCATGCGCGCCGCGGTCGCGACGGCGGCCCGGATCCTGCGGGACCGGCGCGCCGACGTCGTCGTGGGTGTGGGCGGCTACGTCGCGACCCCCGTGTACCTCGCGGCGTTCCGGGCCGGTGTGCCCGTGGTGGTCCACGAGGCCAACGCCCGCCCCGGCCTGGCCAACCGCATCGGCGCCCTGCGGGCCGCGCACGTCGGCACCGCCCTGCCGGACACCCGCCTCCGCGGCGCCCGCTGGGTGGGCATGCCGATGCGCCCCGAGATCTCCGGCCTGGACCGGGCGGCCGCCCGCCGTGCCGCCCGTGAGGCCCTCGGCCTCGACCCGGACCGGACCACCGTCGTGGTGACCGGCGGCAGCTCGGGTGCGCTGGCCGTGAACCGCACCGTGCGCGCCGCGCTGGGCGACCTCCTGGACGCCGGTCTGCAGGTATTCCACCTGACCGGTCGGGACAAGGCCCTCACCGAGGACGACGGCAGCCTGCTGGTCCGGGACGGCTACGTCCAGCGGGAGTACCTGGCGGGCATGGAGCAGGCCTACGCCGCCGCCGACCTGATCGTCGCCCGCTCGGGCGCCGGCACGGTCTGCGAGGTGTCCGCGGTCGGCCTGCCCGCCGTCTACGTCCCCCTGCCCATCGGCAACGGCGAGCAGGCGCTCAACGCCCGCCCCGTGGTGGAGGCGGAGGGCGCGCTGCTCGTCCGCGACGACGCCTTCGGGCGCGCGTGGGTGCAGCGTCAGCTGATCCCGCTGGCGACCGACCCTGAGCGTCTCGCGCGCATGGGCGAGGCGGCCGCCCGCTTCGGCGTCCGGGACGCGGACGTCACCATGGCCGGCCTCGTGCGCTCGGCCGCCCAGGAAGGAGCCCGGCGATGAGCCGAGACGAGAGCACCCGTCCCGCGGCCGAGGGCCGCTTCGCCGACCTGGGCCGCGTCCACCTGCTGGGGATCGGCGGCGTCGGCGTGTCGGGGGTCGCCCGCATCCTCCAGGAGCAGGGCGTCGCGGTGTCCGGCTCCGACGCGAAGGACCTGCCCGTGATGCGCGAGCTCGCCGCGGGCGGCGCCCGGATCACGGTCGGCTACGACGCCGCGCACCTCGGCCGGGACGTCACCACGGTGATCGCCTCCTCGATCGCCGGGCCGGGCAACCCGGAGCACGACGCCGCCGTGGCGCGCGGACTGCGCGTGCTGCACCGTTCCGAGGGCCTCGCCCTGGCCATGCGCGGCCACCGGGTGCTGGCCGTCGCCGGCACGCACGGGAAGACCACCACGTCCTCCATGGCCGCCATGGCCTTCTCCGACGCCGGCTGGGACCCCACGTTCGCGGTCGGCGCCGCCGTCGCCGGGCTCGGCACCAACGCCCGGGCGGGCCAGGGCGAGTGGTTCATCGCGGAGGCCGACGAGTCCGACGGCACCCTGGTGAACTACCCGAGCACGGTCGGGATCGTCACGACCGTGGAGGCCGACCACCTGGACCACTACGGGACCGAGGAGGCGGTGCACCAGGTCTTCCGGGACTTCGCGGGCGGGCTGCCGGCCGCCGCCCAGGGCGGGGTCCTCGTGGCCTGCCTCGACGACGCCGGCGCGGCGGACCTGGCCGCGTGGGCACGGGAGCACGCGGCCGCCGACGTCGTGACCTACGGCTCGGCGCCCCGTGACGGCGTGGCGCCGGACCTGCTGGTCACCGACCTCGCGGTGGAGCCGGGCGAGACCGGAGTGGGCCAGCGCGCCACGTTCCGGATGGCGGACGGCCCGGAGCGCACCCTGCACCTGCAGGTGCCCGGCCGCCACAACGCGCTGAACGCCGCCGCCGTGGTCCTGGCCGCCGTCCGGGCGGGCATGGCCTTCGAGGCCGCCGTGCGGGGCGTGGAGGCCTTCCGGGGCACGGCCCGCCGCTTCGAGTTCCGCGGCGCCGCGCGCGGCGTGCGGGTCTTCGACGACTACGCGCACCATCCCACGGAGGTGGCCGCCGCGGTCTCCGCCGGCCGTGCCGTGGCCGGCGACGCCCGCGTGCACGTCCTGTTCCAGCCCCACCTGTTCTCCCGCACCCGGGACTTCGCCGCCGAGTTCGCCGCCGCCCTCTCCGGGGCGGACGCGGTGCGCGTGCTGCCCGTGTACGCGGCTCGGGAGGAGCCGATGCACGGCGTCGACTCGTCCCTCATCGCGTCCCGCCTCACCACGGGCGCCGCCGAGGACCGTGTCGTCGCCGAGGACCGCGCCGAGGCGGTGCGCTCGCTCGCGGCGGGCGCCACGGCCGGCGACGTCGTCCTGACGATGGGCGCGGGGGACGTGACCGCCCTGGGCCCGGACCTGCTGGCCGAGCTCGGCCGGGACGCGGCGCCCGGCGTCGCCCACCCGTGAGGCTCGGCCGCGGGACGCCGCCGGTCGCTCCGGCCGGGGCCGACGCCTCCACCGTGGTCCGATTCCCGGGCCGCACCGCGCGCCGGCGCCGCGCCACGCGCTGGGGTGTGGCGGCCGCGGTGCTCGCGGTGCTGACCGTCCTGGGCTGGGTCGTGTTCTTCTCGCCCGTGCTCGCGGTGGACCGCGTCGAGGTCACCGGCACCCGCCATGTCTCCGCCACCGCCGTCCAGGAGCGCCTGGAGCCCGTGTACGGCGTGCCGCTGTCCCGCGTCGGCGCCGGCCGTGTGGGCGAGCTGGTCGGTGGTCTGCCCGGAGTGGCCGAGGTCCAGACCGTGCCCCGCCTGCCCACCGGCCTGGAGGTCGCGGTCCGGGAGCACGAGGCGCGGGCCCGGCGGGACGGCGACGACGGCGTGCAGCTGCTGCTCGCGGACGGCACCGTCCTGACGGAAGTGCCGGAGGAACGGCTCGAGGGCGAGGACCTCCCCGCGTTCTCGGAGGAGCTGCCGCAGCGGGCGCAGGAGGAGCGCGCCGAGGTGGCCGAGGTGCTGGCCGCCCTGCCGGAGTCCGTAGCGGATCGTGTCGAGACGGCCGACTCCCGGGGCCCGGGCCAGGTCCGTCTGGCGCTTGAGGGCGGGGTGACCCTGGTCTGGGGCGACGCGCAGGACGCCGGTCTCAAGGGGTCCGTGGCCGAGGCGTTCCTGGCGGACGAGCGGCACGGATCCGCGGCGGGCGGCGTCGCCGAGATCGACGTCTCCGTGCCCACGCGGCCGATCACGCGCTGAACCGGGGCCACAGGAGTCTCCAGTAGAACGTGAAGGTGAAGGTCGGGGCGCGGGGCCTCGCGCGAGTCCGGGTGCCATCACCGCGGCGGCTGGTCCTTCGAGTCTCACGTGAAGGTTGATGCGGAGGCCGTCTTTTCCGCGTGGACACGCCGTTTTCTTTTGCACGTGACGCGGGCCTCCCAGTACGGTGGACCCGAACGCGCGCGAGGCTCGCTTCACGCTGTGCTTGAAGGTGTCCACCCCGGGTGGCCGCCGATCACCGGGGCGTTGTGCCTCGCGCTGACCTCTCGAGATCTCGAACAAAGGGAACCAACACCGTGGCTGCACCCCAGAACTACCTGGCCGTCATCAAGGTCGTCGGCATCGGCGGCGGCGGCGTGAACGCCGTGAACCGCATGATCGAGGTGGGGCTCCGCGGCGTGGAGTTCATCGCCATCAACACGGACGCCCAGGCGCTGCTGATGTCGGACGCGGACGTGAAGCTGGACGTGGGCCGCGAGCTCACCCGTGGACTCGGCGCGGGCGCGAACCCCGAGGTGGGCCGCCAGGCCGCCGAGGACCACGCGGAGGAGATCGAGGAGGTCCTGCGGGGCGCGGACATGGTGTTCGTGACCGCGGGCGAGGGCGGCGGCACCGGCACCGGCGGGGCGCCCGTCGTGGCCCGCATTGCGCGCTCGCTCGGCGCCCTGACCATCGGCGTCGTGACCCGCCCGTTCACGTTCGAGGGCCGCCGTCGCGCCGGCTCCGCCGAGGCGGGCATCGACGCCCTGCGGGACGAGGTCGACACCCTCATCGTGATCCCGAACGACCGCCTGCTGTCCATCTCGGACCGCAACGTCTCGGTCATGGACGCCTTCCGTCAGGCGGACCAGGTGCTCCTCTCCGGCGTGCAGGGCATCACCGACCTGATCACCACCCCGGGCCTGATCAACCTCGACTTCGCGGACGTGAAGTCCGTGATGCAGGGCGCGGGCTCCGCGCTCATGGGCATCGGCCACGCGCAGGGCGAGGACCGCGCCGTCAAGGCGGCCGAGCTGGCGATCGCCTCGCCGCTGCTCGAGGCCTCCATCGACGGCGCGTACGGCGTGCTGCTCTCCATCCAGGGCGGCTCCGACCTCGGCCTCTTCGAGATCAACGAGGCCGCGCGCCTGGTCCAGGAGGTCGCCCACCCGGAGGCCAACATCATCTTCGGCGCGGTCATCGACGACGCCCTCGGCGACGAGGTGCGCGTGACCGTGATCGCCGCGGGCTTCGACAAGGTGGACGTCACCTCCGCCCCGGCCGCCCCGCAGGCCGTGCAGCAGCAGGCGGCCCCGCAGCGGGCCGCGGCCCCCACGCAGCCGCAGCCCGTCCCCGCCCAGCCGCAGCCCGCCCCGGCCCAGCCGCAGCAGGCCGAGCGTCCCGCCGTGCGCGGCACCGTGCCGCTGGCCCCGCAGGAGCAGCAGCCGCGCCGCCAGCAGGACCTGCCCACCGTGGTGGAGCCGGACCTCGGCGCCGGGTCCTCGGACCTGGACGTCCCGGACTTCCTCAAGTGACGGCCGCGGAGGGGCCGGCCGGGACCGTACGGGTCCCCGCCGGCCCCTTCGTGCACCGCGAGACCGTCCGCACCGCGACGGGCGCCGTGCACGTGGCCTGGACGTCCGTGGCCGCCGGCAACCTCGCGCTGCACGTGGTCCCGCCGGACGAGGCCGAGGGGCTCGCTCGCGTCAGCGCCGCCCGTCGCGCCCTGGAGCGCGTGATGGGGGTTCCCGAGGACGCGACGCTCTATTTGGACCAGGTGCACTCGGCCGACGTCGTGTGGGCGGACGGACCCGGGCGCGGCGGTGCCCCGGCCCCCGTGGCCGACGCCGCCGTGAGCCGCGACGGGTCCCGGCCGCTGGCCGTCATGGTGGCCGACTGCCTCCCCGTGGTCTTCGTCGACGAGACGACCGGCGCGACCGCCGTGGCCCACGCCGGGCGGCGCGGGCTGCTGGACGGCGTCCTGGAGGCGACCGTCGATCGTCTGCTCTCCCTGCGCCCGGAGACCGACCGGACCGGTCCCGGCCTGCGCGCCTGGATCGGTCCCGGCGTGTGCGGCCGCTGCTACGAGGTGCCCGCCGCCATGCGTGCCGAGGCCGCCGCCCGCCTCCCGGCGACCGCGGCCACCACGTCCTGGGGCACCCCCGCCCTCGACCTGCCCGCCGGCGCCGCACAGGTCCTCCGTGCCCGCGGGGTGGCCGCCGCGACGATCGACGTGTGCACGCGCGAGGACGAACGCCTGTTCTCGCACCGCCGGGCGCCCGGTGAGGGCCGGTTCGCCGGCCTCGTCTGGCGCACCGACCCCGACGCCACCACCCCGAGAGGAGAGGCATGACCGCCCCCGCCACCGCCGGGCCGACCCCGACGGACCCCCGCGCCCGGGAGATCGCCGACGCGCTCGCCGCGGTGCGCACCCGCATCGCCGACGCCGCGCGGGACGCCGGGCGCGAGGCGGAGCCCGCGCTCGTCGTCGTGACCAAGACCCACCCCGCCGAGGACGTCGTGCGCCTCGCCGCGCTCGGCGTGACCGACGTGGGGGAGAACCGCGACCAGGAGGCCCGGCCCAAGGCCGAGGCCGTCGCCGCGGCCCTGGGGGCGGACGCCCCGCGCTGGCACTTCGTGGGCCAGCTGCAGACCAACAAGGCCAAGTACGTGGTGCGCTACGCGTCCGTGGTGGAGTCGGTGGACCGACCCGAACTGGCCGAGGCGCTCTCGCGAGCGCTCCTGCTGCGGCGCGAGCGCGAGCCCGAGGCCGCGATCCCCGACCTGGAGTGCCTCGTGCAGGTGGACGTCGACGACCGCGCCGACGAGGACCGCCCCGAGGGGATCGGCCCGCGCGGCGGCGCCCGTCCCGAGGACGTCCCCGCCCTCGCGGACGTCATCGCCGGCCTGCCGGGCCTGCGGCTGGGCGGGCTGATGTGCGTGGCACCGCGCGGCCTGGACCCGGAGGACGCGTTCCGCCGGCTCGCCGCTCTCGGCGCGGGCCTGCGGCAGACGCATCCGGAGGCCACCACGCTGTCCATGGGGATGAGCGCGGACCTCGAGGCGGCCGTGCGCGCCGGGGCGACACAGGTGCGCATCGGCTCCGACGTTCTGGGGGCCCGGGACGCGGTGGGCTAACGTTGACCCCGCGCGTCCCGGCGGGACGCGACAGGACCGCGCGGACGCACGCGCACCGACGACGAACGACGGCGGCCCCCGGGGCCGGAGGACGTGGTGAAGGAAGACTCATGGCTGGCGCCCTGAAGAAGACGATGATCTACCTCGGCCTGGCCGACGGCGACGAGTACGACGAGCAGCCGCGTGCCGCCGAGCGGGAGACCGCGCCCCGACACGAGGTCGTCGAGGCGCGCCGCCCCGCGGAGCCGGACACCGACCCCCACATGGAGGCCGTCCGCCCGGCTGCGGTCCGCGATCCCGAGCCGGCCGAGCGGCCGGAGCCCGTGACCCCGTCCGGCTCCACCGCGGCCGATCCCGTCGAACCCCGGCGTCCGGCGCGTCCCGAGCCGGTCGACCCGGGCTACCGGGCCCCGGTGACCCCCATCAAGCGAGCCGCAGCGTCGTCTGCCGAAGGAGCCTCCGTGCACACCCTGTCCACCGTCCATCCCCGCTCCTACAACGACGCGAAGGCGATCGGCGAGTCCTTCCGCTCCGGCGTCCCCGTGATCATGAACGTCACCGACCTCGGTGAGAACGAGGCCAAGCGCCTCGTGGACTTCGCGGCCGGCCTCGTCTTCGGCCTGCACGGCTCGATCTCCCGCATCACCAGCAAGGTGTTCCTGCTGACCCCGGCCACCGTGGACGTCGTCGGCGCCGAGCAGGGCGAGTCCGGCGAGGCCGACTCCCCGTTCGACGGCGACTGAGGCGCCCATGCAGCTGCTCCTCGCCCTCGCCTACCTCGCCCTGACGGTGGTGCTCGCGGCGCTGACCGTGCGGATCGTCCTGGACGTCACCCAGTCGTTCGCCCGCCACTGGCGCCCCACCGGGGCGGCCCTCGTGCTGGCCAGCGGCGTGTACGGGGCCACCGATCCGTTGCTGCGCCCCGTGCGTCGTGCCGTGCCGCCGGTGAACCTGGGCGGCATCGGCCTGGACGTGGCCTTCCTCATCGTGTTCCTCGGCGTCGTCCTGCTGCGGGTCCTGGTGGTGAGCCTGGCCGGCGTGGCCTGACCCGCGGCCCGGGGCGGCTGTCGGCCCCGGTGGTAGTCTTCGCGGCAGGGTCGGCGCCGCCCCTCACCGGCGCGCCGACCGCCGACGCGCCGGGCCGCCCGGCCGTCCTAGAGCACCGAGCAGAGAGCGAGACGGTTCCATGGCGCTGTCCTGGGAAGACGTGGTCAACAAGCAGTTCCAGCCCACGAAGTTCCGCGAGGGCTACGACCAGACCGAGGTGGATGACTTCCTCGACGAGATCGTGGCGGAGTTCAAGCGCCTGATCGCCCTCAACGAGCAGCTCGAGTCCGAGAACGCGGAGCTGCGCGCCGGCGGCGCCGCCGCGGCCGCCGCCCCCGCTGCGGACACCCCGGAGGCCGCCGCGACGCCGTCCTCCGTCGAGGAGCCGGCCGCGGCCCCCGAGGCCGCCGACGCGGCCGCGACCTCCGCCGCCGGCGTCCTGGCCATGGCCCAGCGGCTGCACGACGAGCACGTCGCCGCAGGCGAGCAGCGCAGCACCGAGCTCGTCGCCGAGGCCGAGGCCACCGCGGCCCGGCTCGTCAGCGACGCCGAGGAGCAGAAGGCCCGCACCCTCGAGGCCCTGGCCGAGGAGAAGGCCGGCCTGGAGGGCGAGGTCGAACAGCTGCGCAGCTTCGAGACCGACTACCGCAGCCGCCTCACCTCCTACATCGAGGGCCAGCTGCGCGAGATCCGCGCCCAGAAGCGCGTCGAGCCCCCCACGCCCGCGGCGTGAGCCGAGCCGTCGACGCCACGTCGGCCCCGCGATCCCCTCGCGCGGGCCGGCGAGCCGTGCTCACCGCCCTCATCGTGGCGGTGCTGGCCTACGCCCTCGACCAGCTGACCAAGTACGCGGTCGAGAGCACGATGCAGCTGGGGGACTCCGTCGCGGTGATCCCCGGGGTGCTGCGCTGGCACTACATCCTGAACCCGGGCGCGGCGTTCTCCATCGGCGAGGACCACACCTGGGTGTTCACCGTCATCCAAGCCGTGGTGGCGGTGGCCGCCCTCGTCGGGATCGCCCGCGTGCGCTCGACGCCGTGGGCCCTGGCGCTGGGCGGGCTCGCCGGCGGCGTGCTCGGCAACCTCACGGACCGGCTGTTCCGGCCCCCGGCGTTCGGGCGCGGCCACGTGGTCGACATGATCTCCGTGCCGCACTTCGCGATCTTCAACGTGGCGGACTCGTTCATCGTCTGCTCCGTCATCGGCGTCGCTCTGCTCGTGATGACCGGCCGCCGCCTGGACGGCACACGGGAGGCGTGAGGACATGGGCATGAGACCGGGACTCACCGAACGGCTCGAGGTCACCGAGGCCGAGGCGGGCCGGCGGGTCGACGCGGTGCTCGCCGACGCGTTCGGCGTCTCCCGCTCGCTGCTGGCGGACTGGTTCTCCCGGGGCCTGGTGCGGGCCGAGTCGCGCTCCGGCCGCCGGGACCGCGTCCTGGCCAAGTCCGCGAAGGCCGTGGCGGGGGAGACCCTCGCCGTCGACGTCCCCGACGACCCCGACCCCCTGGAAGTGAGGGCAGAGCGCGTGGACGCGCTGAGCATCCTGTACGAGGACGAGGACCTGGTGGCCGTGGACAAGCCCACCGGCGTGGCCGCGCACCCCTCGCCCGGCTGGGTCGGGCCCACGGTGGTGGGCGCCCTGGCCGCCCTCGGCTACCACATCACCACCTCGGGTGCCCCCGAGCGCCAGGGGATCGTGCACCGGCTCGACGTCGGCACCACCGGGGTCATGGTCGTGGCCAAGACCGAGCGCGCCTACACGGCCATGAAGGACCAGTTCCGCGAGCGCGTGCCGGAGAAGGTCTACCACGCCGTGGTCCAGGGCATCCCGGACCCGCTGAGCGGCACCGTGGACGCGCCCATCGGGCGGCATCCCGGCCACCACTGGAAGTTCGCGGTGCTCGACGACGGCCGGCCGTCCGTGACCCACTACGAGACGCTCGAGGTGTTCGGCCGGGTCACCCTGCTCGAGGTCCACCTGGAGACCGGGCGCACCCACCAGATCCGCGTGCACACCTCGGCGCTGCGCCACCCGTGCGTCGGCGACCTCACGTACGGGGCGGATCCGCGACTGGCGGCCGAGCTCGGGCTGACCCGCCAGTGGCTGCACGCCCACCGGCTGGCGTTCCCGCACCCGGTCACGGGGGAGCCGGTGACGATCACCTCCCCGTATCCGGACGACCTCGCCCACGCCCTGGCGGCGCTGCGCGGCGACGAGGACTGAGCCGGCACCGTCGACGTGACCCCCGTCCCGGTCCGGCCCCGCCGCCCGGGCACCACGAGTAGGCTGGTGCGGCCCCGCCGTCCTCCCCGTCGAAAGGCCCACCCCGCATGACCGTGTCCGCCGACGCCCGCGCCGACGCCGTGAAGGACGGCGGCTTCGTCCACCTGCACACGCACACCGAGTACTCCATGCTCGACGGCGCCGCGAAGCTGGACGACCTGTTCGCCGAGGCTCAGCGGCTGGGCATGGACTCGCTGGCCATCACGGACCACGGCTACCTCTTCGGCGCCTACGACTTCTGGTCCAAGGCGACGGCGGCGGGCGTCAAGCCGATCATCGGGCTCGAGGCCTACGTGGCCCCCGGGCAGCAGCACCGCACGGACAAGGAGAAGACCCGCTGGGGCGAGCCCCACCAGCGGGGGGACGACGTGTCCGGCGGCGGTGCGTACACGCACATGACGCTGCTGAGCGAGACCACCGAGGGGATGCACAACCTGTTCCGGATGGGCTCGATCGCCTCGCTGGACTCGGTGTACGCCAAGTGGCCGCGGCTGGACCGGGAGCTGCTGAGCCAGTACTCGAAGGGCCTGATCGCCACCACGGGCTGCCCCTCCGGCGAGGTGCAGACGCGCCTGCGCCTGGGCCAGTACCGGGAGGCGATGCAGGCGGCCTCGGACTTCCGGGACATCTTCGGCAAGGACAACTACTACTGCGAGATCATGCACCACGGCCTCGACATCGAGCGCCGGGTGATGACGGACCTGCGGCGGCTCGCCAAGGACCTGGGCCTGCCGTTCGTGGCCACGAACGACCTGCACTACACCCACGAGCACGACGCCAAGGCGCACGAGGCGCTGCTGGCCCTGCAGTCGGGCTCGAAGCTCAACGAGCCCAGCTACGACCAGGGCGGCTCCCGCTTCGCGTTCTCCGGCACCGAGTACTACCTGAAGTCCCCGCGGCAGATGCGCGAGCTGTTCGCGGAGCTGCCCGAGGCCTGCGACAACACGCTGCTCATCGCCGAGCGGTGCGAGGTCGAGTTCGACACGAAGGCCAACTACATGCCGGTCTTCCCCACGCCGGAGGGCGAGGACGAGACCAGCTGGCTCATCAAGGAGGTCGCCTCCGGTCTGGCCTACCGCTACCCGGACGGCGTGCCGGACCACGTGCGCAAGCAGGCGGACTACGAGCTGGACGTCATCATCTCGATGGGCTTCCCCGGGTACTTCCTCGTCGTGGCCGACTTCATCAACTGGGCCAAGGAGAACGGCATCCGGGTGGGCCCGGGCCGCGGCTCGGGCGCCGGATCGATGGTGGCGTACGCGCTGCGCATCACGGACCTGGACCCGCTCAAGCACGGGCTGATCTTCGAGCGGTTCCTCAACCCGGACCGCGTGTCCATGCCCGACTTCGACGTCGACTTCGACGACCGCCGTCGCTCCGAGGTGATCGACTACGTCACCCGCAAGTACGGCGACGAGCGCGTCACCATGATCGTCACGTACGGCACCATCAAGACCAAGCAGGCTCTGAAGGACTCGGCCCGCGTGATGGACCAGCCCTTCTCGATGGGCGAGTCCCTCACCAAGGCGCTGCCGCCGGCGGTGATGGCCAAGGACATCCCGCTCAAGGACATCGAGGACCCCGCGGCCCCGCGCTACGGGGAGGCCGCGCCCTTCCGCGAGCTGATCGCGACGGACCCGGTGGCGAAGGAGGTCTTCGAGACCGCCAAGGGTCTCGAGGGCCTGAAGCGGCAGTGGGGCGTGCACGCGGCCGGCGTGATCATGTCCTCGGTGCCGGTGATCGACGTCATCCCGATCATGCGCCGCCTGCAGGACGGCCAGGTCATCACGCAGTTCGACTACCCGATGGCGGAGTCCCTGGGCCTGATCAAGATGGACTTCCTGGGGCTGCGCAACCTCACGATCATCTCGGACGCGCTCGAGAACGTGAAGGCGAACCAGGGCGTGGACCTGGACCTGGAGACCCTCGACGTGGACGACCCGGCGGCCTACGAGCTGCTGGCCCGCGGCGACACCCTCGGCGTGTTCCAGCTCGACGGCGGGCCCATGCGCTCGCTGCTGAAGATGATGCGCCCGGACAACTTCGAGGACATCTCGGCGACCATCGCCCTGTACCGCCCCGGCCCCATGGGCGCGAACTCGCACACCAACTACGCGCTGCGCAAGAACGGGCAGCAGGAGATCACCCCGATCCACCCGGAGCTGGAGGAGCCGCTGCGGGAGATCCTGGACACCACCTACGGCCTGATCGTGTATCAGGAGCAGGTCATGGCGATCGCCCAGAAGGTGGCGGGCTACTCGCTCGGCCAGGCCGACATCCTGCGCCGTGCGATGGGCAAGAAGAAGAAGTCGGAGCTGGACAAGCAGTACGAGGCGTTCCACCAGGGGATGCTGGACCGCGGCTACTCGGAGGCCGCGGTGAAGGCCCTGTGGGACATCCTGCTGCCCTTCTCGGACTACGCGTTCAACAAGGCGCACTCGGCCGCCTACGGCCTGGTCTCCTACTGGACGGCCTACCTCAAGGCGCACTACCCGGCGGAGTACATGGCCGCGCTGCTCACCTCGGTGGGCGACGACAAGGACAAGCTGGCCATGTACCTCAACGAGTGCCGCCACATGGGCATCACCGTGCTGCCCCCGGACGTGAACGAGTCCCACCTGACCTTCACCCCCGTCGGCCGGGACATCCGCTTCGGCATGGGCGCCGTCCGCAACGTGGGCGCCAACGTGGTCAAGGGCATGGTCCAGGGGCGCGAGGAGAAGGGCTCGTACACGGGCTTCGGCGACTTCCTGGCGAAGGTGCCGCTCGTGGTGTGCAACAAGCGCACCATCGAGTCCATGATCAAGGCCGGCGCCTTCGACTCCCTCGGCTACGCCCGCCGCGCCCTGCTGGCCGTGCACGAGGAGGCCGTGGACGCCACCGTGGCGCAGAAGCGCAAGGAGGACCACGGCGAGTTCACCTTCGACCTGTTCGCGCTCGGCGGCGGCGACGAGGACGACTCCGACGCCGCGGACGGCGTCGCCGTCCCGGACCTGCCGGAGTGGGCCAAGAAGGAGAAGCTCGCGTTCGAGCGCGAGATGCTGGGTCTGTACGTGTCCGACCATCCGCTGCAGGGCCTCGACGGCGTCCTGGCCCAGCACGCCGACGTCCAGATCACCCGCGTCCTCGACGACGACGGGCCCGCGGACGGCGCGATCGTCACCATCGCGGGCCTGATCACCACGCTCGAGCGCCGCATCGCCAAGTCCTCGGGCAACGCGTACGCGCGCTGCGAGATCGAGGACCTCGGCGGCTCGATGGACGTCATGTTCTTCGGCCAGGTGTACGCGCCCATCGCGATGATGCTGGCCGAGGACCTCGTCGTCGCCGTCAAGGGCAGGGTGCAGCGCCGGGACGACGGGTCGGTGTCCCTGTCGGCGATGGAGCTGACCATCCCGGAGCTCTCGGACGGCCCCGGCGGCCCCGTGCGGATCACGCTGCCAGCGTTCAAGGCCACGGAGCAGGTCATGGGCCAGCTGGCGGACGTGCTGCGCACCCATGAGGGCTCCTCGGAGGTGCGGCTGTCCCTGGTGGGCCAGCGTGCCACGCAGGAGTTCCAGCTGGGCCCGCAGTTCCGGGTGAGCCCGAACCCGGCGCTGTTCGGCGACCTCAAGATCCTGCTGGGTCCGGCCTGCCTCGGCTGAGCGGACGTAGCATGGGAGTGCCCCGCCCAGGAGGAGAGAGCTGATGCACTGCCCGTTCTGCCGCCATGAGGACTCGCGCGTGGTGGATTCGCGCTCCCTCGACGACGGCTCCGCCATCCGTCGGCGTCGGCAGTGTCAGGCCTGCGGCAAGCGGTTCACCACCATGGAGACCACCGCCCTGACCGTCGTCAAGCGCTCCGGGGTGGCGGAGCCGTTCGACCGCTCCAAGGTGATCAACGGCGTCCGGAAGGCGTGCCAGGGGCGGCCGGTGACGAGCGACGACCTGGCCATGCTCGCCCAGGAGGTCGAGGAGACGGTCCGTGCCACGGGCAACGCCGAGGTGGACGCCCACGACGTCGGCCTGGCCATCCTCGATCCGCTGCGCCGTCTCGACCAGGTGGCCTTCCTGCGCTTCGCCTCCGTCTACCGGGACTTCGAGTCCCTCGACGACTTCGAGGAGGCCATCGCCGAGCTCCGGGCCGGTGACGGGGACGACCGCGGCCGTCCCGCCGTGCAGCCGCGGCTGTTCACCCGCTGACCTGGGCCGATGCGACGGCGCCGCCGGGATCGACGGTGCAGTGGTGCGCACGGCCTCCAGACGCTACAGTGATCCCCGGGCCGACCTCGGTCGGCCCGGCAAGACTGCCGAGGGCGGTTCCGGAGGGGAAGCCGGAACCGCCCTCGGTGTCTGCGCCCTCAGTTGCCGTCGGCGAGCGAGCCGTGCGCGGCCAGGGCGGCGCCCACGATGCCCGCGTTGTTCTGCAGCTGGGCCGGGACGATCGGGGTGCGCAGGCGCAGCAGCGGCAGGTAGTCGTCCGGCCGCTTGGAGATGCCGCCGCCGACGATGAACAGGTCGGGCGAGAAGATCCGCTCCACGTGGGAGAAGAAGCGCTGCAGTCGCTCGGCGTACTCGGCCCAGCTGAGCTGATCGCGCTCCCGGGCCTTCGCGGAGGCCCGCGACTCGGCCATCACGCCGTCGAGCTCCAGGGAGCCGACCTCGAAGTTCGGGACGAGCACGCCGTCGTGGATCATCGCGCCGCCGATGCCGGTGCCGAGGGTGATCACGTGCACCAGGCCGCGCACGCCCCGCCCGGCCCCGTAGCGGGCCTCCGCGAGGCCGGCCGCGTCGGCGTCGTTGACCACGGTCACGGGGCGGCGCAGGTGCTCCTCGAACCTGCCGCGCAGGTCCGTGCCGATCCACGAGTGGTCGATGTTGTTCGCGGACAGGCACACCCCGTCCTTGACGATCGAGGGGAAGCACACGCCCAGCGGGGCGGAGGGCTTCGGCGCCTTCTCGCGCCCGTCGAGCTCGGCGGTGATGGCCGCCAGGGTCGCCGCCACGGGCTCGGGCATGGCCGGCTGCGGCGTGGGGATGCGGAAGCGGTCCCCGCGCAGGGTGCCCGCCTTCGGCCCCGACCCGAGGCGGACCAGGCCGCCCTTCATGCCGGTCCCCCCGACGTCGATGCCGATCGTCGTGGGGTATTTGGAGGAGCGCTGGGCGGTGCTGGTGTGCGTCGTCACGGCCCCCAGCTTAGTGCCGGGTCACGGCAGCGTGAGAATCTCCGCGCCGTCGTCCGTGACCACGATCGTGTGCTCGAACTGCGCGGTGCGACGGCGGTCGCGGGTCACCACGGTCCAGCCGTCGTCCCACTGGTCCCACTCGATCGTGCCGAGGGTGAGCATCGGCTCGATGGTGAACACCATGCCGGGCACGAGCAGGCGGTCGTGGGCCGGGGCCGCGTCGTAGTGGGGGATCACGAGGCCGGAGTGGAAGTCCACGCCCACGCCGTGGCCGATGAAGTCGCGCACCACGCCGTAGCCGAAGCGCTTGGCGTAGGACTCGATGGCGCGGCCGATCACGTTGACCTGACGGCCGGGCTTCACGGCGCGGATGCCGCGGCGCAGGGCCTCCTCGGTGCGCTCGACGAGCAGCCGGGACTCCTCGTCCACGTCGCCGACCAGGTAGGTGCGGTTGTGGTCCCCGTGGACGCCGTCCAGGTACGCGGTGATGTCCAGGTTGACGATGTCCCCGTCCTCCAGGACGGTGCCGTCCGGGATGCCGTGGCAGATGACCTCGTTGATCGAGGTGCAGATGGACCGCGGGAAGCCGCGGTAGCCCAGGCAGGACGGGTAGGCGCCGCGCTCCACGAGGAAGGCGTGCGCGATCCGGTCCAGCTCGTCCGTGGTGACGCCCGGGCGGATGTGGGCGGCGGTGTGCTCCATGGCCTGCGCGGCCAGGCGGCCGGCGGCGCGGATCCGCGCGACGCCGGCGGCGTCGTAGACGTCCGAGGCCTTGCCCTCGTCCGGGGTGGCCTTGCCGACGTACTCGGGGCGCGGGATCGCGGCCGGCACGGGCGGGGCGGGGGACGGGGCCCCGGGCGTCAGCGTGCCGACGGGGGCGAGCGACCCGGGCTCCGGCGCGGTGGGGCCCGCAGGGCGGGGACCGTTGTGGCTGGACGGGGCGACGGGGTTCTGACGCTGGGACATGTCCTCCAGCCTATCGGCCCGGCTACTGTGGCCCCCATGACCGAGACGAGCGAGTTCTGGTACAACGTCAACACGCATCAGGTGGAGGTGGGCGCCCAGTCGGACTGGTCCCAGCTGCTGGGCCCGTTCGGCACCCGCGAGGAGGCCCAGGCCGCGATGGACCGCGTGCGGGCGAACAACGAGACCGCCGACGCGGAGGACGAGCGCGACGACGACTGGGACAGCCGTCCCGTCGACGACGCCTCCTGACCGCGGCGCCGGACGACGCCGGGCCCCCGTCCCTCGGACGGGGGCCCGGTCGTCTCACGGGGCGGGTTCAGCCCTCGAAGCCGTGCTCCGGGGCCGGGAACGCGCCGTCGAGCACGTCCGCGCGATAGGCCCGGACCGCGTCGCCCACGACCTCGTGCAGACGGGCGTACTGACGGACGAACCGGGGCACCCGTCCCTCGCGCAGGCCGAGCATGTCCTGCCACACGAGCACCTGGCCCGTGGTGCCCGGGCCCGCGCCGATGCCCACGGTGGGCACCCGCAGCGCGGCGTCGACGGCGGCGGCGACGTCCGAGGGGACCATCTCCATCAGGACGGCGAACGCCCCCGCGGCCTCGAGGGCCCGGGCCGACGCCGTCATCCGCTCGGCCGCCCCCGCGCCGCGGCCCTGCACCCGGTAGCCGCCGAGCACGTGCTCGGACTGCGGGGTGAAGCCGATGTGGGCCATGACCGCGACGCCGGCGGCCGTCATCGCGGCCACGTGCTCGGCGAAGCGCTCGTCGCCCTCCACCTTGACGGCGTGCGCGCCGGACTCCTTCACGAGGCGCACGGCCGACTCGACGGCCTGCCGCGGGGAGGCCTCGTACGAGCCGAAGGGCAGGTCCGCGACCACGAGGGCACGCTCGGCACCGCGTACCACGGCCTGGGTGAACAGGATCATCTGGTCCAGGGTGACCGGCAGGGTGGTGGGATGGCCCAGCACGGTGTTGCCCACCGAGTCGCCCACGAGCAGCACCTCGACGCCGGCCTCGTCGAACAGGGCCGCCGTCATCGCGTCGTAGGTGGTGAGCATCGCGAAGCGCCGGCCCTCGTCCTTGGCCCGCTGCAGGTGGACCGTCCGGTACCGGGACGGGGCGGGCGGACCGTAGGGGGCGGTGTCGTCAGGCTGCCGGGGGGACTGGGGAGCAGACATGGGCCGGAGTCTACGCGGCGCGTCTAGAGTGGCGGCATGGATCGACAGCAGGACTACGTGCTCCGCACCATCGAGGACCGGGACGTCAAGTTCGTCCGGCTCTGGTTCACGGACGTGATCGGCACCCTGAAGTCGGTGGCCCTGTCTCCGGCCGAGGTGGAGAACGCCTTCACGGAGGGCCTGGGCTTCGACGGCTCCTCGATCGACGGATACACCCGCATCTCCGAGTCGGACATGCTGCTGCAGCCCGATCCCTCGACCTTCCAGATCCTGCCCTGGCGCGGCGACCAGGAACAGAGCTCCCGGATGTTCTGCGACGTGCTCACCCCGGACGGCCGCCCCGCCCCCGCCGACCCGCGGCACGTGCTGCGCCGCGTGCTGGACCGGGCCGCCGATCGGGGCTTCACGTGCTTCACCCACCCGGAGATCGAGTTCTACCTCCTGCAGTCGGACCAGCCCGGCCCGGACGGGGAGCCGGTGCCCGTGGACCGCGCGGGCTACTTCGACAACGTGCCCGGCTCCGACGCGGCCGACTTCCGCCGCGACGCCGTCAGCCTCCTCGAGGGCATGGGCATCTCCGTCGAGTTCAGCCACCACGAGAACGGCCCCGGCCAGAACGAGATCGACCTGCGCGCGGCGGACGCGCTCACGACGGCGGACAACGTGATGACGTTCCGGACCGTCGTCAAGGAGGTCGCCGCCGCCCAGGGCACCTACGCCACGTTCATGCCCAAGCCGTTCTCCCACCACCCGGGCTCCGGCATGCACACCCACTTCTCCCTCTTCGAGGGCGACGCGAACGCGTTCTACGACCCCGCGGACGAGTTCCGGCTCTCCGTCACGGGCCGCCGGTTCATCGCGGGCCTGCTGCGCCACTCCGTGGAGATCACCGCGGTGACCCACCAGTTCGTCAACTCCTACAAGCGTCTCTGGGGCGGGGGAGAGGCCCCGTCGTACACCTCGTGGGGGCACAACAACCGTTCCGCCCTCGTGCGCGTTCCCCTGTACAAGCCGGACAAGGCCGGCTCGGCCCGCATCGAGTACCGCGGCATCGACGCCTCGGCCAACCCGTACCTGGCCTACGCGCTGCTGCTGGCCGCCGGCCTGAAGGGCATCGAGGAGGGCTACGAGCTGCCCGAGTCCGCCGCCGAGGACGTCAGCGCGCTCACCACCCACGAGCGGCGCGTGCTCGGCCACGTCCCCCTGCCCGGCACCCTGCACGACGCCCTGCGCGCCGCCGAGGAGTCCGAGTTCGTGGCGTCCGTGCTGGGCGAGCACGTCTTCGACGCCCTGCTGCGCAACAAGCGCCAGGAGTGGGACGACTACCGGGTGGAGGTCACGCCGTACGAGCTGCGGCGCTACCTCTCCGGCCTCTGAGGCGCCGGCCGTGTCCGCCCTGCCCGACGCGGCGACCGCCGACGCCCCGGACCGCCGCACCCTCGCGCACGCCGGCGTCGCCGACGCCGGCCGCGTGCAGACGCTGCTCACCTCGCCCGAGTTCGAGGGCGTGGACGTGCGTCCCCTCGTCGAGCTCCTCGGCCACGCCGCCGATCCCGACCGGGCCCTGCTGCTGTGGGTGCGCCTGGCCGAGCGCGAGCCCCGCGTCCACCACGCCCTCCGGGACCCCGGGACGACGGCCCGCCTGCTGCGGCTGCTCGGCGCCTCCGAGGCCCTCGGCGAGTTCCTCATCCGCCGTCCCGAGCACCTGGACCTCGTCCTCGACCCGGACGCGGCCGCCGCCACCGCGCCCGCCCTCGCCCAGCCCGACCCGACCGCCGGCGAGCCCTGGGGTGATGCGTCCGCCGCCCTGCGCCGCCTGCTCCTGGACTCGGTGGGCGCCGACCCGGACGCCGACCGCCCCCTCGCGGCCGTCACCGGCAAGGACGCCGCCGTCGCCCTGCGCCGCGCCTACCGCCGCCAGCTGGCCGCGATCGCCCTGCGCGACCTCGACTCCGCCGAGCCCACGGCGGCCATGCCCTCGGTGGGCCGCTGGCTCGCGGACCTGGCCGGCGCCGCCGTGGACGCGGCGCTCGCCGTCTCACGGGCCGTCCTCACCGAGCGGGAGGGCCCCGTGGTGGACCGCCTGGACCTCGCCGTGATCGGCATGGGCAAGTGCGGCGCCGGCGAGCTCAACTACGTCTCGGACGTGGACGTCGTGTTCGCCCACGCCGTCCGCGAGGCCGCGGACGGCGCGGACCCCGACGCCCAGGTCCCGGACGGGCCGCGCGCCGCCGCGCTCGCGGCCGAGCTGGCCGCGGGCATCGGCCGCGTGATCCAGGGTGCGGCCCCCGAGCCGGGACTGTGGGAAGTCGACGCCAACCTGCGTCCCGAGGGCAAGGACGGCGCCCTGAGCCGCACCGTGGAGTCCCACGCCGAGTACTACCGCCGCTGGGCCCACGGCTGGGAGTTCCAGGCCCTGCTCAAGGCCCGCCCGATCGCGGGCTCGCCACAGCTCGGCGAGCGCTACATCGCGGAAATCTGGCCCCGGGTGTGGGAGTCCTCCGCGCGCGACGGGTTCGTCGAGTCCGTCCGGGCCATGCGCGCCCGGGTCCTGGACACCCTCGCCCCCGCGGAGCGCGAGCGGGAGATCAAGCTCGGGCCCGGCGGTCTGCGCGACGTCGAGTTCACGGCCCAGCTGCTCCAGCTCGTGCACGGCCGTGCGGACGAGTCGCTGCGGGTGCGCGGCACGCTCGACGCGGTGCGGGCGCTGCACGCCGCCTCCTACGTCACCACGCGAGACGCGCGGGCGTTCGACGAGCACTACCGGTGGCTGCGCACCCTCGAGCACCGCATCCAGCTCGTGCACCTGCGGCGCACCCACCTGATGCCGGTCAAGGAGGAGGCCCGCCGCGTCGTCGCCCGGTCGATGCGCGGCGCCGCCGACCGGGGCCCCGCCACCGGCGAGGACCTCCAGGCCGAGTTCACGCGCGTGCGCCGCGCCGTGCGCGGTCTCCACGAGACCGTGTTCTACCGGCCGCTGCTGTCGACGACGGCCGCCCTGTCCGCCGAGGACGTGCGGCTGTCCGCGGAGGCCGTCCGCGACCGCCTGGCGGCGCTGGGCTACCGCGACCCGCAGGGCGCCCTGCGGCACATCGAGGCCCTCACGCAGGGCGTCTCGCGCCGGGCCGCGGTCCAGCGGCAGCTGCTGCCGGCCATGCTCGGGTGGTTCGCGCGGGGCGCCGACCCCGACGGCGGCCTGCTCGCCTTCCGCCGGCTCTCCGAGTCGCTGGGCGGCACGGCCTGGTATCTGCGGATGCTCCGCGACTCCTCGGACGCCGCCCGGCGGCTGTGCCTGGTCCTGTCCGGCTCCCGGTTCGTGGGGGACCTGCTCGAGCACTCGCCCGAGGCCGTGGCCTGGGTGGGGGACGACCGGGAGCTCGACCCCCGGGGCGCCATACAGCTCTGGCGCCAGGTCGACGCGCGGCTCGACCGCCGCGTGGCCGCGCAGGAGGCCCCGGCCGCCGTCCGCCACGTGCGGCAGGTGCGCCGCAGCGAGACCCTGCGCGTGGCCCTGGCGGACATCTCGGGGCTGCTGGACCTCGAGGCCGTCACCGGGGCCCTGTCGGACATCGACCAGATCACCGTCGTCGGCGCCCTGCGCGTGGCCTCGCGCGCCGTCGTCGGGGACGCCGACCCGCTCACCGACGTGCTCGTGGTGGCCATGGGCCGCCAGGGCGGCCGGGAGATCACCTACGGCTCGGACCTCGACGCCCTGTTCGTGCACCGGCCACGCCCCGGCGTCGACGAGGGGCGGGCGCGCGAGCAGGCCGAGGAGGTCGTGCGGACGCTGATGTCCCTGCTGCACCGCCCCGCGACCCCGCCGCTGCCCGGCGAGCGGCCGCTCGAGGTGGACGCCGACCTGCGCCCCGAGGGGCGCCAGGGGCCGCTCGTGCGCACCCTGGACTCGTACCGGGAGTACTACGGGCGCTGGGCGGAGGTGTGGGAGCGTCAGGCGCTGCTGCGCGCCCGGCCCCTGGCCGGCGACGACGACCTCGCCACCGACTTCCGGCGGTGGGCCGACGGGGTCCGCTACGCCGGGGACCTGACCACCGCGGACGCGCGGGAGATCCGGCGCATCAAGGCCCGTGTGGAGGCCGAGCGCCTGCCCCGCGGCGCGGACCCCTCCCGGCACGTCAAGCTCGGCCGCGGCGGGCTCTCGGACGTGGAGTGGCTGGTGCAGTCCCTGCAGCTGCGCCACGCGGGAGAGGTCGAGGACCTGCGGGTCACCGGCACGCTGCCGGCCCTGCGGGCGATCGCCCGGCACGGGCTGCTGCCCGAGGCCGAGGTCGCCGTGCTGGAGGAGGCGTGGCTGCTGGCCACCCGGATCCGCGCCGCCCTGCTGCTGTGGACGGGCAAGGTCTCGGACGTGCTGCCCACGAACATGCGCGACCTCGAGGCCGTGGCCCGCCTCAGCGGGGTGGGCACGGCCGGCGGGGAGCTCGAGGAGCGCTACCTGCGGGTGACCCGCCTGGCCCGTCAGGTGTTCGAGACCCGGTTCTACGGGCTCTGAACGACGCCGGCCCGCCACCTCGACGGGGTGGCGGGCCGGCCGTGCTCCGGTGTCACGAGCGCCGGCTCAGGCGCGCACGACGTGCTCCCCGAGCAGCTCCAGGGTGCGTCGCCGCACGCCGGCGTCCTGGGCCGCCGTCGTGATGATCAGCTCGTCCGCCTGGACCCGCGCCGCGAAGTCGTGCAGCCACGCCGCCGTCGTCGGGCCGGTGCCCACGGCCGTGCACTCGAGCATCCCGAGCACCTGCTGACCGGCGGGGGAGTGCAGCAGCATCTCGACCTCGTCGTCGGTGAGGGTGCGGCCCCGGCCGAGCATCATCCGGATGCGCGCCCGCTGCGCGGCCTGCCACTCCCGCTCGGCCACCTCCTCGGTGTCCGCGGCGATCACGTTGGCCGCCGCGATGAAGTGCGGCTCCGCGAGGGCCTCGGAGGGCTCGAAGTGCTCCCGGTACAGGCGCGCCGCATGCTCGAGCATCTGCGGTGCGAAGTGGCTCGCGAACGCGTAGCCCAGGCCGAGCTGCGCGGCCAGCTGGGCGCCGAACGCCGAGGAGCCGAGGATGTACAGCGGCACGTTGGTGCCCTTGCCGGGGTAGGCGTCGATGCCGGGGATCAGGCTCTGGCCGGTGAGGTAGCCCTGCAGCTCGAGCACGTCCTGCGGGAAGCGCTCGGCCGCCGACGGATCCCGGCGCAGCGCCTGCAGCGTCCGCTGGTCGGTGCCGGGGGCGCGACCCAGGCCCAGGTCGATGCGGCCGGGGTGCAGCTCGGCCAGGGTGCCGAACTGCTCGGCGATCACCAGCGGCGAGTGGTTGGGCAGCATGACGCCGCCGGAGCCGAGGCGGATCGAGTCGGTGTGCGCGGCCACGTGCGCGATGAGTACGGCCGTGGCGGAGGAGGCGATGGAGGGCATGTTGTGGTGCTCCGCGTACCAGACGCGCCGGAAGCCGGCGGCCTCGGCGACGCGGGCCTGCTCCACGGATTCGGCGAAGGCTTCGCCCATCGGGGCGCCGTCGCGGACGAGGGCGAGGTCCAGCAGGGACAGCGGCAGGGGGGTGGGGGCGGTGTGCTCGGTCATGGTGCTCCTGGTCTGCGGGCCGCCCGGCCGGGCGGAGGTCTCCACAGATCCAGCGCCCACCGGCCCCGGACTATTCCGCGGCCGGGCACGACGACGGCCGCCCGCCTCCGGCGTGGGAGACGAACGGCCGTCGTCGGGGCCGCGGCGGGCGGATCAGACCGAGTAGTACAGCTCGAACTCGTAGGGGTTCGGGCGCAGGGCCAGCGGGGCGATCTCCATCTCGCGCTTGTACGCGATCCAGGTCTCGATCAGCTCCTCGGTGAACACGTCGCCGGCCAGGAGGAACTCGTGGTCCTCCTCGAGGGCGTTCAGGGCCTCGTCCAGGGTGGCGGGTGCCTTCTGGATGTCGGCGGCCTCCTCGGCCGGCAGCTCGTAGAGGTCCTTGTCGATCGGCTCGGCCGGCTCGATGCGGTTGCGGATGCCGTCCAGGCCGGCCATCAGCTGCGCGGCGAACGCGAGGTACGGGTTGCCCGAGGCGTCCGGGGCGCGGAACTCGATGCGCTTGGCCTTCGGGTTGGAGCCGGTGATCGGGATGCGGATGCCCGCCGAGCGGTTGCCCTGCGAGTAAACCATGTTCACGGGGGCCTCGAAGCCCGGCACCAGGCGGCGGTAGGAGTTCACCGTGGGGTTGGTGAAGGCCAGGACCGCGGAGGCGTGCTTCAGCAGGCCGCCGATGTACCAGCGGGCGGTGTCCGAGAGGTTCGCGTAGCCCTTCTCGTCGAAGAACAGCGGCTCGCCGCCGTTCCACAGGGACTGGTGGCAGTGCATGCCGGAGCCGTTGTCGCCGAAGACGGGCTTGGGCATGAAGGTCGCGGACTTGCCGAACATGTTGGCGACGTTCTTGACGACGTACTTGAACTTCTGCAGGTCGTCCGCCGAGTGGGTCAGCGTGTTGAAGCGGTAGTTGATCTCCGCCTGGCCCGCGGCGCCCACCTCGTGGTGGGAGCGCTCTACCTCGAGGCCGACCTCGGCCAGGACCGAGCAGATCTCGTCGCGCAGGTCGGCCTGCTTGTCCGTGGGGGAGACGGGGAAGTAGCCGCCCTTGAGGCCGGTCTTGTGGCTCAGGTTGCCGCCCTCGTCCTCGCGGGAGGCGTTCCACCAGGCCTCGTCCGAGTCCACGGCGTAGAACGAGCCGCGGGGGGAGGACTCGTAGCGGACGTCCTCGAAGATGAAGAACTCGGCCTCGGGGGCGAAGAACGCCGTGTCGGCGATGCCGGAGGAGCTCAGGTAGGCCTCCGCGCGCTGGGCCACGCCGCGCGGGTCGCGCAGGTAGGGCTCGCCGGTGCGGGGGTTCACGATGGAGAAGTTCATCGTGAGGGTCTTGCGGACCCGGAAGGGGTCCACGAAGGCCGTCGCGACGTCCGGGATGAGCTGCATGTCGGACTCGGCGATGCCGGCGAAGCCCCGGATCGAGGAGCCGTCGAAGAGCTGGCCCGTGACGAAGAAGTCCTCGTCGACGCTCGAGGCGGGCACGTTGAAGTGGTGCTGCATGCCGGGGAGGTCGGTGAAGCGGACGTCGACGAACTCGATCCCCTCATCCTTGATGTACGCGAGGACGTCCGCGGGGGAGGTGAACATGGTGCGCTCCTGTGGTCGTGACGATGGTGGCATGTCCGGCACGGCGGCGCTGGCGTGGCGGGTGTCATCACCCTACTTGCCCGGCGGCCTCCGTGGGCGTCGGTGACGCCCCACGGCGAGCCTCGCGGTTCCGCGCCGGTAGGCTGGGCCGGTGGCACGCAGAGCACCCGACCCCGCGCAAGAGCCCGAACCGACCCGCCGCGACGAGCCGCTGATCACCCGGCGCGACCTCGCCGGCTGGGTGGACGGTCCGGGCGGCGGCCTGGCCGGCGGCCGCTGGCCGGGGGACCTGCTGGGCCTGCCCGAGCACGGCCCGACCTCGATGGCCACTGCGGCCCGCCGCGCCGTCGCCCTCGTGATCGACTGGTTCCTGGCCCTGGGCGTGTCCTGGCTGCTCTTCGACTCCGACGCGATCGCCACCCTGATGGTCTTCGCCACCATGCACATCCTGGGCATCACCCTGCTGGCCACCACCGTGGGCAAGGCCGTGTGCCGCACCCAGGTGGTGCGCCTCGGCGGCCGGACCGCCCCCGTGCACCGCGTGGTGGTGCGCACGGCGCTGCTGTGCCTCGTGCTGCCGGCCGTCGTCGTCGGCCCGGACGGCCGCGGCATGCACGACAAGGTCGCCGGCACCGTCGAGATCCGCATGTGAGCGCACCGGCCCGCGCCGGACGACGCCGGATCCGACTCGACGCGAGGCCGGACACGACGAAAGGGGGGCGCCCCGCCGAATCCTCGGCGGGGCGCCCCCCCTTCGCGCGGGTGCGTCGGCGCTCAGCGGCCGCGCATGGCGCGCCGGCTCGGGCGCACCTTGTTCGGGTCGACGCCCTTGGGGATGGGCAGCCGGTTGGTGTTGAGCGCGGTCAGACGCTTGTCCACGGCCTGGACCTCCTGCGCCGTGAGGGCCTTCTTCATGCCCTTGAGCGTGCCGGGCAGCTCGTGCAGCGGGACCTGGCCCTGGCCGTTGCCGGACTCCACCACGGTGACGGGCACGCCGGGCAGGAAGCGGCGCATGGCCTTCTCCTCCTTGACCACCAGCGCGGCGACGCGGGGGGAGGGGCCCTCCGTCACCAGCACGACGCCCGGCCGGCCCACGGCGCGGTAGACGAGGTCCTGGGTCTTCGGGTTCACGGCGGCCGGCTGCTCGGACACGATCCAGCCGCGGCCCAGCGTGGAGAGCGCGGCGCCGGCGGCGCCGGGGCGGCCCTCGAGCTGGGCGAACCCGGCGCGGCGCGCCTTCCGGTTCAGGATGACGACGGCGGCGAGCACACCGAACGGGATCGCGATGAGCAGCCACGTGATCCAGTTGTCCAGCAGGAGGCCGATGACGAGGCCGACGACCAGGGCGCCCAGGAAGGCCAGCAGCATCCACAGTCCGACCTTGGGGTCGTGCGCCTTGGTCATGGCGTAGGCCTGCTTGAGCTGGGAGATCACGCCCGGGCCCTTCGTGGCGCGCTTGTCCCGGCGCTGGGCCTTCGCCTGCTCCTTCTCGCGGAGGCGACGCTCGCGCTGCATGGCCTTGACCTCCTTGAGCGTGGCGGAGGTGGAGCCGGAGGAGGACGCGGGGGGCTGGCTGTTCTTCGTCATGGCGGGGTCCAGTCTAGTCGGGCGGCTCAGGACATCTGGGCGACGACGGCGGAGGCCTCCTGGCGGGCGGTCTTCTCCCCGGCCAGGTGCGCCAGGTTCTCCGGCAGGGTCCGGCCGAGGCGCTGCATGGCCTGCGCGTAGAGCTTGCCGGCGCGGTACGACGAGCGCACCAGCGGGCCCGCCATGACGCCCTGGAAACCGATCTCCTCGGCGCGCTGGGACCACTGGACGAACTCCTGCGGCTTCACCCAGCGGTCGATGGGGTGGTGCAGCTTCGAGGGCCGCACGTACTGCGTGATGGTGATGATGTCGCAGCCGGCCTCGTGCAGGTCCACCAGGGCCTGGTCGATCTCGTGGTCCTCCTCGCCCATGCCGAGGATGAGGTTGGACTTGGTCACGAGCCCGTCGGCCTTGGCCATCGTGAGCACCCGGAGGGACTTCTCGTACGTGAAGGCCGGGCGGATGCGCTTGAAGATGCGCGGCACCGTCTCCAGGTTGTGCGCGAACACCTCGGGCCGCGCGTCGAACACCTGTTGGACGAGCTCCGGCACCGCGCCGAAGTCCGGCGGCAGGATCTCGACGCCGGTCCCCGGGTTGAGCGCGTGGATGCGGCGGATGGTCTCCGCGTAGAGCCACGCCGCGCCGTCCTTCTGGTCGTCACGGGCCACGCCCGTGACGGTGGCGTACCGCAGGTCCATCTCGCGGATGTTCTCGGCGACCTTCTGCGGCTCCTCCATGTCCAGGGGGCGCGGCTTGCCGGAGGTGATGTCGCAGAAGTCACACCGGCGGGTGCAGATGTCCCCGCCGATGAGGAACGTGGCCTCGCGGTCCTCCCAGCACTCGAAGATGTTGGGGCAGCCGGCCTCCTCGCACACGGTGTGCAGGCCGGCGGACTTGACCTTGTTCTTCAGGCCGATGTACTCGGGGCCCATGTGGACCTTGGCCTTGATCCACTCGGGCTTGCGCTCGACGGGCACCTCGGCGTTGCGCGCCTCCACGCGCAGCAGGCGGCGTCCTTCGGGGGCGAGGCTCATGCGGGGATTCCTTCCGTGGGGGTGACGGCGATGTACGCAGGCCCGAGCTCGTCCAGATGACGGGTGAGCACCGGCACGACGTCGGCCGGGGTGATGGTCCGGCCCGTCTCGACCGACAGGGTGGTGGTGGCGGCGTCCGTGATGCCGCACGCGATGATGCCCTCGTAGGGGGCCAGGGAGTTGGAGCAGTTCAGCGCGAGGCCGTGCATGGAGACGCCGTCGTGGATGGACAGGCCGATGGCGCCGACCTTGCGGTCCGGGCGGGCCGTGCCGTCGTCGTCCCGGTCCGCGAGGACCCAGATGCCCGCCCGCCCGTCCACGCGGACGGCCGTGACGCCGAACTCGGCGGCGGTGCGGATCAGCAGCTCCTCGAGGAACCAGACGTAGTCCTTGACGTGGGCACGGTCGCGCAGTCGGACCACGGGGTAGCCGACCAGCTGGCCCGGGCCGTGCCACGTGATCTTGCCGCCGCGGTCCACGTCCACGACGGGGGCGCCGTCCGTGGGGCGCTCGGCGTCCTCGGTGCGGCGACCGGCCGTGTAGACGGCCTCGTGCTCCAGGAGGAGGAACTCGCCGTCGGAGCGGCCGGCGACGACGTCCGCGTGCAGGGCGCGTTGGGCGTCCCAGGCGGCGTGGTAGTCCACCAGGTCGGGCGCCAGGCCGAGCACGCGCAGGGGCGGCAGAAGGGTCTCGGGCATGACGTCCACTGTAGTCCTCGGGCCCGGACCTGTGGACAACCGCCGTGACGCCCGGGGACATGCGGCACCCTGGGATGGAACGGACGGCGCGGCGGAGAGGGGAGCCGGATGCGGGACTGGGACGAGGCGGACGACGGCGCGGTGGGACGCGTCGGCGGCGGGCCGGAGACGGAACCGGAGAGGACGTCGGAGCTGGGCACGGCTGCGCCGCGCGCCCCGGGCTGGGCACCCGTCCGGCTGCTCGGCGCGGGCGCCCAGGCGGAGGTCTGGCTCGTCGAGGACGGCCGGGGCGTCCGGGCCGCCCTGAAGGTGCCCCGTGCCGGCGCGGCGCCGGACGCCTTGGCGGCGGAGGCGCAGGCCGGACGGGTCGCGCATCCCCATCTGCTGCGCGTGCTCGGCGTGGTGGAGACGGACCGGGGCCTCGGAGTCCTCACCGAGCACCGCGCGGCCGGCACGCTGCAGGACATGGTGCAGCGGGTCGGACCCCTGAGCCCGGGGCAGGCCGTCACCGTGCTCGTCCCGATCGCCCAGGCTCTCGCGTGCCTGCACCGCGAGGGGGTGGTGCACGGCGACGTGTCCCCGGCGAACGTCCTGTTCGGCGTCGACGGCAGCCCGGCCCTCGCCGACCTCGGCGTCGCCCGGGTGGTCGGCGGGGCGTCGGGGGCCGGGGCGACGCCGGGCTTCGCGGCCCCCGAGGCGCTCGCCGCGGTGGAGGGGGCCGGGGCGGAACCGGGGGCGTCTCCGGCGGTGGGGGCGCCGAGTGACGTCCATGCGTGGGCCGCCCTGGGCTGGTACGCGCTCACCGGTCGGGCGCCGGGCGCCGCCGGGCATCGGGCGCCGCTGCCCGTCCTGGTCCCCGAAGCGTCCCCCGAGCTCGCGCTGCTGCTCGATGCGGCGCTCTCCCCGGACCCGGCGGCGCGGCCGAGCGCGGAGGAGGCCGCCGCAGCCGTATACGCGACGGCCCGGCCCGAGCCGGTCCCGCTGGGAGAGGCCGCCCCCGCCGAGGTGGCGCACCTGCTGCCCACGGTGCTGCCGGGCTCCGGGCCCACGCGGCGACGCCGGGGACGACGCGCGGCTCCGAGACGGCGCGCGCTCGCGCGCCGACGGGGGGCGGCGCCACGCCGGGGCGTCCTCGTGGCCGCCGGGCTGGCCACCGCGCTGGCCGTCGGCGGCGGCACCGCCGGGCTGTGGTGGCCGGCGTCCCTGGGCGACGCGACGGAGGGGGCGCCGGAGCCGGCGGGCGCGGTGCCGGCCGGCACCTCGGTGGACGCGGCGCGCCCGGCGGACGGGACGCCGGAGAGCGGGACGCCGGCGAGGGTGCCGGACGCGGGTGCCCCCGGGGAGGACGCCGCCGGGGAGGACGCCGTCGACGTGGGCGAGGCGCTGGCCGCGGTCGGCCACGCCCGGACTGCCGCGCTCATCGACCCGGAGCCTGCGCGACTGGACGCCTACGCCGTGCCCGGGGGACCGGCGTGGGAGAACGACCGGGATCTGCTGCGCCGGCTGACGGACGAGGGGTTCGCCTTCTCCGGCCTCGAGGTGACGGTGGAGCAGGCCGGACCCGCCCGGCGGGCCGGGGACGACGCGCTGCGTGTCGACGCCGTGCTCCGGACGTCGGCCCACACCGTGCTGGACCGCGCGGGACGCGTGGCGGCGCATCGGGAGGCGACGGCCGAGGAGGTCGTGCTGGTCCTGCGCAGCGGCCACGGAGAGGGCCCCGAGGGGCGGGACGGCGGCGCGGCGGGTCGGACGTGGCGGGTCGAGACCGTCGATCCGCGCTGACCCCGGGCCCGGATCCAGCGCCGGAGGCCGGCGGTCCAGACGGGGGGACGCCGCGGGCCCCGGGGAGAAGCTCCCCGGGGCCCGCGGCGTGGTGCGGCGTCAGCCGCCTGGGCTGATCACTGCCAGAGGACGGCGACCAGGATGTTCACCAGGCCCAGACCGCCCACCGCGTGGGCCAGGCCCGTGGGCACGACCTCCCCGCGGTTGGACTTGCGGCGGCCGATCAGGGCGGCCACGAAGACGATGACGCCGATCAGGAACTTGACGCCCAGCTTCATGTGGTTCGGCTCCCCGCTCATGGCGAGGCCGAAAAGCACCACGCCGGAGACGATCATGCCCACGGAGCCCCACCACTGCGAGGTGGTGACGGTCGGGTTGCGGAAGTGCGCGAACCAACCGCCCACGATCGCTGCGGCGGACACGATGTGCACGGCCACCAGGATGCTGTGCAGGATATCCACAGTCCTTCTCCCTTTCCGTCAGAGACCAAGCTCGTCGGCGAACTGACCGCCCTCGAGACGCTGACGCAGCGTCGTCAGGAAGCGGCCCGCGTCGGCCCCGTCCACCAGGCGGTGGTCGTAGGTCAGGGACAGGTACATCATGTGGCGGATGGCGATCGAGTCGTTGCCGTCCGCGTCGGTCACCACCATGGGGCGCTTGACGATCGCACCGGTGCCCAGGATCGCGACCTGCGGCTGGTTGATGATCGGCGTGTCGAACAGCGCGCCCACGGAGCCGATGTTCGTGATCGAGAACGTGCCGCCCGAGAGCTCGTCCGGCGAGATCTTGTTCGTGCGGGTGCGCTCGGCCACATCGGCGATCTTCTGGGCGAGGCCCGTCAGGTTCAGGGAGCCGGCGTCCTTGATGACGGGCACCAGCAGCCCCTTCTCCGTGTCCACGGCAATCGCGATGTCCTCGGACGCGTGGTACGTGATCTCCTTGTTGTCCTCGGAGAACGACGCGTTCAGCTTGGGGTGCTGCTTGAGGGCCTCGGCGACCGCCTTGGTGATGAACGGCAGGTACGTCAGGTTCACGCCGGCCTGCTGCTGGAAGGAGGCCTTGGCCTTCTTGCGCAGCTGCACGATGCGGGTGACGTCCACCTCGTGCACCTGGGTCAGCTGGGTGGACAGGTCGAGGGACTCGCGCATGCGCTGGGCAATGACCTGGCGGATGCGCGGCGCCTTCTCCACCTCGCCGCGGACCGAGGGGTCCACGGAGGAGCTCGCGGCCGGGGCGGACGCAGCGGCCGGGGCGGACGACGGGGCGGCAGCCTCGGAGGCCTGCTCGGCCGGAGCCTCGGACCCGCCCGCGGCGGCCTGCGAGGCCAGCGCGGCGGCGAGCACGTCCTGCTTGCGGATGCGGCCGCCGACGCCCGTGCCGCGAACCGTGGACAGGTCCACGTTGTTCTGGTGGGCCAGGCGGCGCACCAGCGGGGTCACGTAGCCCTGGCCGGGCTCGGTGGCGGAGGGCGCCTCGGCGGACTCGGCCTGCGCGGAGTCGCGCTCAGCGGACTCGCGCCGGGAGGCCTCCTCGGACGGAGACGCCTCCGGCGTCTTCTCCGACTTCTCGGCGCCGGCGGCCTCGGCGGCCTCCTCGGTCTCCTCGGGGGCCTCGGCCTCGGTCGCCTTGTCCTCGATCTCCTCGGCGGACGCCTCGTCCTGACCGGAGGAGCCCTCCGACGGGGCGGAGCCGCCGCCGGCGGAGCCGGAGCCGACGAGCGCGAGGACGGCGCCCACCTCGACGGTGTCGTCCTCCTCCGCACGGATCTCCAGGAGGGTGCCCGCCACGGGGGAGGGGATCTCGGTGTCGACCTTGTCGGTGGAGACCTCGAGCAGCGGCTCGTCGACCTCGACCTCGTCGCCGACGGACTTCAGCCAGCGGGTCACGGTGCCCTCGGTCACGGACTCGCCCAGCGCGGGCAGGGTGACCTCGGAGGCCTCGCCGCCGGCCGACGGGGCCCCGTCCGAGCCCTGGTCGGTGGAGGCGCGCTCCTCCGGAGCCGGCTCGCCTGCGGGCTCCTGCTGGGCGTCGTCCTGCTGCGCCTCCTCGACGGCGGGCTCCTCGGCCGCGGCGTCGTCCTCCGACGCGTCGGCGGAGCCGCCGCCGGAGCCGTCGCCGATCGTGGCCAGCGGGGCGCCGACCTCGACCGTGTCGTCCTCCTCGACCAGGATCTCCTCGAGCACGCCGGCCACGGGGGACGGGATCTCGGTGTCGACCTTGTCGGTGGAGACCTCCACCAGGGGCTCGTCGACGGCGACCTCGTCGCCGACGGCCTTGAGCCAGCGGGTCACGGTGCCCTCGGTGACGGATTCGCCCAGGGCGGGCAGGTTCACGGTTTCAGACATGGTTCCGATGCTCCTCATGAGGGGTGGGCGCCGGGGGCGCCCACCCGGGGTTGCGAGGTGGGCCCGACGCACGGACCCGGGATGGTCAGTGCGGTGGGTCAGCTGTGCAGCGGGTGGCCGAACAGGGCCATGGCGGCCTCGCCCAGGGCCTCGTTCTGCGTGGGGTGCGCGTGCACGAACTGGGCGACGTCCTCGGGGTAGGCCTCCCAGTTCACGATGAGCTGCGCCTCGCCGATCTGCTCGCCGATGCGCTTGCCGATGCCGTGCACGCCCACGATCGGGCCGTTCTTCTGGCGGATCATCTTGATGATGCCGCCGGTGCCGAGGATCGAGGACTTGCCGTTGCCGGCCAGGTTGTACTCGGCGACCTCGACGTTGTCCTTGCCGAACTTCTCCTCCGCCTTGGGCTGGGTGTAGCCCACGGACATGATCTCCGGCTCGGTGAAGGTGACCTTCGGGATGTTGATGTCCTCGACGACCATCGGCTTGTTGCCGGCGATCTCCTCGGCCACGAAGATGCCCTGCTGGAAGCCGCGGTGCGCCAGCTGCAGACCGGGAACGATGTCGCCCACGGCGTAGATGCTGCCGACGCCGGTGTGCAGACGCTCGTCGGTGAGGACGAAGCCGCGGTCCATCTTGACGCCCTGCTCCTCGTAGCCGAGGCCCTCGGTGTTCGGGCCGCGGCCGACGGCGACGAGGCAGACCTCGGCCTCGAACTCCTTGCCGTCCGCGAGGGTCACCTTGACGCCCGAGTCGGTCTCCTCGACCTTGTCGAAGAACGTGCCCAGGTTGGTCTTGATGCCCTTCTTCTTGAACTCGCGCTCGAGGACCTTGATGATCGCCGGGTCCTCGTTGGGGACCAGGGTCGTCAGGCCCTCGATGATGGTGACGTCGACGCCGAAGGAGTTCCACAGGGACGCGAACTCGGAGCCGATGACACCGCCGCCGAGCACGATGGCCGACTTCGGGGTGTAGTCCAGCTCGAGGGCCTCCGTGGAGGTCATGATCTTCTTGGAGATGGGCAGGCCCATGGTCTTGGCCACGGAGCCGGAGGCCAGCACGATGTTCTCCGCCGTGTAACGGGTGCCGTCAACCTCGACCTCGTTCTGCGAGACGAGCTTGCCCTCGCCCTCGATGACCTGGACCTTGCGCATCTTCAGCAGGCCGGCCAGGCCCTTGTGCTTGCCGGCGACGATGCCGTCCTTGTAGTCGCGCACCTTCGCCATGTCCACGGACTCGAGGGTCGCGTTGACGCCGAACTTGGCGGCGTTGCGGGTCTCATCGGCCACCTCGGCGGCGTGCAGGTAGGCCTTCGTGGGGATGCAGCCCCAGTGCAGGCAGGTGCCGCCGACCTTGGACTTCTCCACGAGGGCGACGGACTTGCCGTACTGCACGGAACGCAGGGCTGCGGCGTACCCGGCGGAGCCACCGCCGAGGACGAGGACGTCAAATTCCTGAGCGGTTGCCTTGTCGGCCACGGTGTTGCTCCTTGGTGCTGGGGTCGGTGGATCGTGGTGGTGGTGCGTCACCGCCACCCCCGGCCGTCGGCGGCGGGCCGCGCGGCCGGGGGACGCGGTGGACATCGGGACCAACCTTACCGGGCACGCCCCTCGATGAGACCCACCAGGGTCCGCACCATCACGCCGGTGGCGTCCTGCGGGGTGTAGCCGTACGCGGCCGACTCGTTGAAGGAGGGGCCGGCGATGTCGAGGTGGGCCCAGGGGGTCCGCGCGGCGGCGTCGCCCTCCGGCCGTCCGGCGTCGACGAATTCGCGCAGGAAGGTGGCGGCGGTCATCATGCCGCCGAAGCGGTCGCCCATGTTGGAGATGTCCGCGACGCGCGAATTGAGCGAGGCGCGCAGCTGCTCCGGCAGGGGCATGCCCCACGCGAGCTCCCCGGCGGCGTCGGCCGCGGCGACGACCTCGTCGCGCAGCGCGTCGTCACCCATGACGCCCGTGTGGCGCACGCCGAGGGCGACCAGCTGGGCGCCGGTGAGGGTGGCCACGTCGAGCACCGCGTCGGGGCGCTCGTCGGTGGCCGCCACGAGGGCGTCGGCCATGACGACGCGGCCCTCGGCGTCCGTGTTCATGACCTCCACGGTCTTGCCGCCGTACATCGTGATGACGTCGGACGGGCGGATGGCGGTGCCCGAGGGCATGTTCTCGGCCAGCGCCAGCCAGCCGGTCACCTTCACAGGGACGTCCAGGGCCGCGGCGGCGCGCACGACGGCGAAGACGGTGGCGGCGCCGGCCATGTCCGACTTCATCGTCATCATCGAGGCGGCGGGCTTCAGCGAGATGCCGCCCGTGTCGAAGGTGATGCCCTTGCCCACCAGCGCGATGTGCGCGGCGGCGTCGGCCGGCGCGTGCTCGATGCGCACGAGCCGCGGCGGGCGGGAGGAGCCCTGGCCGATCGCGAAAATGCCGCCGAAGCCCTCGGCGCGCAGGCGGTCCTCGTCCCACACGTCCACGCTCACGGACGAGTCCGCGAGGTCCTCCGTGACCGCGTCCGCGAACGTGGCCGGGTAGAGGTGCGAGGGGGCCGTGTTCACCAGGTCGCGCACGGCGCAGACCGCGTCGCCCACGACGGCGGCCCGGCGCAGCACGGGGCCGGCGTCCGCGGCGGCGAGCGGGGTGACGACCTCGAGCTCGCGGACGGGACGGGACGAGTCCGCCTCGGCGCGGGCGCGCTCGGACTTCTGGGCGGTGAAGGCGTACGCACCCAGGACGGCGCCCTCGGCGACGGCGGCCAGTCGGGCCGGGGTGTCGGCCGGCAGGGCCAGGGCCACGGCGTCGGTGCCGGCCAGGGAGCGCACGGCAGCCCCGGCGGCGCGGCGCAGGGACTCGTCCGAGGCCTCGCCGTCGTCGTCCAGACTGCCGACGCCGGCCAGGACCAGCAGCGGCACCGGCACGCCGCCCAGCCCCGGGAGGCGGTGGACCTCGTCCTCGGCGCCCCGCACGCCCAGCAGCTCGAACGAGGCCTCGAGGGCGGTGGCTGCCTCGGCCGGCAGCGCGTCCGTCAGGAGCACGGGGCCGTCCGGGCCGGTGCCCACCCCCACGACGAGGGCGGAGGCGGTCAGGTCCTCCAGGGCGCGGGCGGTCAGGGTCGGGCGGTCCAGGGTGATCACGGACGGGCCTCTCTTCCGGGGGTGGGGGGATGCGCCCGGCGGGGTGGGCCGGGCCGTCCCGCGTCATCCTAGTCAGAGGGCTCGCGCGCCCGTCCAGGGCGCGCGGGCGCGGAATAGGAGGGTGCCGTGCCGTGGTTGACTGACGCCAGAGGACAGGGAGGGATGTGCGTCCGTCGCCATCCGGGCGGCGGGGACGACTCTCCCGCAGACGGACCACCGGAAGGGGAACGAGACGTGCAGGACGCCGCGCCGCTGTACACCCGTCATGAGGGGGCACCCGTGCCCCCCGGCCTGGGCATGCTCGTGGCCCTGACCGGGCACATGGACGCGGGCCGGGTCGCTCGGCAGGTGCGGGCGGCGCTCCACGAGCACCTGACCCACCGGACCGTCGTCTCCTTCGACGTCGACTCGATGTTCGACTACCGCGCCCGGCGTCCCCGGCTCCGGTTCGACCGGGACCGCTACCGTGATCTGCGTCTGCCGGCGCTCGAGGTGCAGCTGGTCGAGGACCTGCTCGGTCACCCCTTCCTGCTGCTGTCCGGCCCCGAGCCGGACTTCCGGTGGCAGGCGGTGACGGAGGCCGTGCTCGGCCTCGCGCAGGAGTGGGAGGTGGACTCGCTCACGTTCCTCGACGCGGCCCCGCTGCCGGTGCCGCACACGCGACGGCTCGGGGTCACGACCCACGGGTCCCGCGCCGACGCCGTGGAGGGGCTGTCCACGTGGAGCCCGGAGGCGGACATCGTCGCGGGGCTGCTGCAGATGCTCGAGCTGCGCGCCGAGGAGGCGGACCTGCCGACGGCGGGCTACACCGTCCATGTGCCGCACTACGTGGCCGAGGCGTCCTTCCCCCAGGCGGCCGTGGCCGCGCTCGAGTACGCGGGGGCCGCCATGGGGCTCATGCTGCCCTCGGACGACCTGCGAGACGCCTCGCGGGACATCGAGGCCGAGCTGGAGCGTCAGGTCTCCGGGTCCGGAGAGATCCAGCAGATGATCGCCGGTCTGGAGCGCAACTACGACCAGAACGCCGAGGACCAGGAGCGATCGCTGCTGGAGACCGAGCAGGGCCTGCCCGACGGCGACGAACTCGCCTCCGCCGTCGAGGCGTACCTCGCCGCGCGGGACGCCGGCGGCGGGTCCGCTCCTGCACAGGAGGACGGACCCGGCCGTCCGTCCACCGACGACGGGGACTGATTCCACCGCGGGGGCCCGGTCGGCGAGGGTGGCGGCATGGAAGCCCCCACCTCGCTCGACGCCCCCGTCCTGCCGGCCCGCGGCCCGGAGGACCTGCTCGCCTACGTAGGCCACGCCCTCGGGCGGTTGCCCGAGGACAGCCTCGTCCTCCTCACCCTGCACGACGGGCGCCTGCGCGCCGTGGTACGGGTCGATCTGCCTCCCGAGGAGGTCGACGTCGACGCTTGGGCCTGCGCCGTGGCCGAGGTGTGCCGGCGGGACGCGGCAGCGGACGCGACGCTCTGCCTCGCGTTGCCGGACGGCGCCCGAGCCACGCTGACCCGTCCCGGCTGGGCCGCAGCGCTCGACGACGCCCTGGCGTCCGCGGGTCGCCCCCTGGCCGCGGCCTGGACGTGCGCGCACGGACGGGCGCGCCCCTGGTGGGGGAGCAGCATCGCCGAGGAGGGCACCCTCGACCCCCGAGCCGCGCCGCTGTCCCTGCACCTGATGACCCGCGGTTCGGTCTGGGACCGCGCGGCGGTGTCCGACCCGGTCCCGCGTCGTGGTCCCGCCGCGGCCCGGCCCGACGACGCGCGGTGGTGGCCGCCCGAGCAGGACGCGCCCCCGGCACGCCGCGCGTGGCTGGCGCAGTGGGAGCCGGTGCTGACCGGCACGGCGCGTGGCCGCGGTGCGCCCGCACCCGCCGTGCTGGGCTCGCCGCTGACGCGTCCGGCCTGGCGCGACGGCCTGCTGCTCCATGCCGCCGCGCCGTCCGGCGCGGCCACGGGGGATCCGGGGGACGAGGAACGGATCCTCACCGCGGCCTCGCGCCGGGCGCCGGCCTGGGACCGGCTGGACGCCCTGCGGGCGGGGCTGCGCGCGCTCGTGCCCGTCGCGACGCCGGCCGTGGCGGCTCAGGCCCTGGCACTGGCCGGGTGGGTCGGCTGGGCCCGCGGCCACGGCTCCGACGCGGACGCCCACCTGACCGCGGCGGCGGCGCTGAGTCCCGGCGACCCGTTCGTCTCCGTCCTGCGACGCATCGTGGCTGCGGGGTGCGTCGCAGGCTGGGCGACCGACCCGGCCACCGCGTGGCGGCCCGACGGTGGCCGCCCATGAGAGAATGATGCGGCTTCACGACGGCACGGCCGACCGCAGCCCGTTTCCCGGGTTCGGAATAGATCGGTCTCAGCCGTCGTTGGCACTCACGGACCCTGCAGTCGGCGGGCCCGGACGACGTCGGTCGTCCGAGGCCGCGACTTGACAGGGTCACGTGTCTATGGACTGCAAGGATCCGCGGGTGGCCGCGGACGAGACGGAAAGGCCTCGAGTGACCACTTCGACGACCAGCGGTGTGCAGGACGGCAAGGAGACCACTGCCTCCGAGGCCACGACCACGCGCACCCGCTCCACGGCAGCCAAGAAGTCGGCAGCCACGAAGAGCGCCACGACCAAGGGCGCCACGACGCGGACGACCGCGACGAAGTCGGCGGCGACCAAGACCGCTGCCACGCCGACGGCCAAGAAGAAGGCGACCCGGAAGCCCACCGCGGCCAAGACCACCGCCACGGCCAAGACCACCGCCGCGAAGAAGACCGCCACGACCGGGGGCAAGAAGGCCACCGCGTCCGCCGCCTCCGCCGAGCAGGCCGAGGACGACGAGGAGCTCGTCCAGACGCGCGAGCGCACCGAGGCCGCGGACGCCGTCGAGGAGGACGTGGTGGCGGACGAGACCGCCACCGAAGACTCTGATGATGAGGACGCGGACGGCTCGGACGCTCCGGAGCGCCCGGCGATGGACGCGGAGGCCGTGACCGGCACGACGGCCGCCACAGGCCAGAAGGTGGCCCAGTCCAAGGGCGCGTTCGTCATGGACGACTCCGAGGACGACGCCCCGGTGCAGCAGGTGGTCGTGGCGGGCGCCACGGCGGACCCGGTGAAGGACTACCTGAAGCAGATCGGCAAGGTCGCCCTGCTCAACGCCGAGCAGGAGGTGGACCTGGCCATGCGCATCGAGGCCGGCCTCTACGCTGAGCACGTCGTGCAGCACGAGGCCTCCGACGACTACCGCGAGCGCCGGGACATCCAGCTGATCATCGCGGACGGGCGCAAGGCCAAGAACCACCTGCTCGAGGCCAACCTGCGTCTGGTGGTCTCCCTGGCCAAGCGCTACACCGGTCGCGGCATGCTGTTCCTGGACCTCATCCAGGAGGGCAACCTCGGCCTGATCCGCGCCGTCGAGAAGTTCGACTACACCAAGGGCTTCAAGTTCTCCACGTATGCCACGTGGTGGATCCGTCAGGCCATCACCCGCGCCATGGCGGACCAGGCCCGCACCATCCGCATCCCGGTGCACATGGTGGAGGTCATCAACAAGCTGGCCCGCGTGCAGCGGCAGATGCTCCAGGATCTCGGCCGCGAGCCCACCCCGGAGGAGCTGGCCAAGGAGCTGGACATGACCCCGGAGAAGGTCGTGGAGGTGCAGAAGTACGGCCGCGAGCCCATCTCCCTGCACACCCCGCTCGGCGAGGACGGCGACTCCGAGTTCGGCGACCTGATCGAGGACTCCGAGGCCGTCGTGCCCGCGGACGCCGTCTCCTTCACGCTGCTCCAGGAGCAGCTGCACTCGGTGCTGGACACGCTCTCCGAGCGCGAGGCCGGTGTCGTCGCCATGCGCTTCGGCCTGACCGACGGCCAGCCCAAGACGCTGGACGAGATCGGCAAGGTCTACGGAGTGACACGAGAGCGCATCCGCCAGATCGAGTCGAAGACCATGTCCAAGCTGCGTCACCCCTCCCGCTCGCAGGTGCTCCGGGACTACCTGGACTGAGTCGCAGCGGCATGACGAAGGGCCGGACCCCCGCGGGGGTCCGGCCCTTCGTCATGCCGGGCGCGTCAGGCGCCGGCGGTGAGGCGGTCCGTCTCGTCCTGCCACAGCGCGGCCTGGGGACGCAGCGCGTCCTCGACGGCGCGGGCGTGGTGGGCGCAGAACTGGAGGGCACCGCCCGAGTGCAGCACGGCGCGGACGTAGGCCTGCGCGCCGCAGCGGTCGCAGCGGTCGGAACGGGTGAGGGCGGCCGGCTCGGCCACGGCGGTGATGGACATGGTGTCCTCCTCGGGTCTCTCGGGGCTGGAGGGCGACGACGCCGGTGGGGCGGGTCGGTCCTCCTCTTGTCCCATGGAACAGCAAGGATGGCAGGGAACTTCCCCGCGCGCCCGCCCCGCACCCGCGTTTCGCCACCCGCGTACGCGAGCGCCCGGGCCGGGCTGCCCAGGGACGTCCGGCCCGAACCCTGGCGTGTCCGGCCCGCGGAGTAGGCTGGACCGGCCGCCGTCGTCCACCGAAAGGCCCGCCCCGTGCCCGCGAACACCGAGTACAACGCCCGCCACCTCTCCGTGCTGGAGGGGCTCGAGGCCGTCCGCAAGCGGCCGGGCATGTACATCGGCTCCACCGATTCCCGCGGCCTCATGCACTGCCTCTGGGAGATCATCGACAACTCGGTGGACGAGGCTCTGGCCGGCTTCGGGCAGTCGATCGAGATCACCCTGCATCCGGACGGCTCCGTCGAGGTCGAGGACAACGGGCGCGGCATCCCCGTGGACGTGGAGCCGCGCACCGGCCTGTCCGGTGTCGAGGTGGTGTTCACCAAGCTCCACGCCGGCGGCAAGTTCGGCGGCGGTTCCTACGCCGCCTCGGGTGGCCTGCACGGCGTGGGCGCGTCGGTGGTCAATGCCCTGTCCTCGCGCCTGGACGTGCAGGTGCTGCGCGGCGGCAAGGTCCACCAGATGTCGTTCCGGCGCGGCGAGCCGGGCCGCTTCCAGGACGGGTCGCGCCCGTCGCCAGACGCCCCGTTCGAGCCGTCCACGGACGCCTCGCCGCTGGACGTCGTCGGGAAGGCCAAGCGCGGGCAGACCGGCACGCGCGTGCGCTACTGGGCGGACGAGCAGATCTTCGTGAAGGACGCGACGTTCTCCGCCGAGGAGCTCCAGTCGCGGGCGCGCCAGACCGCCTACCTGATCCCGGGCCTACGGATCACGGTCAAGGACCTGCGCCGCCGACCCGGCACGCCCGGTGCCGACGGCCCGGTCGAGGAGGTCTTCCAGTACGACGGCGGCATCTCCGAGTTCGTGGAGCACCTCACGCCCGCCACCCCGGCGACGGACGTGTGGCGGATCCAGGGCTCCGGCACCTTCAAGGAGCGGGTCCCGGTGCTCGGCGAGGACGGGCGCACCTCCATGCAGGATGTGCAGCGCACGTGCGAGGTGGACGTCGCCCTGCGCTGGGACGTCGGCTACGACACCGTGTTCCGGTCCTTCGTGAACATCATCGCCACACCCAAGGGCGGCACCCACCAGTCCGGGTTCGAGGCGGCACTGCTGAAGGTGTTCCGCGCCCAGGTCGAGGCCAACGCGCGCCGGCTCAAGGCCGGGTCGGACAAGGTGGAGAAGGACGACGTGCTGGCCGGCATGACCGCCGTCCTGACGGTGCGCCTCGCCGAACCGCAGTTCGAGGGGCAGACCAAGGAGATCCTCGGCACCTCCGCGGTGCGGCGGATCGTCTCCCAGGTGGTGGAGAAGCAGCTGACCGCCCGCCTCACCTCCACGGCCCGCGCCCAGAAGCAGCAGGTGCACACGCTGCTGGAGAAGGTCGTCGCGGAGATGAAGTCGCGCATCTCCGCGCGCACCCACAAGGAGAACCAGCGGCGCAAGAACGCCCTGGAGACCTCGACGATGCCGGCCAAGCTGGCGGACTGCCGCAGCAACGACGTCGCCTCCTCCGAGCTGTTCATCGTCGAGGGCGACTCGGCGCTCGGCACCGCCAAGCTGGCCCGGTCCTCCGACTTCCAGGCCCTGCTGCCGATCCGGGGCAAGATCCTGAACGTGCAGAAGGCCTCCGTCTCGGACATCCTGGCCAATGCCGAGTGCGCGGCGCTGATCCAGGTCGTCGGGGGCGGCGCGGGGCGCAGCTTCGACCTGGATGCGGCCCGCTACGGCAAGGTCGTGCTGATGACGGACGCGGACGTGGACGGTGCCCACATCCGCACCCTCCTGCTGACGCTCTTCTTCCGCTACATGCGTCCCATGGTCGAGGCCGGGCGCGTGTACGCGGCCGTCCCGCCGCTGCACCGGATCGAGGCGGTGACCCGCGGCGTGAAGGAACGCGAGGTCATCTACACGTACTCGGAGCAGGAGCTGCACGCGACGCTCGCCCGCCTGGAGCGGGAGGGTCGCTCGTACCGCGAGCCGATCCAGCGCTACAAGGGCCTGGGCGAGATGGACGCCGACCAGCTGGCCGAGACCACGATGGACCCGCGCCACCGCATGCTCCGCCGCGTGAACATCGCCGAGGTGGAGGCCGCCGAGCGGGTCTTCGACCTGCTCATGGGCTCCGCCGTGGCCCCCCGCAAGGACTTCATCGTCTCCCACGCCGACGAGCTGGACCGCGAGCGCATCGACGCCTGACCCCCCACTTTCGTTCGGGAAACGGCGGGCACCGAGGCGTCGGCGGCGCAGTCGCCGCCGTTTCCCGAACGAAAGCGGCGTGACCCGCGCCGTTTCCCGAACGAAAGCCCTGGGCGGGCGGCTGCTCCGACCGCGGCGGACGTCAGCGGTCGCGGTAGTACGCCGCGACGCGGTGCAGGCCCTCGTCGATGCTCACGGTCGGCGTCCACGCGAGGACCTCGCGGGTGCGACGCTGGTCGAACCAGTGGGCGGTCGAGAGCTGCTCGGCGAGGAACTCGGTCAGCGGCGGCTCGCCGTCGTCGGAGCCCACGCCCCGGGACCGCAGCCCGAACAGATCCCGCTCCCACGCCCGCTCGATCAGGGCGCCGGCGCGCCGGGCCAGGCCCGCCGGGACGCGGCGCTCGGGCTCCGCGGCGCCGCCCGCCAGCGCGATCTGGCGGATCAGCTCGCCGACCGGTCGCGGCTCGCCGTTGGTCACCACGAGGGCCTCGCCGTGGTGCACGTCCGCCGCGGACACGGCCGCCACCACGGCTTCGACGGCGTTGGCCGTGTACAGCGTGTCGACCAGGGGAGCGCCCGTGCCGAGCACGGGCATCCGCCCGGCCCGCGCGCGCTGCACGATGCGGTCGGTGAGCTGCAGGTCCCCGGGCCCCCACATCAGGTGGGGGCGCAGCACGAGGACGCGGAAGTCGTCGCGGTCGGCGGCCAGGGCCAGCCGCTCGCCGGCCGCCTTCGTGCGGGCGTAGGGTCCGCGTGCGTGCTCGGGGCTGGCGGCTCCGGCGCCCTCGCCGACGATGGAGTCGCCGGCGTGCGCCACGGAGGGGGAGGAGACGTGGACGAAGCGTCGCACGCCGTGCCGCTGCGCGGCGTGCAGGAGGATGCGCGTGCCCTCGACGTTCACGGCCTCGTACTCGTGCTCGGGGCCGGACACGGACACCTTCGCGGCCACGTGCACCACGGTGTCCGCGCCGGTCAGGGCCTCCTCGACGGCGGCCGGGTCGGTCACGGACCCGCGCACGTCCCGCGCACCGGGCACGCCCGAGGGGCGCCGCTGCAGGGTGGTCACGTCGTTGCCGGCATCGGCGAGCACCCGGGCGACGCCCGCGCCCAGCAGCCCCGAGGCGCCGGTCACCAGGACGCGGCGCGACGCGAGGCGCTCGACGAGGTCGGGCATGCCGGCGCAATCGAGGCCGACGTCGTAGCCGAAGCCGCTCACAGCGCACCCGCCTTCCCGCCAGCGAGCACGGCCTCCGCCCAGTCGGCCACCCGGGCGCGGTCGATCTTGGAGTTGTGCCGGATGTCGGTGGGGATCTCATCGGCCACGAGCACCGCGGCCACCGGCAGCGGCTCGAGGGCCGCGCGCACGGCGGAGGCCAGCGCGGTCGGGGCGAGGCCCTGCTTGGGCCGGCCGTCCCGGTGGTGACCCGGGCGCCGCGCCGGGCGCGTGGCCGGCACGGCCGCCTCCACGACGACGACCACGGCCTGCGTGCCTCGGGGCCCGACGCCGACGACGGCGCTGCGCCGCACCGGTCCGAGCGCGTCGACGGTCTTCTCGGGCCCACCCGGACCGACCGGGCCCTCGGGCGTGGTGATCACGTGCTGGAGCCGACCCTCGAGCCAGACGCGGCCCTCGGCGTCGAAGTGGCCGACGTCGGCGGTGCGGTGCCACACCCGGCCGTCCCGCCGCCACAGCCCGTCGCGCTTGCTCTGCTGGTCGGTGTGCCAGAGCGCGTCGTAGCGGTCCTTCAGGTGGGGGGCGCTGACCACGATCTCACCGAGCACGCCGTGGCCCCGCGCGGGGTCGAGGATGACGTCCTCGGCGCTGCCGTCCTCGAGCAGCGGCGCGATGGCCAGGGACACCGTGGGCAGCGCGGAGCCCACGCAGACGCCTGCGTCGTCGGCGGCGCGCAGGCGCTGCACCTCGGCGCCGTCGATGTCCGTGAGCAGCAGCCCCTCGGTCATGCCCCACGGCGTGTGGACCCGGGCGTTCGGCATCAGGTCCGAGACCTGACGCATCAGCTGCGGGTGCACGGGGGCGCCGGCCGAGAGCACGAGACGCACGGCGTCGAGCGCCTCGCGCCGGGGCGCGTCGAGCCCGTCGGCGGTCGCGACCACGTTCGCCAGGGCGGCGGGGGAGGCGAACAGCACGCTCGACTGCCCGGCGATCGCGGCGTCGGCCAGCTTCTGCGCGGTGAGGGTGGCCGGCTGGGTGACATCCATGTCCGGGGAGACGGACGCGGCGCCGAGGGCGGGTCCGAGCAGCGCGAACGGGGCGAAGCCGGCCAGCAGGGACCCGCCCGGGCGGATGCCCAGGGTGCGGGCGATCAGCGCCACGAGGCGGCCCAGCCGCTCGTGCGTGTACACGACGCCCTTGGCCGGGCCCGTGGAGCCGGACGTGAACAGCACCGCGGCGTCCGCGTCCAGGGCGGGCTCGGGCAGCACGGTGCCGTGCTCGTCGACGGCGTCGCCCGCGGCCGGGTCGCGGTGGCGGTCGACCATCGCGTAGAGCGAGTCGGAGACGTCGAGCAGGCGGCGCTGGGCGGCGCCCGGCTCGGTCACGGAGATCCGGGTGCCCGGCCAGGACTGGGCGCGGGCCAGCGTCAGACCGGGGGTGCGGCCGATGATCCAGCGGGGGCGGGCCGACTTCATCGCCCGGGTCATGCCCTTGACCCCGAGGCCCTGGTCCGCCACCACGGCGACGGCGCCCACGCGCAGCACGGCGTACAGGGCCGCCGACAGGTCGCGACCCGGCGGCACGAGCATGGCGACCCGGTCGCCCGGTCGCATGCCCGCGGCCCACAGCCCGGTCGCGATGGCCGAGACCATCTCCTGCAGCTCGCCCCAGGTGACCGCCACGGGTCGGCGGGCGGTGCCCACGAGCGAGCGGCCGGCCTGGGCGCCGGCCATGTCCACCAGTGCGGTGTACTCGCGGTGGTCCGAGCCGGGGGCACCCCAGTCGCGCAGGTGGTCCCAGAGCCGGACCATGCCGGGCTCGCGGGCTCCGGGCTCCTCCCCGAGGTCCACCTCCAGGCCCGGGTCGGCGGCCGCGTCGGCGGTGGCGTGCGGGACGGGGCCCGGCAGCCCCGAGGCGGGGTCGGAGAGCTGGCCGGCGCGCAGCAGCTGGGCCCACTGCAGCAGAGGCGCGGTGATGTCGCGGTCGTCCACGAGCAGGTGCCCCGCCCCCTCGTAGCGGTGCACGCGCGCGTGGGGCAGGCGGTCGCGGAGGTCGTCGAGGTAGCGGTCCAGGAAGACCGGGTCGTCGGCGCCCCACAGGATCAGGGCGGGCACATCGGTGCGGCCCAGGGCGGCGAGGTCCTCGCCCACCCGCTGCAGTTCGGGATGGCTGCCGTGGCCGGGGTCGGCCGGGATGTCCGCGACGAAGCCGCCGACGCCGCCGCGTCGGGCCGCCGTGTCGTAGGGCAGGTGGTAGGCGGCTCGGGTCTCGCGGTCGAGGGCCGGGGTGGCGAGGGAGGTCGTCACGGAGAGGAAGGCGTCCGTGGTGACGGTGGAGGCCGGCAGGACGGGCCCGGCGAGGGCGGCCTGCAGCGGGGCGGGGATCGGCGCCCCCTCGGGCTGGTGGACCGCGGTGTTCAGGGTCGCGACGCCGGCCACCAGCTCCGGATGACGCGCCGCCCAGCCGAGGGACACGACGCCGCCCCAGTCGTGGCCGAGCGTGATCAGCGGGTGGCCGGTGGCCGCCAGGTCGCGCAGCCCGAGGGCCGTCAGCAGCGCGTCCAGGTCGGCGATGCGGCCGCCCAGCGTGCGGTAGGTGTCGCCCGCGCGGCCCATCGACGCGGCGGACGGCGAGCCCGCGTGCGCGAGGCGCTCGGAGAAGCCCATGTCCAGCTGGTCCGGCGCCACGACGCGCCACGCCGCCATGCCCCGGCGTGCCCGGCGCACGGTCTCCGCGAGCAGGGAGCGCCACAGCCAGGACCACGTCGGATTGCCGTGCACCGCGACGATCGTGCCGACGATCTCCGCCCCGGCCGCCGCGAGCACGGGACCGGTGTCCGCCACGTGCAGCGTCCGCACGGTCCCCTCCGGGTCCGCGGCGGAGCGGATCTCCACGAGGCGGGACCACGCCGGGTCCCAGCCGGGCAGTCGGTCGGCCGGCGGCAGGGCGGCGGGGGCGGCGGGGATCTGGGGCATGGCTCTGGCTCCTTCAGTTCACCATTCGATCTCGAGCATCGCGGTGTTCAGACCCGAGCCCACGCCCAGGCAGACCACTGTGTCCCCGTCCTCCAGGGAGTCCATCTCCCGCACGAGGGTGATGGGCAGCGACGCCGGGCCGACGTTGCCCAGCGTGGGGAACGTCGTCGGGATGCGCGCCGGGTCCAGGTGGGCGGACTCCGCGATCGCGTCGGTGTGCATCTGCGAGACCTGGTGGGTGATGAACCGGTCGGCCTCCGGCCACGCCCACTCCGCCGGGACGTCGTGCCACGCGTCCATCACGAGTTCGAGACCGTCCTTGAGCAGGGCGGTGGAGTCGGTGTACATGCCGTGGTGGTCGCCCACGCACAGGCCGTGGTGGTCGGTGCCGGCGCGGGTGATCCCGCGGACGATCCGGTGGGCGTCCGGGTGGTCCTCGATGCGGCCGACGACAGCGGCGGCGGCCCCGGAGCCCAGCGTCAGGGACGCGAACTGCTCCATGAAGTTGCCGCGGTGCGTGGTCTCGGCGTGCAGGTTGGCCACGGTGGCGGCCTGCACCTTCGAGGCGTCCTCGGCGGCGACCACGACCGCGTAGTCGATCTGGCCGGCGTCCACGAGCGTGGAGGCGAGCATGAGGCCGTTGACGAACCCGAGACACGCGTTCGTGATGTCGAAGTTGGTCGCCGAGGTCGGCAGCCCCATGAGGTGGTGGATCCGCACGGCCACGGAGGGCTCGAGCGTGGCCCGGGTGACCGAGGTGTTCACGAGCAGCCCCACCCGCTCCCGGGGGACGCCGGCCTGCTCCAGGGCCGCGACGCCGGCGCGGGCGGCGGCCTCCTGGAAGTCCTCGGTCTCGTCCCAGTTCCGACGGCTGCGCACACCGGCCACCCGCTCCAGGAGGGAGCCGGGCAGGCGCAGGCGGGTGAGCACCTCCGCCAGCTGGTCGTCGAGGTCCCGCGAGGTGACTTCGACGGGGGCCTCCACCTCGGTGACCGCCAGGAGGGCGGCGCGGGAGTACTCGTAGCTGGCGTTGCCGGACACGTTCGTCACCAGGACCAATCTGCGGGGGGTCGGGGGAGGGGGCGCTCACCTGCGGTGAGACGACAGCCCACTGTATCGGAGGGGCCGGGTGGGGCGCCCATCGGGGGCGTCGATCGGCCCGAGGCGAACAGGCTCGCCCCGGGCCGGGTCAGTGGGCGGACACGGCCACGGCGTCGTCCTCGGCGGGCGGGGCCGAGACGAGGTCGGGGGAGGCGCCGGCGCCGACGGCCTCGATGCGCTGGTCCACGGGCACGCCCGAGCCGTCCCGACGCCCGTACTCGATCGGCAGCGCGCGGGCCACCCCGGCCCGCGAGGCCGCGAGCGCGGGCGCGGCGCCGATCCAGCCGAGCTCGAGGCCGCTCTCGCCCTTGAGCAGCCGGTGGGCGCGCACGCCGCCGGTGCCGCGGCCCCTGGCCGGATACTCCCCGAGCGGCGTGACCTTGACGGAGCCCGGGGCGGAGCCGAGCACGTCCGCCTCGCCGTCCGTCACGGTCACCACGACGGCGGGCCGAGGGTGGGCCGCGGCATCCGCACCGGTCTCGGTGAGGGAGGCGGCGGGGGCCACCCCGAACGCGAGCACCGTGTCGCCGGCGGCCAGCCGGATGCCCGCGACACCGCCGCCGGCCGGGCCCTGGGGGCGCACGGCGGAGGCGGCGTAGCGCAGCAGCTGGCCGGTGCGGGTGAGGAAGACGAGCTGGTCGGCCTCGTCCGGGGCGGGGGCGGCGCCGACCACCGCATCGCCGTCCTTCAGGGCGACGGCGTCGACGACCTGGCGGTTCAGGGGCCACTCCGGCCGGACGCGCTTGACGACCCCGTGGGCGGTGCCCAGCGCCAGGACGGCGTCCAGGGGGACCAGGGCCACGAGCGTCTCGCCCTTGGCCAGGGGCACCAGCTCCGCGGCGGGGAGGGCCGCGGTCATCGCGGGGGCCGCGGACGGCTCGCCGGCCGCCGGCAGGTCGACCGCCTGGAGGCGGTGCAGCGCGCCGGCGGAGGTGAGGGCCCCGATCTCGCCGCGGGCCGTCGTCGGGACCACGGAGGTGAAGGCGTCGTGTTTGCGGCGCCGGCCCTGCGGGACGATCGGCGTGCGGTCCGCGGTGCGCAGCAGGCGTCCGGAGGTGGAGAGCAGGGCCCAGCACGCCGTGTCCGGGACCATCAGGTCCACCCCGGCCTCCGCGGCGCCGGCGGGGGTGGGCCCGGACGGCGCGGGCCCGGCGGCGGGGGCCGCGGCGGTCTCGGCCTCGAGCAGGACCGTGCGCCGGTCGTCGCCGTGCTCGTCGGCGACGGCCTGCAGCTCGGCCGAGACCACCTCACGCAGCCGCGCGTCGGAGGCGAGGATCGCCTCGAGCTCGGCGATCGCGGCCTGCAGCTCGTCGCGCTCGGCCTCCAGCTCGATGCGGGAGAATCTCGTCAGCTGGCGCAGCCGCAGCTCCAGGATGTGGTCGGCCTGCACCTGGGTGAGGTCGAAGACGCCCATGAGGCGGGTGCGCGCGGCCGCGGTGTCGTCCGAGGAACGGATGATCTCGATGACCTCGTCGATGTCCACGAGCGCCAGCAGCAGGCCCTCGACGAGGTGGAGGCGGTCGCGGTGCTTGCCGAGGCGGTGCCCGGTGCGGCGCCGCACCACGTCCAGACGGTGGTCCACATAGACCCGCAGCAGGGGCAGCAGGCCCAGGGTCTGCGGCTGGCCGTCGACGAGCGCGACGTTGTTGATCCCGAACGTCTCCTCGAGCGGGGTGTGCCGGTACAGGGCGGCCAGCACGGCCTGGGGGTTGAACCCGGACTTGAGCTCGATCTGCAGGCGCAGCCCGTTCTTGCGGTCCGTCAGGTCCACGACGTCGGCGATGCCGCTGAGCTTCTTCGCGTCGACGCCGGCCTTGATCCGCTCGATGACCTTCTCGGGGCCGACGCCGTACGGAAGCTCGGTGACGATCAGGCCGGTGCGACGCGCGGAGACCTGCTCCACGGCGACGGCGGCCCGCATGCGGAACGTGCCGCGGCCGGTCGCGTAGGCGTCGCGGACGCCGTCGAGCCCCACGATCCGGCCGCCCGAGGGCAGGTCGGGGCCGGGGATGTGGGCCATGATCGCCTCGAGGTCCGCCTCGGGGTCCGCGAGCAGGTGGCGCGCGCCCGCCACGACCTCGCGCAGGTTGTGCGGAGCCATGTTCGTGGCCATGCCGACGGCGATGCCGGTGGTGCCGTTGACGAGCAGGTTGGGGTAGGCGGCGGGCAGCACGGCCGGCTGCTGAAGCTGGTTGTCGTAGTTGGGGACGAAGTCCACGGTGCCCTCGTCGAGGTCCGCGGTGAGCGCCAGGGCGGCCGGGGCCATGCGGGCCTCCGTGTAGCGCGGAGCCGCGGGGCCGTCGTCGAGCGAGCCGAAGTTGCCGTGCCCGTCCACCACGGGCAGGCGCAGGGAGAACGGCTGGGCGAGGCGGACCATCGCGTCGTAGATCGCCGCGTCGCCGTGGGGGTGCAGCTTGCCCATCACCTCGCCCACCACACGGGCGGACTTCACGTGGCCGCGGTCCGGGCGCAGGCCCATGCGGGACATCATGTAGAGGATGCGCCGCTGCACCGGCTTGAGGCCGTCGCGGGCGTCCGGCAGGGCGCGCGAGTAGATCACCGAGTAGGCGTACTCGAGGAAGGACGCCTCCATCTCCTCGGAGACGTCGACGTCGACGATGTTCTCCTGCTCCAGCGGCAGCGGGCGCGGGGCGTCCTGCTCGGCGGGGCGGGAACGGGATGAACGGGCCATCATGGTGGTCGGGGAGTCCTCACGGCGTCGGGGATTGTCTACAGTGATCCTATGGGTGAGACTGAAGCCGACCGCGGATATCCCTCCCATTGGGAGGCCGATGTGGTGCTCCGTGACGGCGCCACGGCCCACCTGCGGCCCATCTCGCCCGAGGACGCCGCCGAGCTGCAGCGCATGCATGCCGGGCAGTCCGAGAACTCCATCTACCTGCGCTACTTCACGTACAAGTCCGAGCTGAGCGCCAAGGACCTGGACCGGTTCACCCACGTGGACCACCGGGACCGGGTGGCGTTCGTGATCACCCGCGGCGGCCGCCTGCTCGGCGTGGGCCGCTACGACCGGTACGGGGACTCCGACGCCGCGGAGGTCGCCTTCAACATCTCCGACGCCGCGCAGGGCCGCGGACTGGGCTCCATCCTCATGGAGCACCTGGCCGCGGCCGCCCGCGAGAACGGCATCCGCCGCTTCACCGCCGAGGTCCTGCCCGAGAACCGCAAGATGCTCTCGGTGTTCCAGGAGTCTGGCTTCGAGGTGACCCGCCGGTTCGAGGACGGCGTCGTGGCCGTCGAGTTCCCCATCGATCCCACCGCCCGGTGGCGCGCCGTCGTCGAGTCCCGCGAGCACCGGGCCGAGTCCCGCAGCGTCGCCGAACTGGTCGAGCCCGCCTCCGTGGCCGTGGTCGGCGCCTCCCGCGATCCGCAGGCCGTCGGCTCGCTCGTGCTGCGCCACGTCCTCGAGGCGGGCTTCACGGGCACCGTCCACGCCGTGAACCGCGCCGCCGAGGACGTTCAGGGCCTCACCGCCCACCGCTCCCTGGCCGACATCGGCGAGCCGGTCGACCTCGTCGTCGTCGCGGTGCCCGCCGACGAGGTCGAGGCCCTCATCCCCGAGGCCGCCGCGGCCGGGGCCCAGGGGCTCGTGGTCCTCACCTCGGGCTACGCCGACGCCGGCGCCGAGGGACTCGAGGCCCAGCGCCGCCTGGTCTCCCTCGCTCGTGCCCACGGCATGCGCGTGATCGGCCCGGCCTCCACCGGTCTGGTCCGCACGGACCCCGCGATCCGCCTCAATGCCTCCCCGTCACCGGGCCTGGCCCAGCGCGGCCCCGTCAGCCTGTTCAGCCAGTCCGGCGCCGTCGGCGCCATGGTCTCCGCCGGCGTCAAGCGCCGCGGGGTGGGGATCTCCACCTCGATCAGCGCCGGCAACCGTGCGGACGTCTCGGGCAACGACGCCATGCAGTTCTTCGAGGCGGACCCCCACACCGCCGCCGTCGGCGTGTACCTCGAGTCGTTCGGCAACCCGCGCAAGTTCTCCCGCATCGCCCGGCGGCTCTCCCGCACCAAGCCCGTCGTGGTGGTCCGTTCCGACGTCACCGGGCGCTTCCTGCCCCCGGGCCACGAGACCCGCACCACCCAGGCCCCCGAGGGCGCCGTGGACTCGATGCTCGACCAGACCGGCGTGCTCGAGGCCCACACGCACGAGGCCATGCTCGACATCCTCATGGCCGTGGCCAGCCAGCCGCTGCCCACGGGCCACCGCGTCGTCCTCGTGGCCGACTCGCTCGCCCTGGACCGGCTGGGCCGCGACGCCGCGGCCGAGGCCGGGCTGGAGGTCACGGCCACCGTCGGCCTCGTCGGCAGCGAACAGGGCATCGCCCCGCCCGCCGAGACGCTGGTCTCCGCCGTCCGGGACGCCGTCCGCCACGAGCAGGCCGACGCCGTCGTGGTGCTGGCCCGCCTCGGCCTGCACCAGGCGGACGACGAGCCGGAGCGGCTGGCCCACGCCCTCGCCGACGCGACCCGGGACGCCCGCATCCCCGTGCTCGGCTGCCTGACCGACGTCGTCTCCCCGCGCTACCGCGGCGCCACGCTCGGCGCCACCGGGCCCGTCGACGACGACGCCGAGCCCGGCTCCCTGCAGCCCGGCCTGCCCTTCTACCCGTCGCCGCAGCAGGCCATGACCGTGCTCGGCGCGCTCGCGGACTACGTCCACTGGCGCCGCCAGGAGGTCGGCGAGCCGCTCGAGCCGACCGGCCTGCACCCGCACGAGGCCGAGGAGCTCGTGGAGGCGGCCGCCGCGCGTGCCGAGGGCACCGAACTCGTCCGGCTCTCCGACGAGGAGACCGAGACGCTGCTGGGCCACTACGGGATCACCGTGTTGCCCTCGGCCCGGTTCGAGACCGCCGACGAGGCCGTGGCGGCCGCCGAGCGGCTCGGCTTCCCCGTGGCGCTCAAGGCCGTGGACCCCCACCTGCGGCACCGACTCGACCTGGGCGGCGTCCGCCTGAACGTGGTGGACGCCGACTCCCTGCGCCGCAACGTCGAGCACATGCGCCGTCTGCTCGCGCCGTTCGGCGTGCGCGAGCTCGAGGTCCAGGCCATGGCCCCCGCCGGGCAGGCCTGCATGCTCACGGCGCTCGAGGACCCGCTGCTGGGCCCCGTGGTCTCCTTCGGCATCGCCGGCGACGCCACGGACCTGCTGGGGGACTGGGTGCACCGTGTGCCCCCGCTCACGGACCGGGACGTGGCCCGCATGGTCCGCGCCCCCCGCGCCGCCGTGAAGCTGCGCGGCACCGGCGGGGTGCCCTCCGTCGACCTCGCCGCGCTGGAGGACCTCGTGGGCCGCGTCAGCGTCCTCAAGGACGACCTGCCGCAGGTCGCCCGCCTGCGCTTCGCGCCCGTGCTGGCCGCCCCCGAGGGCGTGACGGTGCTGCAGGCCGAGGTGCACGTCGCCAACGCGGCCCGCCGCACCGACTCGGCCCGGCGCGCGCTGCGCGGCCGCTGACCGGCCCGTCCACAGCGGGCCCGGGCGGCCCGGCGCCGGACCCGTACCATGGGGGACATGAGCCCGTTCCGCAGGAGTCACGAGCCCGGCCGTTTCGACCACCGCCCCGACGCCCCCGAGGCCGAGGGCCGGCAGCGCGAGGCCCGCACCCTGGACGGCAGCGGCGGCCTCGACGCCTCGCTCGTCCGCGCCGGCTTCTACCCGGACCTCGTGGCGCACGCCATCGCCGTCGAGCTCGAAGGCCGCGCCCCGGACGCGCACCTCGTCCACGTGGACACGCACTTCGACTACGAGGAGATCCACCGGCACATCACGGCCCTCGTGCTCGCCGGGGACACCCTGCTGGCCGTCCACCTCGACGACCACGCCGCCGACCCGGCCGGCCAGGCGGTCCTCGCCCAGGTCTCCACCGAGATAGTCCCGGTCCGCGCCCTCGGCTCCGTGGTCCTGACCACGGGCCACGCCGACCCCGCCCGCTTCCGGCCGTCCGACCCCGTGGCCGAGATGACCCTCGGGCTGATGTGGGCCGGTGGCCAGCGCCTGGACCTGCAGCCCGCCGGCTGCGCCGACCCCCAGTGCGACCTCGACCACGGCTACACCGGCACCGCCACCCGCGAGGACCTCGTGATCCGCGTCGCCGCCGACGCCGACGGGCAGGGGGCCGTCGACGGCGCTCTGGCCTTCGCCCGGGCCCTGCGCCGCGCCCACCTGGCGGCCACCACGTGACGGGGCCCGCCCTCCCCGACGGCGTGGTCCCCGCCGACCGTGCCCTGCGCTCCGTCCTGACCTCCGCCGCGGCCGCCCTCGGCGTCCCGGGCTGTGAGAACGCGCTCGCGGTCCCGGAGGGCCGCCGCGTGGTCGTCGCCCTGGTGGACGGCCTCGGCCGGTCCCTGCTGAAGCGCTTCGGCGGCCACGCCCCCACGCTGCGCGCCGCGATGGCCGACGGCGGCCGCGTCCTCGAGGTGGCCGTGCCCACCACGACGGCCGCCTCCCTCACGAGCCTGGGCACCGGGCTGGAGGTCGGGGAGCACGGCGTGGCCGGCTACGACGTGCTCGACCCGGACCGGGACGTGGTGATCAACCAGCTGGGCGGCTGGGACGAGGCCACCGACCCGGTGGGGTGGCAGCCGAAGCCCACCGTGTTCGAGCGTGCCGCCGTGGCCGGCGTGGACGCCGTCACGGTCTCGCTGCCCGCCTTCGAGCGTTCGGCCCTGACACGGGCGGGGCTGCGTGGCGGCCGGTTCGTGGCCGGTCGCACCCTGATCGCCCGCGCCCAGGCCGCCGAACGCGTGCTGAAGGACGCCCGCGTGCCCACGCTCGTCTACGTCTACGTCAACGAGCTGGACAAGGCCGGCCACCGGGACGGCGTGGGCTCGGACCGGTGGCTGCACGCCCTCGAGGAGATCGACGCGGCGGTGCGGCGCCTGGTGGACCGCGTGCCCGCTGGGACGGTGGTGCTCGCCACCGGCGACCACGGCATGGTCGACGTGCCGCCGTCGCGCCGCGTGGACTACGCCGCCCTGGACGAGGCCGGGGAGCTCGCCGACGCCGCGCTGCTCGAGGGGATCGCGCACACCGCGGGGGAGCCTCGCCTCGTGCAGCTGCACTTCCGATCCGACGCGGGTCCGGACGTGCGCGAGAGGGTGCGGCGCGCCTGGGCCGAGCGCTACGGGGCGCACGCGTGGGTGCTCACGCGGGATGAGGCCGTCGACGCCGGCTGGTTCGGCGCCGTCGTCGAGGACCGGGTCCGTGCCCGCATCGGGGATCTGCTCGTCGCCGTGCACGGGGATCTGGCCCTCTACGACGGCCGGCGGGTGCCCCCGCACGCCTTCGAGATGGTGGGCCAGCACGGCGCGCCCACGCGCGCCGAGCGGGAGGTCCCGCTGCTCACCTGGCACCGCTGAGCCCGCCCCGGGGCCGGGCCGGGGTCAGTCGCCCTTGCGGCCGAAGACGATCTCGTCCCAGCTGGGCACGGACGCGCGGCGAGCGGCCGAGCGGGCCCGGGGGCGCGGCGTGACGGTCGGCATGGCAGGGCGCGCGGCACGCTCGCGAGGCGCGGGCTCCGCCCCCTCGTCCTCGACACCCGCGTCCGCGACCTCCGTGTCCGCGATCTCTGCGGCAGTGTCCTCGGCGCGGTCGGTCTCGGTGGCCGGTTCCGGCTCGTCGACGACCGGGGCGTCGTCGGCGGTCGTCAGGGCCCCCTCGGCGTCGACCGGGGCGAGCCGCTCGGGCGCCTGGGCGGCCTCGCGCCGACTCCGGTCCTGGTGCTCGCGAGCGATCAGGTGCGCGAGCGCGTCGTCCGACTCCAGGTCCGCGCCCACACGCTGACCCCGGCGCACCCGCAGGATCTCCAGCAGATCGGCGTCGCGGTCGGCGGCCGGGGAGTGCGCACCCGCGGGGGTCACGGCGTCCTCGGCGTCCACGTCGTCCGTCACCGGTTCGGCCGCGGGGGCGCGGGGGACCAGGTCCCAGGCCTCCGCCTCGGACAGGGCGCGGGCCCAGGCGTTCTCGGGTTCGAGGTGGCGTCCGGCCGGGCTGAACGTCCAGAGCGCCGGCGGCTCCTCGCGGGTGGGCAGACTCCTCGCGCCGGCCACGGCGAACCGGGCGGCCACGGTCCAGCCGGCCTGGTCCTCGCGCCACGCGTCCCACTCGAGGCTCGCCTCGTCCACGCCCAGCTCGGCGAGTCGGTGCGCGGCGAGCTCGCCGAGCGTCGTGGGGCCGCCGTCCTGGACGAGGTCCGCGTAGAGGTCGGGCCCGCCGACCCAGACCTCGACGGCGCGGGCCTGTCGGGCGATCCAGTCGCGCTCGGCCAGGACGGGGTGACCGTAGGTGCGGATGCGCGAGAACGCGTTCCCGCTCTCCCGGGCGACCTGCTCCACGGAGGCGCCCGCACGGATGCGCTGCTGGATCTCCCGGGGGGTGAGGGGCTCGGCCTCGTGGGTCGCGGCGGCCTTGATGGACTCCTGGTCGGTCAGCGGCGCCGGGGTCGGGCCGTCTGCGGTCTCATCGTCGGCCGCGGGCTGCGGGTCGATGCGGGGGGTGAGCGCGAGGTCCTCGTCCGGACGGGTCGGGCCGGAGGGCACGTCGGGAGCCCGCTCGCCCTCCTCCGCGGCATCGTCGGCCTGCGTCGTCGCGTCCACCGGTCCCTCGGCGTCCTCGTCGCCCGTCCCGGGGACGTCCGTCTCCGTCATGTCGTGCCAGGCCGCGGGGCCGCCCTCGGCCGGTCGCACGGCCTCGGGCGCAGCGCCCTCGATGACCAGCCGGCGCAGATAGGGGGAGAGGGCGAGCGTGTGCTCCTCACCCTCGGGCCCCGACAGGCGCAGCGCGTCGCCGTCCTCGGTGGGTCCGGTCAGTCGCAGCTCTGCCATGGCGGTGGTCCCTCCCACATCGTGTTCTGGTCACCGGGCATGTGGACGCCCGGCCGGGCATGCCCCGATCCTAGCCGCCGTGCCGCAGACCACGGCCCGGGCGAGGGACGAGCGGCCGCGGGAATCCGCCCTGGGCGAGCGTGCCCGTCAACATTTGGCACGGGTTCGGCCATGGTGCACAATCTACGCGCAACGGCGCAGGCCGGTGACGCGTGGTCCGCCCACGACGCCGTCCGCGCAGTGCCGGCACCGGTCCCGGTGCCGTCCCCCACCAGCGGAGCGTGAAACCCCATGGCCACTGACTACGACGCCCCTCGCAAGAACGAGGAAGAGCTGAGCCAGAACTCCATCGAGGAGCTGAAGGCACGGCGCACGGACACCCAGTCCGCCGTCGTGGACGAGGACGAGGCGGAGGCCGCCGAGGGGTTCGAGCTGCCTGGCGCCGACCTCTCGGGTGAAGAGCTGATGGTGCGGGTGCTGCCCGCCCAGTCGGATGAGTTCACCTGCGCCTCCTGCTTCCTGGTCCGCCATCGCTCGCAGGCCGCGCGTGAGAAGAACGGCCTGATCTACTGCAGCGACTGCGAGGGCTGAGCCCCCGCCGCCGGGGCGGTCAGCGGTCCTCGGCCGCCCCCTCCTGCCGGGCCATGGCCCCGCCGAGGGCCGCGACCAGCTCCTCCGGACGCCGGGTGCTGGTCAGCCAGTAGGGTGTGCGGTCGCGCTCGTCGGTCAGCTGGATCCGCACGACGGGCGCGATCCAGCCGCGCACGTTCACGAAGGCCAGCCCGTGCAGCAGCGGGCCGCGCTGGGCCCGGGCGTCCTCGCCGCGATACCCCGTGACCTGACCGACGTGGTGCCGTTCGATGCTGGCGCGGCCCACCTGGAGGGTGCGTTCGCGCACCACGATGCGCGGGGTGGTGGCCACCAGGATCAGGACCTCGACGGCGAAGAACGCGACGGCGGCCGCGATGCCCACCCCGAGGTCGATCGGCGCGAACACGAGGATCGTCAGCGCCGCCAGCATGAGCGCCACGGCCCAGACCCCCGGGGAGGGCGTCAACCGCTCCTCGAACAGGACCGGATCGGGTCCCGCCGCAGCGCCCTCGGGGGCGCGACGGGAGGCATCGGCGACGGGGTGCTGCTGGGGATCACGCATGGGTCCCAGCTTCCCACATCCGGACTCCGGTCCCGCCGCGCGGCACCGGCAAGGGCGCCCGCCCGGCCGCCTCGACGCGGCCCCGGGCCGACGGGTGCTCGTGTAGGGTCGGGCCTCGTGACCGACTCCGCCGAGCTGCCCGTGCCCCTGCACGCCCTCGATCCGGGCCTGGCCCCGCCCGCCTACGCGCAGCCGGGCGACGCGGGCGCGGACCTGCGCACCGCCGTCGACGTGACCCTGGCCCCGGGTGAGCGTGCCCTCGTGCCGACCGGCGTGGCGCTGGCCATCCCGGAGGGCCACGCGGGGTTCGTGCACCCCCGCTCGGGCCTCGCGGTCCGCCACGGCCTGAGCGTCGTCAACGCCCCCGGCACCATCGACGCCGGCTACCGCGGCGAGATCAAGGTGCCCCTGATCAACCTGGACCCGACCGAGCCGATCGTGCTGCGCCGCGGCGACCGGATCGCCCAGCTCGTGCTGCAGCCGGTCGTGCGGGCCCGCTTCGAGCCCGTGGACGCGCTGCCCGACTCCGAGCGCGGGGCCGGCGGCTTCGGCTCGACCGGCGGCTTCACCGCCGACACCACCCCTGGGAGGACGTCGTGATCTTCGGACGCAACCGCACCGTGCGCCACGAGCAGGTCAGCCTGCCGGCCGAGCTGCTGGAGGAGCGCGACCTCGAGATCGCCGCCGCGCCGGAGGCAGCCGACGTCGGCCCGCACGACCTCGCCACCCGCCCGGACCCCGCCGGCATGATCGACCTGGGGTCGCTGCGCCTGCGGGCGGTCCAGGGCATGAAGCTGCGCCTCGACGTCGAGGACGCGACGAAGCGGATCGTCGCCGCCACCGTCAGCCTCGGCCGCTCGGCGCTGCAGGTCCAGGCGTTCAGCGCCCCGCGCCGCACGGGTCTGTGGGACGACCTGCGCGCCGAGCTGCACGACTCCCTGTCGACCACGGCCCACGCGACCGTGCAGGAGCAGACCGGCCGCTTCGGCATCGAGATCCTCACGCGCGTGCCGGCGGCGCTGCCGGACGGCTCGCCGGGGTGGAACGTCGCCCGGTTCGTGGGCGTGGACGGTCCGCGCTGGTTCGTGCGCGGCGTGTTCCACGGCGAGGCCGCCTTCCAGCCGGAGGCCGCCGATCCGCTCGAACAGGTGTTCTCCGACCTGGTCGTGGTGCGGGGCGACGAGCCGCTCCCGCCGCGCGAGCTGCTGCCCCTGCGTCCGCCGCCCAACGCGCGCCCGCTGCAGCGTCGCCGCCCGGCCCCGGACGAGGGCCGGGACGTGCTCGCGGACACCGCCGCCGGCCCGGGGGACGGCGCGGCACCGGAGACCACCGCGCTGCCCGAGCGCGGTCCGGAGATCACGGAGATCCGGTGAGCCCCGCCGTCGCGGCCCGCCCGACCGGCGCCGCAGGCCGTATCGAGCGCCGCGGCGTCATCGCCTCCGTCACGCTGCCCGGCGCGGACGAGGCGACCGTCTTCCGCGCGGCCCTGGCCGACCGCCTGCCCGCACCCGGGAGCATGGCGCCCGCCGAGACGCTGCAGCTGGTCTGGCACGGGCGGCGCCGCGTGCCCGGCGTCATGCCGGGGGAGTGGCTGACGGTCCGCGGCCGCGTCACCCAGATGGACGGCGTGCCCACCCTGCACAACCCCGAGTTCGACCTGGTCGACGCGCCCGAGGCCACGCTCTGAGCACGGCCCCGAGAGGAGAGCCCATGACCGAGCCGCGTGGCCCCGTCACCGCCGCCCCGGACGGGGCCGGCCCCCTGCCGTCTCGAGCCCGCCTGGACGAGCGCGGCCGCCTCGACGCGCTGGGCAGCGTCGGTGGCTGGCGCGGCATCGTCGAGGCCTCCCTGCCCACCCTCGTCTACATGGTCGGCTACGTCGCCACCCAGCAGGTGTGGCCCTCCGGCGTGGCCGCCGTCGCGGTCGCTCTCGTGCTGGGCGTCGCGCGCCTCGTCCAGCGCCAGTCGCCGGTCCAGGTGCTGGCCGGCCTCGCCGTCGTCGTCCTGTCCGTCGTGGTCTCCCTGACCACCGGCCAGGCCCGCGACTACTACCTGTGGGGCTTCGTCACCAACGCCGCCTACGGCCTCGCGTTCGCGGTGTCCGCCCTCGTGGGCTGGCCCGCGGCGGGCCTGGTGCTCGGCCTCGTGCGCGCCGAGGGCACCCGCTGGCGGGCCCACCGGCCTCGGCGCCGCGCCTACGCCGCGGCCACCTGGATCCTCGTGGCCGTGTTCGCGCTGCGCCTGGCGGTGCAGGTGCCCCTCTACCTCGGGGACGCCGTCACCGCGCTCGGGGTGGCCCGCCTGGTGATGGGCCTGCCGCTCTATGCCCTGGGGCTCTGGCTCGCCTGGTCCGTCAGCTCGCCCGGTCAGGACGACGGCGTGTCGGCGGACTCCGCCGCCTCCGAGCGCCCCTGAGCGCGGCCCTCGCCGACGAGGAGGCGACGCAGGGCCGGCTCGGCGGAGCCGGCGGCCAGGAAGAAGAGCTCGTCGCCCACCTCCAGGACCTCGTCCGCCGACGCCTGCCGGGGGGCACCGTCGCGCACGACCGCCACGAGCGGAGCCTCCTGCGGCCAGGACACGGTGCCGATGCGCCGGCCCTCGAGCCAGTGCTCCGCCGGGACCCGGAACTCGGACAGCGCCGCGCCGCCGGCCTCCAGCCTGAGCAGGCGCACGAGGTCCCCGGTCTCCACGGCCTCCTCCACGAGCGCCGTCATGATCGAGGGGGTGGACACGGCCACGTCCACGCCCCACGACTCGTCGAAGAGCCAGTCGTTGAGCGGGTTGTTGACGCGGGCCACGGTGCGGCCGACGCCGAACTCCGAGCGGCTCAGCAGGGAGCACACGAGGTTGACCCGGTCGTCGCCGGTCGCCGCGACGAGCACGTCCGCCTCCAGGGCGCCGCACTGCTCGAGCACGGTCAGGTCGCACGCATCCCCGAGGACGAGGCGTGCGCCGCCGACGTCGGCCTTGCGGGCCGCGTCCGTGCGCGCCTCGACGACGACCACCTCGTGGCCGTGCGCGTGCAGCTCCCGCGCGATGGAGGCGCCCACGGCGCCCGCTCCGGCGATGACAGCCCTCATGCCCGTCCCTCCTCGTCCTCGTCCGCGCCGTCCGGCACGCGTGCCTCGCCCTGCAGGGCGGCCTCCACCCGGTCCCGGCGGTCCACCGGGTAGACGGCGTGCAGCACGTCGCCCTCCTGCAGGCGGTCGCCCGGCCGGGGCAGCTGGCCGTCGCCGAGCCGGGTGAGGTAGGCGATGCGCATCCCCACCGTGGACTCGACGTCGCTCAGCCGGCGGCCCCACCACGAGGAGTGGGGGACCAGCTCGGTCACGAGCAGCCGGCCGGAGGCGTCGCGGTGCTCCGCGGCGGCGGTGCCGGCCGGCAGCAGCCGGTGCAGCACCTGGTCGGCCGTCCACTGGATCGAGGCGACCGTGGGGATGCCCAGGCGCTGGTACAGCCGGGCCCGGTCGGCGTCGTAGATGCGCGCCACCACGTGGTCCACGTGGAAGGTCTCGCGGGCCACGCGGGCGGCGATGATGTTCGTGTTGTCGTCCGCGGTCACGGCCGCCAGGCCCTGCGCGCGGTCGATGCCGGCGGCGCGCAGCGCGGAGCGGTCGAAGCCCACGCCGGCCACGAGCTCGCCGGAGAAGCCGGGGGCCAGCCCCTCCACGGTCCGCGGGTCGCGGTCCACGAGGGCGACGCCGTGACCGGCCGCGTCCAGCGCGGCCGCCAGCCGGGTGCCCACCCGTCCGCCGCCGACGATCACGTAGTGGGCCATGCCCGTCCCTGCCTCTCGTGCGGTGCTCCGTGCGCCGGGGAGCCGACGCGGGCTCCATCCTCGCATCCGGCGGGCACGTCCGGGAGTATCCGCGTCGCCCCAGCACCCGGGCCCGGCGGGAGTACCGTGGTGCGGTGGCCACGCTGTCCTCCCTCCTGCGCCGCGGCCTCCTCGGTCGCCCCGTGACGTCGCACGCCGCCGACGAGCCCCGCATGAACCGGTGGCGGGCGCTGCCTGTGACGTCGTCGAACGCCTTGTCCTCCCTCGCCTACGCCCCGGACGAGATCATCCTCACCCTGGTCGCCGCCGGCACGTCCGCGCTCGCGCTCGGACCCGCCGTCGGCTGGGCCGTCGTCGCGGTGATGCTGCTCATCGTCGTGTCCTTCCGCGCCGCGGTCGCCGCCGTTCCGCACGGCGGCATCTACCACATGGCCGGCACGAAGTTCGGCCCGAGGGCCGGCGTCGTCGCCTCGGCCGCGCTCCTGCTGGACTTCGTGTTCACCGCCGCGGTCTCCGTGGCCGCCTTCGCCCACTTCGTGGCGGCGTTGGCCCCCGGACTCACCGTCGGCAGCCGCGTGCTGGTGGCCTCGGCCGCGCTCGTGGGCGTGCTGCTGGCCGCGCTCCGCGGGGTGCGGCTGTCCCGGTGGGTGCTGCCCGTGCTCGTGAGCGTGTTCGTCGCCCTGACCGCGCTGCTCGTCCTGGCGGGTCTGTGGCAGGAGGGCCGTGGGCTGCTCGGCGCGGCGCCGACGGCCGGGTGGACGCAGGAGGGCGCCGGGGTCGGCGGGACCGTCGGCACCGTGGCGACGGCGCTGCTCGCCCTGCGCGCGTTCAGCGCGGGATCGGTGCTGCTCACCGGCGTCGAGGTGCCGGTCTCGAGCACCCGCCTGATGGCCCGGCCGGCCGTGCCCACGGTGCGGTGGGTGCTCACCGTGATGGCCCTCACCCTCGGCGCGCTGACCGTGGGCGTCATGCATCTGGCCCAGCGCACCGGCGTCGTCGTCGGGCTGGAGCTGGAGAACCTCCGGGACGCCGCGGGCGGGGAGGTCACGCCCGACCGCGCCCCCGCCCCCGTGCTCGCCCAGCTCGCGGACACCGTGTACGGCCCGGGCAGCGTCCTGTCCGTCGCCACCATCGCGGCCACCGCCCTGCTCCTGCTGTTCGCTGCCAAGTCGGCGTTCCGCTCGTTCCCCGCCCTGGCCGCGCGCGTGGCCGAGGACGGCTACCTGCCCCGGCAGCTGAGGGTCCGCAGCGACCGGCTCGTGCACACGTGGAGTGTCCTCGGGATGGGGGCCGTGGCCCTCTCACTCGTGCTGTTCTTCGAGGCCCGGACCGCCCTGCTCGTGCAGCTCTACGTCATCGGCGTGCTGCTGGCCTTCACGCTCGCGCAGGCCGGCATGCTGCGGCTGTGGCGCCGCCGGCTCGTGCACACACCGGGCGCCCGGGCCCGGGCGGCCGTCCGGCTGCGCCTGATCATCACGGCGGTGGCCTGGGTGGTCACGGCGCTGGCGGGCGTCGTCGTCCTGGTCACCCGCTTCACGCAGGGCGCGTGGGTGGCGCTGCTGGCGATCGTGCTCGGCTCGCTGGTGATGGGGCGGATCCGCCGCCACTACTCGGACGTGGACCGCGAGCTCGCACCGGACCCCCAGGACGACGCGCGGGCCCTGCCCTCGCGGGTCCACGTGGTGGTCGTCGTGACCACGCTGGACCGGCCGGCGCTGCGGGCGCTGGCCTACGCCCGCGCGTCGCGGCCGTCCTCCCTCGAGGCCGTCGTCGTGGACGCCGAGCGCGCCGCCACCCTGGAGGTGATCGACGCCTGGGAGCGTGCCGGCCTGCCGATGTCGCTCACCGTGATCGCCTCGCCCTACCGCGACACGGTGGCCCCCCTGGTGCGGCATGTGCGCGAGCACCGACGCCGCTCCCCGCGGGACCTGACCATGGTGTTCATCCCGGAGTACGTGGTCCGGCCGGGCTGGCGCACGCTCCTGCACAACCGGACCGCCACCCGTCAGACGCGGCGACTGCAGCGGGAGCCGGGCGTGATGGTGGGCTCGGTGCCGTGGCAGGTCCACGAGGGCCAGGGCTCTTGACCGCCCCGGCGCCCCCGGGGAGCGGCGGATGACGCCGTCCGACGGCGCGCCCACGATCGAGGCGACACAGCCGCATCGGTCTGCAAGGATGATGATGATCTGACCAGTCGATGCTCAGGGCAAGACCTGAAGCGCGCTGCGATGCGAGAGGAGCCAGACATGGCAGTCGTCGACACGTCCACAGACGTCACCGGGATCGGGAGGACCATCGAGGTGGAGGTCGGGGCCATGGCCCACGGCGGCCACTGCGTGGCCCGGCACGAGGGGCGGGTCGTCTTCGTGCGCCACGCCGTGCCCGGCGAGAAGGTCCGGGTGGCCCTGACCGAGGCCGAGGACGGGGCCCGCTTCTGGCGCGGCGACGTCGTGGAGGTGCTGCGGCCCTCCGAGTTCCGCCGCATCCACCAGTGGAAGCTCGCGGACATGCTGCGCGCCCACGCCTCGGGTCGCCCGCCCGTGGGCGGCGCCGAGTTCGGCCACATCGTGGTCCCGCACCAGCGCCGGCTCAAGGCCCAGGTCTTCCGGGACACGGTGCACCGCATCGCCGACCTCGCGGTGGAGCCGGAGGTGTGCTTCGCCGGCTCCGAGGACGAGCCCACCGGCCAGCGCTGGCGGACCCGGAACGCGTTCGCGGTGACCCCCCAGGGGCACATCGCGATGCACGCCTACCGTTCGGCGACCCTCCTGCCCGTGCGCAACATGCCGCTCGGCGTGCCGGCCCTCGATGCGCTCGCCCTGTGGGACTGGGACTTCACCGGAGCCGCCCGCGTGGACGTCGCGACGCCGGCCTCCGGCTCCCGCCCCCTCGTGCTGGTGACGCCCACCCCGCAGACGCGGGCGGACGAGGTCAAGCTCGGCCGGCTGCGCACCCGGATCCGCCAGGCCGCCAACGCGTGCGGCGTGGACGTCTCCGCCGGCCTGGCCCTGCCCGGCCCGAAGCAGTTCCAGCCGGTCAAGGTCGAGCGCATCACCGGGAAGACCTGGGTCGAGGAGACCGTGGAGTCCGAGCGCGGCGGCACCAAGCGCTTCCGCGTCACGGGTGACGGCTTCTGGCAGGTCCACCAGCACGCCCCGGCCACCCTCGTGGACGCGGTGCTCGAGGACGCCCGAGTCGAGCCGGGCCAGGTCGTGGCCGACCTCTACGGCGGCGCCGGCCTGTTCAGCGCGTACCTGGCGGACGCCGTGGGACCCGAGGGCCGCGTGTACTCGGTGGAGGCCTCCCGTCAGGCCTCGAAGGACGCCCGCCGCAACCTGCACGAGCAGCCGCAGGCCTCGGTGCTCAACGGCCCCACGGACAAGGTGCTCGGCAGCTGGCTGAAGTACCCCGAGCGCCCCGTGGCCGACGGCGGCCTCGGCGGGGTCGCGCTGGACACCGTGGTCCTGGACCCGCCGCGGGCCGGCGCGGGGCGGCGGGCGATCGAGCGCATCCTCGCGCTCGAGCCGGGCCGCATCGTGTACGTCTCGTGCGACCCCGCCTCGTTCGCCCGCGACCTGGCGTGGCTGCGCGACGGCGGCTACGAGGTGGAGCGCGCCCGCGTGTTCGACCTCTACCCGGACACCCACCACCTCGAGTCGGTCACCGTGCTGGTGCCGGCCGCCCAGAGCGCACCGGCCCCGGCCGTCGTCGAGATCTGATCCGGCGCCCGCGCGGCGGCCTGCGGGCCGCCGCGCGCCATGCCCGCGTCACACGCGACCGGCGCGGTACCCTGGGACACAGTGCGGCACCTGTGACGCAGACGACGCCCGTCCCGGACGGCGCGCGGTCCGCGGCCGCGGGTGACCACCCCCCACTGGACGAGCGCCCGGAGGAAACCGGGCGGGAAGAGGAGTCCTCTCGTGACCACCGTCGACAGCTTCGGCTCCAAGGGCGTCCTGGACGTCAAGGGAGCCGAGTATGAGATTTTCCGTCTGAACAAGGTCGAGGGGGCGCAGAAGCTGCCCTACTCCCTGAAGGTGCTGCTGGAGAACCTGCTGCGCACCGAGGACGGCGCCAACGTGACCGCCGACCAGATCAAGGCCCTGGCCGCCTGGGACCCGAACGCCCAGCCGGACACCGAGATCCAGTTCACGCCGGCGCGCGTGATCATGCAGGACTTCACCGGCGTGCCCTGCGTCGTGGACCTGGCCACCATGCGTGAGGCCATCCAGGACCTGGGCGGCGACCCGGAGCGCGTGAACCCGCTCTCCCCGGCCGAGCTCGTGATCGACCACTCCGTGCAGATCGACTCCTTCGGCAACGACGCCGCCATCGAGCGGAACATGGAGATCGAGTACGAGCGCAACGGCGAGCGCTACAAGTTCCTGCGCTGGGGCCAGACCGCCTTCGACGACTTCAAGGTCGTCCCCCCGGGCATGGGCATCGTCCACCAGGTCAACATCGAGAACCTGGCCCGCACCGTGATGACCCGCGAGGTCGACGGCGTGCTGCGCGCCTACCCGGACTCCTGCGTCGGCACCGACTCGCACACCACCATGGTCAACGGCCTGGGCGTGCTCGGCTGGGGCGTCGGCGGCATCGAGGCCGAGGCCGCGATGCTCGGCCAGCCCGTGTCCATGCTGATCCCGCGGGTCGTGGGCTTCAAGCTGACCGGCAGCATCCCGTCCGGCGCCACCGCGACCGACGTGGTGCTGACCATCACCGAGATGCTCCGCCAGCACGGCGTGGTCGGCAAGTTCGTCGAGTTCTACGGCGAGGGCGTCGGCTCCGTGCCCCTGGCCAACCGCGCCACCATCGGCAACATGTCGCCCGAGTTCGGCTCCACCGCCGCGATCTTCCCGATCGACGAGGTCACCCTCGACTACCTGCGCCTGACCGGCCGCTCCGAGGAGCAGGTCGCCCTCGTGGAGGCGTACACCAAGGAGCAGGGGATGTGGCACGACCCGTCCTCCGAGGTCGCCTACTCCGAGTACCTCGAGCTGGACCTGTCCACCGTGGTGCCCTCCATTTCCGGCCCGAAGCGTCCCCAGGACCGCATCGAGCTCACCGACTCCAAGGACCAGTTCCGCAAGGACCTGCACAACTACGCCACGCAGGACGAGGCCGGCGAGGGCCGCCCGTCCAAGCTCGTGGACGTGGCCATGCCGGACGGCCGCCAGTTCCAGCTGGACCACGGTGCCGTGTCCATCGCCTCGATCACCTCGTGCACCAACACGTCCAACCCCTCCGTGATGATGGCGGCCGGCGTGCTGGCCCGCAACGCGGTCGCCAAGGGCCTGAAGTCCAAGCCGTGGGTGAAGACCTCCGTGGCCCCGGGCTCCCGCGTGGTGACCGACTACTACGAGAAGTCCGGGCTGCGCGAGTCCCTCAACGACCTCGGCTTCAACGTGGTCGGCTACGGCTGCACCACCTGCATCGGCAACTCCGGCCCGCTGGAGTCCGAGATCTCCGAGGCCATCCAGGAGAACGACCTGTCCGTGACCGCGGTGCTCTCCGGCAACCGCAACTTCGAGGGCCGCATCAACCCGGACGTGAAGATGAACTACCTGGCCTCCCCGCCGCTGGTGGTCGCCTACGCCCTGGCCGGCACCATGGACTTCGACTTCGAGAACGAGGCCCTGGGCCAGGACACGGAGGGCAACGACGTCTTCCTCAAGGACATCTGGCCGGACCCGACCGAGGTCCAGCAGATCATCGACGCGTCGATCGACACCGAGATGTTCACCTCGCAGTACGCCACGATCTTCGACGGCGACGAGCGCTGGCAGTCCCTGGAGACCCCCTCGGGCTCCACCTTCGAGTGGGACGAGAAGTCCACCTACGTGCGCAAGCCCCCGTACTTCGAGGGCATGACCATGCAGCCGGACCCGGTGTCGGACATCTCCGGCGCCCGCGTCCTGCTCAAGCTGGGTGACTCCGTGACCACGGACCACATCTCCCCGGCCGGCTCCTTCAAGTCGGACACCCCGGCGGGCCGCTACCTGCTGGAGAACGGCGTGCAGCGCAAGGACTTCAACTCCTACGGATCCCGTCGTGGCAACCACGAGGTCATGATCCGCGGCACGTTCGCGAACATCCGCATCAAGAACCAGCTGCTCGACGGCGTGGAGGGCGGCTTCACGCGCGACTTCACCCAGGAGGGCGCCCCGCAGGCCTACGTGTACGACGCGGCGCAGAACTACGCCGAGCAGGGCACCCCGCTGGTGGTCCTGGGCGGCAAGGAGTACGGCTCCGGCTCCTCCCGTGACTGGGCGGCCAAGGGCACCGCGCTCCTGGGCGTCAAGGCCGTGATCACGGAGTCCTTCGAGCGCATCCACCGCTCGAACCTCATCGGCATGGGCGTGCTGCCGCTGCAGTTCCCGGAGGGTGAGAACGCCGACTCGCTGGGCCTGACCGGCACCGAGACCTTCGACATCTCCGGCATCACCGCCCTCAACGAGGGCACCACGCCGAAGACCGTGAAGGTCACGGCCACCGGTGAGGACGGCAGGGTCACCGAGTTCGACGCGGTCGTCCGCATCGACACCCCCGGTGAGGCCGAGTACTACCGCAACGGCGGCATCCTGCAGTACGTGCTCCGTCAGATCGCCGCGAAGGCCTGATCCACGGGACACCGCCCGCGCGCGGGCACCACGACGACGGCGGCCCGCCGCCCTCCGCACGGAGGGCGGCGGGCCGCCGTCGTCGTGGCCGCTGGGGCCGACCCCGGTGCACGACCGCTCTTCATCCCCCAGTTCAGAGTCCGGCTCACCCTCGGGCCAGACGGGCCTAGGGCGTGTCTGACAATGAATCCAGGGTCGGCTGGCGCCCTCGAAGACACGTCCCGGTTCCAGATGCTCCCCGCCTGCACGGGCCGGCAGGGCCGGCCGTTCGCCGATGACCGCACGAGGGTCGAAGCCATCATCCACCGGGACAGGTGCTTCGATCCCGTGGCGGGACCTGCCCGAGGTCTCCGGGCCCTGGCTGATCGTGTGGACCTGGCATCGGCGCATGGCCGAAGAGGGCACCTGGGACACGGTGCTGGCAACACGGACCACCGCAGCGGATGCCGAAATCCTGATCGATTGGTCGGTCTCGGTCGACTCCACGATCGCCCGCGCCCATCAGCACGCGAGGAACACCACCCGGCTCAGAGGGGCTGGATCGAACGACAAGGAATCCGCGTGAAGAGCCCGCCGATCACGGCCTCGGGCGCTCACGGAGCGGGCTGAGCACGAAGACCCATCAGCTGGTCGACGGTGCTGGGCGAGAAGGCGTACTCATCGCGGGCGATCGGCACCCATCTGCGCGCCGGTGGCATCAAGGCCGTCCTCCCCAACCGGCTGACCAGCAGGGCCACCGCAGACGCCGCGGCTCGGCCGGCGGCCGAACCGTGGGCCTGGACTCGGAGGCTTACACGGGCCGGAACGTGATCGAGTGTCAAGGGCCATTGAGTTCTGCCCATAGGCGGCCAGTGTTTCTTCCCGCTGGTGGCCATCAGAACTGCCCACTGGTGGCCAGCTGGTTTGCCCGTTTGGGTGGTGGTGCTGGCCACCGTGATGGGATCAGTTCAGTGGCATGACTCCCTTCCCGGCCATTGCCTGGGTCATCCGTACGGAGTCTCCGGTGGTCTGGCAG